>NZ_JBEZFO010000006.1:0-329887 GCF_040649495.1 Micromonospora sp. NPDC048947
GGGGGCATGGTATCTTAACCCGTGCTAGTCCTTCGCCCGCGGCTGTTGTTGGGGCTCTGCCTGCGCCGGGCGGCCCGGGGCGTGCCCCCGCCCTTCGGTACTTCAGGCGGTTAGGCGATGGCGACGGCGCACAGTCGTGCGCTGGAGCGCAGGCCACGCAGGTAGGCGCAGGCTTCGTTGAGGAAGCGGAACCGGTCGGCGACGGAGTCGCTGGCCGGGGTGAGCAGGCGGCCTTCGGTGGTGATCAGCGCGTCGCCGATCAGCGCGATGCGCCAGTGCAGCCCGACGTAGGTGGCTTCGCCGGCCTGGTAGACGGACAGCTCGTACGGGTCGAAGGAGAGTGCGAGCATCGCCAGGACGCGTGGCTGTTGCTCGAAGCGGCGGCGGGCCTCGGCCACGCTGACCTTGGTCGGGTCGGCGTGGTGTTGGGCGAGGTAGTCCTCGAAGGGGCGGGCCGGACGGGTTGTTGCGCCGATGTGGGTGTTCCAGGCACGCCAGCGCAGGGCGGCGTAGTGGGAGGCTGTGGCGGCGGTGCCGGTCAGGTCGAGGCGCCCCTTGCGGCCTCCTGCGGCCATGGTGACCGCGCCGAAGCGGCGGGCGGCGTCGAGGAGGTAGTAGCCGAGGAAGCGGGTCAGCCAGCCGATGAGGCGGCGGTGGCGGACGTGGTAGCGGCGGGCGGGGGTGCCGTTGGCGTGCAGAAGATCGTTGACCTTCTCTGAGGCGGCGAACCAGTCGGTGTCCTCGCCGGGGGCGAAGCAGACGGTGATCACCGAAGCGGCGAGCGGGGTGGGCGTGGGCATGACGGGGTGCTCCCTTCGCGAAACAGAGGGCGTGGAGTGGGGATGCGCGGTGGTGCCACCGACGCGCGGCGTCTGGACCGGGAAAGCTGCCGTGCAAGGCGCGGGGCGTGGATCACGAGCCGACCGAGGGTGGGCTGTGGGTGATCCCGCTGGCGCGGGCAGATCCGAGGGGGACCAGAGGCGGCGGCGGTGCGAGCAAAGAAGAAGAAGCTGCACCGTAGCTGCGTGACCTGACAGCGCCGACGTTGTCAGGACTATCGATGATGCCTGTGAGCTGTGCTGACAGGGTCCGCCGTGTGCGTGCCAGGGTCTGTCAGGGCACGAAGACACCGTCGTCGTAGTTGGGGTTGTCCGCCACGGGCTGCCCGTGGTCGCTGGGCAGCTCGGCGAGCCGGACTCGGCCGGTGGCGTCCACCGGGAGCCAGACGGCTTCGGCCGGTTCGGCGTCGTGGGTGGCGGTCGCGACCGGTACGTCGCCGCGCTGGCCGCGCAGGAGTTGGTGAAGGTGCTCTTCGCGTTGCTCGCTGCTCAGCCAGAGCAGCACCGGGTAGCGGGGGCCGCCGCGGCGGATCAGCTGCGCGTACCGGTCGAGTTTGGCCACCACCCGGCCGAGGGGTTCGGTGCCGGTGTCGGCCTCCAGGAAGAACCCCACCGTGGCGTCGGCGACGCTCCACAGGCCGTGCCCGTCGGCGGTGATGGTGCGGAACTGCTTCGTGGTCATCGTCTCGGACCACCACCGGCCCAGCCGCGCCTGCGGGTACTGGCGAGCGTGCACGGTGAGCCGGACGAAGAACTCGTTGGCCATGAGCAGGTGGGTCAGGTTCGGGTTGGCCGAGAGCCGGTCGACGCTCTGACGGCTGGTGCGCACGGTGGGTTCGGGCCGACGGTGAGCGGCGGCCTGAAACCGGTGCCCCTGGTGGCCGAGCGTCCAGTGCCACGGATGACTACCACCCCCGGCGCGGGCGAACCGGAACCGGTCCAGCAGGCCCAGAGCGGTCAGCTCACCGAGGCGGATCTGACAGGTTCGTCGGGCGATAAACAGCGTGCGGTGAATCTGATCGGTGGTGAGGACCTGGTGGTCGTCGAGTAGCTGGAGAAGCCGACGGTCACGGCTGGTGATGTGGGGATAGATGGACAGGAGGCTGACCGATCGCGATTGCGGCATGTGGATACACCCCTGGAGAGAGAGTCCCGTAGGGAGTCTGGATGAGTTGATCTCGATTCCGGTGCTGGCGTCTGGCGGGTTGGGGCAGGTCAGGCACCTGACAGACCAGGGGCGTGGGACTCGTGTGGGGCCTCGTGTCGCGGACACCCCCAGACGAGTCCCCGGTGCTGCACCCAGCCGAGCCCCTATGCGAGCCGGAGTACTCAGCGGTCGCGGTCGGTCATGCGCCGCTTCATCGCGGTACGGGCGAGCTGCTGCATCGGCGGCTCACCACCGGTGCGGCTGTGGGCGGTAGCGCACTCCTGCCGGATCGCGGTCGCTTCACCCACCGGCGGCGCCGGCGGGTTGGTCACGAAGGTGAACGCGGGTAGCTCCCGGTTGCCGACCAGCAGCCGGGCGGCGGCGGTGTAGACGTCGAGGTGGGCGAGGTCGTGTTCGTCCAGCTCGGGTCTGGTGTGTCGGGACAAGTCCCGCGCGTCGGCGGGGTCGACGTTGAAGAACAGCTTCGTCCGAGCGTTGGCCGACACCCCGGCGGCGATGTCGTTGGGCAGTTGCGCCAGGTCCTGGTGCGCCAGGACGAGCCCGAGCCGGAACCCGCGGGCCTCGGCCAGCATGTCCCCGACGCTGCCGGGCAGCGTGAGGAAGTTGTGGCACTCATCCACGTAGAGGTTGGCGTCTTTGCGCTGGTCTTCGGGGATGCTGGCGCGGGCGATGGCGGCCTGCCAGACCCGGGCGACGATCATCGAGCCGAGGATGCGGCTGGTTTCCTCGCCGAGGATGCCTTTGGGTAGCCGGCAGAGCAGCACCCCGCCGTCGAGGACCCGGCCCATGTCGAACGACGAGTGGGCGTTACCGATCACCGATTTCACAAAGTCCCGCAGCAGGAAGGCCCGGAGCCGGGCGAGGACGGGTGCGATGACCTGGCCCCGGAACTGCTCGTTGATGCCGTCGTACCAGAGCCAGAACCCGCCGAGGCCGTCCGGGTCGTCCAGCCCATGGGTGAACCGGGCCCGGAAGTCCCGGTCCTGCAACAGTGACGGGACCAGGCTCAGGGTTGGTTTCGCGTGGCGCATCAGGGTGAGGCAAGCGACGCGCATGGTGTCGTCCATCCGGGGTCCCCACTGCCCTTGAAAGATCTTGGCGAAGATGCCGACGAGGTTGTCCACGGCCAGGTGCGGATCGCCGCCGTCATCGAGGGGGTTGAAGCAGCCGGGGTTCTCCTGGTCCGGGTCGATGATCACGATCTTCTTGGCGTAGGAGGCGGGCAGTCGGTCGAGGATGTCGGTGATCAGGTCACCGCGGGGGTCGATGACCACGGTCCCGCGCCCGGACTTGATGTCGCCGAGGATCATGTTCAGCAGCAGTGTGGACTTGCCGACGCCGGTCTTGCCGACGACGTGCACGTGCTGGCGGGCATCAGTGACAGTGAGGCCGATGCTGTGGTGGCCGATCTGTGAGCGGCCCAGCACCTTCACGCTCCGCCCGCCGGAGGGGACCTGCACGGGCGCCGGCACGGCCTTGGCCCTCGCCCGGTCGAGGCCCGGAACGGCAAGGTCTTGCGGCAGCGCGGCCAGGGCCGAAAGTTCCGGGACGGTGGCCAGGAACCCGCGCCGCAGTTGCCGTCCGGCGATCGTGGCCACCGGGTGGGGCATCTTCATCCGCCGCAGCCGGTTCGGGCCGGTGTACGCCGCGGCGGCCGAGGCGATGGTGTGCCCGAGCCCAGCGAGCCGTTCGCGGACCTGCTTGGCCCGTTCTTTGTCCACCGGTAGGCGGTCGGGGTCGGCGGCGACGGCGAACCGGACCGCGATCTCGAAGTGCGGCACCCGCACGGCCTTGTCCACGATGGTGCGGGCGTCGGCGGTGACTACCGGGTCCCGTTCGGCTGCCCGCCCCGTTGGGGTTCGTGCCGGGCTGTGCGGCCGGGACGGGCCGGGCATGAAGACTTCTAGGAGCCACAGCAGAGGTTCGATGGCCCAGCGCGTCGCACCCGAAACAGCTTGGGCGGCCATGTCGGGCCGCCCGTGGGGATGGTTGCTGGTGGTGGCCGCCGCCCGGCGGGCCGCCCGCACCCGGCGGGCGGGTGCCGGGCGGGCGAGGATCTGCACGCACGCGTGTTCGCGGTGGCGGACCTCGGCCCCGGCGGCAAGCAACGCCCGAAGCGGGTCGGTGTCGTGCTCGCTGCGCAGCGGCAGCCCGTCGGTGTGCTGCGGCCAATGCGCCCCGCCCACCTGCTCACCCACCTGGGCGGGGATCGGCACGGCGGCATCCGCGGTCGCGAGGGTCGCGGCGGGCCAGGCCGCCCGGACGGCGGCTTCGACCGCGCCGGGCGGCACGGTGCCTGGCACCCAGACCCGGATGGTCAGGGCACGGCCGGTCCAGGTGTACTCCCACCCGACGTGTGGGTACCCATACATCCTGCGTCGCCACACCGATGGTGTCAGCACGCCGGTGAGCGTTGTCCAGAACGCGGCGGCGGCCTCGGCGCTAACCTCCGGCGGTGCGGCGATGGTCAGCCACCGCGCGCCCGCCGCGAGCCGTTGGTGCCGCCAGGTGAGTAGCTGGTCGTGGCCTGACACCGCTGCGACGATCGCGGCGGCGGCGAGGAAGCCGAGCCATGGCCGGGCGATGATCCAGTGCCCGATGTCAGTAGGCCAGGTCGGGGTGGTCATCAGTCGGCCTCCCCGATCCCGGTTACGGCAAGCCTGTGCTCGGCCGCCGACCCCACCGCACGGAACGGGATCCGGCTACGACCGGCGACGAGGAGCCCCTCGCCGCGTGGTGCCGACAGCAGCAGCCGCGATTCCCCGGCGGTCAGGCCGAACGCCTCGGACACCGCGTCGATGGACTGCGTGCTCTGGCGCATCAGGACCTGCGTGGCGGCGTTGGACACCACGGCGAGGCCGAGGTCGGTCGACAGCACGTCGGCCGCGTCCTGGGTGATCACGCACAGGCCGGCGGACCGCTTCCGGGCTGCCTTGGCCATCCGGAACAGAAACCGGCTGCCTTCGCCGTCGCGCATCAGCAGCCAGGCTTCGTCCACCACGACGAGCTGCCGTCGCCGGCGGGCGGCGGTGGCGGGGGTGTCGATGCCCGACCAGATCGAGTCGAGCGCCAGCAGTGTGCCCACCGTGCGCAGCTCGTCGGGCAGGTGCCGCAGCGACCACACCACCAGGTGCCCTCGCGGGACGGTCGTGGTCGGCCCGTCGAACAGGGTGGCGAAGTTCCCGACCGTCCACGGTGTGAGTCGGGCGGCGAGCTGCCCGGCGGCCGGGTCGTCGTCGTCGGCGAGCATGTCGGCGAGGTCCCGCAGCAGCGGCGCGGGTTTCGTCCAGGTGGCCGGGTCGCCGTTGATCCCGGCGCGGGCGTAGGTGGCGGTGATAGCCCGGTCCAGGGCGGCGCGTTCGCCGGGCGGCGGTGCCGCACCGAGCATGACCGAGATCAGGGTGTGCAGGTACAGGCCGCGTCGGGTGAGGGTGTCGGCCCGGTGGTCGGCGGGCAGATCGAGCGGGTTGACCCGTACGCCCGGCTGGCCGAGCTGAACAACCGTGCCGCCAACGTGTTCGGCCAGGGGGGCGTACTCGTCTTCGGGGTCGATGACGGACACGACCGTGCCCTGATAGAGGTTCCGCAGGACCTCCAGTTTGACGAAGTACGACTTACCCGCGCCGGAGCGGGCCAGGACGACCGAGTTGTGGTTGTCCTGCGCCCACCTGTTCCAGATCACGACCCCGTTGCTGGTCGTGTTGACCCCGTACAGCAGCCCTTCGGGCGCGGCGATGGTGCCGAGGACTGGGGCGGCGAGGTCCGCCGAGGCGAGGGGGAACGCCGCCGCGAGGGCGGTGGTGTCGAGGATGCGGCGCATCCGTAGCGGGTCCACGCCGACCGGCAGAGTGGAGATCCAGCCCTGTTGGTGCCGGAACGTGGCCGGTTGCAGGTCCAGTAGGACGCTGGCTGCGGCGGATTTCACGCCCGCGGTGACGGTGCGCAGCTCATCGAGGGTCCGGGCGTGGATGGTGACGTAGATGCCGGTGTCGAAGAGCTTCGCCGCGCCGCGGGCGACCCGTTCAGCGAGGTCGGCGGCGTCGGCCGCTGCCGCCTCGACCGTGGGATCACCCAAGCGTCCCTGGTCGGCATCGAGGCGGCGTGAGGATTCGAGGCGGGCGCGCTGGCGCTTGAGCATCGGCGCGGCCAGTTGCGGCGCCACTGGGTCCAGGTGCACCGAGACGTCGACCCGTGCGGGGTAGGACAGCAGCGGGTCCAACCAGGCTGGGCCGACCTCGGCCGGATAACCGCACACCGCGTAGGTGGCGGCGTACCCGTCGCCGACCTGCACGTGCCACGGCGTGACCGACAACGCGGCGGGGGAGGGCATCGCCTCCCCGCCCGCGTCACTCGTCTTGGGCCTTTTCAACAGGTTCATGAAGTGCTCCGCAGGGTGATCGGGGTGCCGGGTACCGCACGTGGGCCAGGCACCGGCGGGGAGAACGGATCGACCGCGCCGGCGAGCGCGGCGGCGACAGCCGGCCCGTCCAGAGCTGCGGCTTCGACACCGAGCCCGGACAGCGCGCGCACCGCCGCGTCGGCCCCGAGCTCTCCGGTGACGACGGCGAGGACCTGCCGGCGCAGCGGATCGCGCTGGCTGTCGAGGTTGAGCAGGAACTCGGCGTAGTCGGCGGCGGCGGCCTGCAACGCCGGGTGCGTCAGTCGTGGTGCGTGGTCGGCAGTTGCCTGCGCGTAGACGGTCAGGTCGTGCCGCTGCGCCGCCACGACGATCTGCGCCGGCCCGGTCAGGCTGTTGAGGAACCGACCAAACCCCTCCAACAGCGCGCCCTGCTCACCGCCGGTGCGCAGGTGGATGTTCGTCGTGCCGCAGGCGATCAGGACCTTGCCGCTGCCCTCACTGGTCAGGACTCCGGTCGGGCTGACCGCCGTGACCGGAGAACGCAGCGGCGCCGGAAGGCTCGGCTGGCCGGCCACGACCGCGACCGAGCTGGCCCGAGCCCTACCCGGCGTGAGAGTGCGCGACCTGCGGCTGAGCGCGAATCCGTGCCGCAGCCACACGTCCAGCGGCAGGCCGTCACGGCGGCCGAGCGCCACCACGACCGCCACCGCGAACACGATCGCCCCGGCGACGATCCACGCCACCTGCGGCAGCAGCTGCCCGAACGTGCGGTAGACCCCGGACCCGACGAGGCCGGCAGCGCCGATAATGCCCAATTGCCGAAATGTCAGCCCGAACGCGATGCGGTCGGGCTCGTTGACGTTGGCCGGGACGACGGCGCGCGGGACGTTGTCTTCGATCGTCATCGCCCACCTCGCAAGGTGGCACGTCCAAGCCCGCCGAGCGGGAGACGGCGGGTGATGCCCTGGATGACCACTGCCCGCAGCAGAATCCCGCCGATGTTCGGCGACCCCTTGCCCGTGGCGTAGCGGCCCATCATCCCGGGGATCTTGACCGTCATCCACAGAACCACTGCGACCAGCAGTAGGTTCAACACGTCCGAGCCTGGCAGACCGATCAGGACCGGGATGCTCGCGTCCGGGTCGGTGAGCAGTTGGATGCCGGTGGAGAACGCGATGGCCTGCAGCACGGCGGTGCCGAGGCAGCCCAGCAGGCTGCGCCACCACAGGTCGGCGGTGGGTTGCGTCCAGGGCAGGCAGTAGCAGGCCAGCGCGACCGGGGCGAGCCCGGCCAGGATGACCAGCACCGCAACGCGGACGACCCAACCGGTGACGAGGGTGAACATCAGCCCGACGATCAACAGCCCGATGACCAGGGCGATGAGGGCGTTGGCAGGATCGATGAGGGCGGCGGCCACGTGAGTGCGGGCCATCGTGACCGCTTGCGTGGTCGGCGCCGCAGTGCCGACCATGGCCACCGTCAATGCGTTGGCCACATCGATGAGTACGGCGCACAGCGGGACCGCGACGTTCGACAGGATGAACGCGACGACGAGGCGTGGCACGAGTTCCTTGACGCCGTATCGGACCTCAACCGAACTGTTGGTCATCGTCACGACGCCGGCGACCAGCAGCGCGAGGACGTAGCAGGCGTTGACGACCAGGGCGCTTTTCGCGGCGATGGTCTGCACCTGCGGCAACACCGTGACGTCCGGCGACAGGAACATCGACGACGTCAGATAGGCCAGGAGCCCGCCGAGGAGGTCTTGCAGCCGATCGGCGAGCCATTCCACCAAGCCATTCATCATCCAATCGACCATGACCGCTGCCCTCAGCCGCCGATGATGCCCTGCAGCACCTGCAGGATCACGGGGGAGAGAACCGCCAACGCGTAGCCGATCAAGGCGGACTTGAAGTTGCCCTTCGCCTGCTCGACCTGGGCCGGGTCACCGCCGGCGGCCATGTAGCGGAGGCCACCGATGACCAGGAACATCGTCGCTACCAGCGCGATGATTCCCATGATCCACGCGGTGATCGAGGAGATGACGTCGTTGATGCTCTTGGGCGTCGGGGCCGGCGTCGGCGTGGGTGTGGCGGCGGCGAGGTCGGACAGAACTGACAGAGCTGTATGCATTGCGACGCTCCACAGGACTTCTGCGGGCCGCCGCGGTGGGGACCAGGGCGAAGCTTCGACTGGGCCGGTGGGGGCGCTCCTCCCTTGCTGTGGGCGAAGGGTTGCGGTGTCAGTACGCCGCGCCAGCCGTGCCGGACCATTGGCCTCACCGGATGGGAGATCCCCACCGGGCGGACATGCCATGGATGACATGCACCGCCTAGATCTCGGTTGTCAGACCGATCGAACTCGCCTGGCCCCTGTCACGACCTGACAAGACCAGTCAGCGACCCACGTAGTCCCCCTGCGACCGCTAACCGGAAAACCTGGCGCGGATCGAAACGCCAAGTGACCGTGTCGGGCCCTCGAACGAGACGGCCGTGTGCCGAGACCAGTAGGGGATCGACGTGCGGCACAAGAAGGGAGCCAAGTGAGTGCTCCGAGTGAAACTGGACGGCAGGTAGGCCGTCCTTCGGAGGGCAGCTATCCGACGCCTGCGGGATCTGACGGTCAGCGCGGGTGGTGATCCCACTTGTCAGATGCGGTGTGCGCGGCTATCCGAGGACTGGGCGCCGACACCACCGGCGTGGTGATCACACCGCAGCCCAAACCGCGCAAACGCCAGAAGTCACTGCCACCGAGCCTCATTGCCCCTTACGACACCGTCTGCAAAGGCACCTGTCGCAACGGATCCGCGTCGAGCATGTGATCGGACACCTGAAGAACTGGCGAATACTGGCCCGTTACCACGGCCGGTGCGAGCATTTCGACGCCACCATCCGCGACATCGCCAGCCTGCGATCCGACCACAACCACCGGCTGCACCGAGAACGACACCAGGCCGCTCAAGGCGTTAGCCGTAACTCAGCGCCGATGAGGCGACGGGCCCGCCCGGCAACTGTGCACGGGGTCGTTAGGAACGCGGCAGCGGCCATGGACGTGCGCGGCACGTCCCTCGCGCCGAACTGCTTCCTGCGACCAAGTGGCCTAATAACCACCACCGTACGGGTCTGTATCGCAGCGTACGGCGGCCGTACGGGGCGGCGGCGGAGCTTTCCCGACAGCTCTTCGACTCGGTGTACTCCAATTGTCCGGCGTCGCCGTGACATTCCGAAGGAGGGTGCTCATGTCTACCTCAACCCGTATCCGACGAGCGGCCGTCGCGGTCGGCCTGGCGGTCGCAGCCGCCGGTGCTGGTGTCGTGGTACCGGCCACGGCGGCCCAGGCCAGCTGGTTCGCCGCGACGACCGGCAGCAGCGGCGTGACGATCCGGGACTGCTACCACCCGACGAACCAGTCGCCGAGCACGAGCTGCACCTACGTCGCGTTCGTTCCGGCGTACACGCCGGTGCGGATCGTCTGCCAGCGCAGTGGACAAAACATCGGTGGCGACCCGGTGTGGGACTATATCGTCTGGGAAGGTGGCTCTGGCCGCCCCGAGGGGTTCGCGTCGGACTACTACATCAACACGGGCTACGCCAACTGGATCCCCGGCGTGAGCGGCTGCTGATGTCGGTTGATGGGGTGCGGGCGAACGCCCGCACCCCATCACAGTTCAACACGTGGGGCGATATGGCCAGTCAGGCACGTATTGCCGCCACTCCTGCGGCGTGATGGCGTCACCGACCGTTGCGCAGACCATCGCGGCGGCGTTGCGCGGGTCGGTGTGCCATAGCCAAGTGGTGTTGCCAGCACCGCCGGCTGCCAGCAGGTCGCCTTGGGCCTGGTAGTCCAGGGTGTATACGGCGCCAGTGGGCGCGGTAAGTGTTGCGGTGAGTTTGGGCTTGTCGGGGTCACGCACATCCCAAAGCCTTACGGTGCCATCGGTGACGGCGACCGCCAGGGTGCCGCCGTCGGGTGTGAAGACGGCGTTGTAAAGGTAGTCGGTCGGGCCCTGAAGTGGTGTACCTATCGGTGTCGGGTGTGCCGGATCAGCTAGGTCGAACAGGTGGACTGCGCTGTCGCCGCCACCCGCGGCGAGTGTTCGCCCGTCCGGGCTGAACGTTGCGAAGTATGCGTAGTGGTCCAAGGTGATAGCGGGGTTGCCAACCGAGGCAATGGCGCTGAGGTTGGAGATGTCCCACATGCGGATGGTCTTGTCGGCGCTGGCTGCGGCGAGCAGGCGGCCGTCTGGGCTGAATGCGACGCCGTAGACGTAGCCGGTGAATCCGTCGAGGGTGGCGACTAGGCGTGGGCTGGCTGGGTCGTGCAGGTCCCAGATCCGCACAGTCTCGTCGCGGCTGCCGGTAGCCAGCAGTTGGCCACTGGGATTGAAGGTCATGGCTTCTATCTGTTTGGAATGGGCCTGCAGAGGTTGGCCGACGGCGATCGCGTGAGCAGAGTCGGTGACGTTCCAGAGTTGGACCGTTCCGGAGCGGCCGTGGGCGACGGCGAGGAGGTTGCCGTCGGGCGTGTAGGACACGGAGGAGGAAAAGCCGTCCGGACTGGCTAGCGTGGTCGCAGACGGTTTCGGCCAAGTCGGATCGGTGACGTCGATGAGCGCCGTGCCGGCACTGCCCACGGCGAGTGTGCGGTCGTCGGGGCTGAACCGGGCGGCGCTGACTGTGTAGGGCATGGCCAGAACCGGGCCGGGTATCGGCCAGATGCGGGCGACGCCGTCGTTGGCGCTGGTGGCGACGGTGCGACCGTCAGGGCTGAACTTGACCGCGGTGACCGGCGCAGGATGGGGCAAGGTAGCGATGGTGCGGCTGCTGCGGATGTCGACAATGCGAACACCGAGAGCGGTGTCGGAGCTGGCGACGGCGACTTGTGCGCTGTCCGGGCTGAACGTAACGGCATTGATCCAGCTGGTGGCACCGGTGAGGGGCATGCCGAGCCGCCGTGGAGTGCGCGGGTCTGTCGTGGTCCATAGGTAGGCGGTGAAGTCCGCACTGCCTGCCGCGAGGATGTTGCCGTCGGGACTGAACGCAAGTTGGCCGACAGCCTTGGTTGGGCCATCGGCCGGGGTGGCGGCCAGGACCGGGTTGGCTGGGTTTCTGACGTCCCAGACACCGACGGATCCGGCTTCGGTACCGATGGCGAGAAACTGGTTACTGCGGTGGAAGGAGACGGACTTGCCGGCTCCGTTTCCGACGGACAGCGGCTGGCCAACGGGTGTCAAGGACCCGTTGTCCGCGACGGTCCAGATGCGGGCGGTGCCGCCGTCTTCTGCTTTGGCTGAGGCCCCTGCTGCTGCCAAGAGCCGACCGTCGGGGCTGAAAGTGACGGCGTGGGCCTTGCCGCCGAACGCGGGCACCGGTTCGCCGACGGGACGAGGACGGGTGAGATCCCGGAGGTCCCAAAGGCGGATCGTGCCATCGGCGGCGGCGGCCGCCAGCAGCAGCCCGTCGGGTGTGAATGCGAGGGCGGAGATGCGGCTTGCGGTGCCGGACGTCAGGCGGTCCAGACGGCGCGGATGCCCGTAGGTGGTTACATCCCACCGTTCAATCACGTCGTCGGCCGCCGCGACGAGCGTGCGCCCGTCGGGGCTGTACGTGATGGCCGACATGATGCGGTTGCTGTCGCCGGTGCCCATCCGGATGGCCGGCCGGACCGCAGTGGCGTCGAGCAGGCTGGAGCGTGCCTCGACGGTTGGCGCAATCTGGTACGCGGCGAGCGAGAGCTGACGAGCCAGCGATGGGTCTCGGGCGCGCAGTTGGTTAGCCCGCGTGGCGACCATCCGGGATTGAGCGTTGTTGCGTTCAACCTCGGCGGTGGTCTGCGCGTCGCGAGCGAGGTCGCGCTGTACGAGGGCTACCGCGGCGGCGACAATGGCGCACAGGAGCGAGATCGTCAAGGCCACCACTGCGGAGGTCCGGCGGCGAGAGCTGCGGAGGGTCTCGCGCATGCTCGCGCTGAGGAATTCGGCCGTGGGAGGCGGGACGTCGTCCGGGTTGGCGGCGGCCCAAGCTTTCGCGGCTGATAGGCGGGTGCCCTGAATCAGCCCGGACCTGTCGCGGTCTTCCTGACGCCATGCATCGGCCGCGGCGTCGAGCTGCTGGGCGATTACGAGTCCGTCTCTCCCTTCGGCGAGCCAGTGCCGCATTTGCGGCCATGCCGTGAGTAGCGCGTCGTGGGTGATCTCAACAGCGTCGGCATCCACCACGACGAGGCGTTGTTCGACGAAGCGGTCCAAGACATCTTCGATGTCGCTGCCGAATTTGGCGAACAATTCAGTGAGTGGCAGTCGACGGCGGGTGTCGGCGGTACCGACGTTGACCTGGACCAAGCTGAGGAACATGCGCCTTGCGAGTGCCTGCTGGAGTGGGGGCAATTCCCGGTAGACGATGTTGGCGCTTTCCGCGACGGCACCTTCCAGACCTCCCAGCGCCAGGTACGTCTCCAGTGTCAGATTCCCCTGCTGGCGCTTTTCCCAAGTGGTGTACAGCGCGTGGGATATGAGCGGAAGCGTACCGACCTCATGACCGGCGCGGCGTCCGCGGATGCCTGCGTCGCCGAGCAGCCGCTCGATCAACGCCGGTTCGACGTCGAGCTCGGCCTTCCGTGCCGGCTGGGTCAGCACCTCCCGCAGCTCGTCCTCGGTCATCGGCTCGACGGTGATCTGGCGGCCGCGGACGGCCCGGGCTAGGTCCGGGTGACTCAGCACCCGGCCATAGAAATCCGCGCGCAATCCCAGGATGACCAGCGCGCCGCCTGCCGTGCCCGCAGCGCACAACGCCGCGACGAACCGGTCGATTTCCACCTCGTCTGGACAGGCGGCGAACGTCTGCTCGAGCTGGTCGACCACGATCACGACGTGTTCGGCGTCCGCTGCCCGTGCCGACACTCGCCGCGTCAGCTCACCGCAGCGTTGTGGATCCTCCTGCAATATCCGTTCGACCTTTACGGCGTCCTCGCCGAGTTCGGTGCTGAGCGATCGGGCCAGTTCTACACAGGGGTGCTGAGTCACGGCGAGTTGCAGGACCGGCCATGCTGCGCTGCCGGGCAGCCCGCCGTCGCGCAGCGAGGCGACCAGCCCGGCGTTGACTAGCGAGGTCTTGCCCGATCCCGACGCGCCGACGACGAGCAGTATGCCCCCGCCGTCGACTCGCAGTCGCTCGGTCATGTCCAGCAACTCAGTGCGGAGCCTGTCGCGACCAAAGAACCACTCGGCATCTTCGTCGTTGAAGCTGCGCAGGCCCCGGTACGGCTCCGCCTCGCCGACGGGGCGGCCCTTGCGTGCCCGCCGCCACGCCGCCCACCACGCTTCAATTTCTTCCTGCCCTGGTACGCCGAGGAGGTTCAGGAGTCGTTCAAAGTGGATACGGCTCGCTGGCTGCGGCAAGGTACGGCCGGCGAACCAGTCCCCAAGGGTGCCGGACCTCGGCGGCGGTGCCACTCGGGGACGTGCCGTGCCATCACCGGCGTCCTCGGCGGCCCGCTCAAGCTGCGTTGCCAGTTCCCGGACTGAGTGTCCGGTCTCGCCCTTAAGCCGCCGCAGTCCGGCGACGAAGTCGTCGCGCGTCCGGATTTGGTAGGGGTCAGGGCGTTCGTGATCGACACTGCCGGTCACCACTGCTCCTCATCGAGGAAGAACAACTCCGAGTAACGGCGACGCTACCCGGGTGAGTGCGGTTGCGGACGTACGGCAGCTGTCGGGAATCCGTACGACCTTTCATTGCCGCCGCCTAGCCCGGCGATGAACAGGGCAAAGTAGACCTGGCCTGTCGCCGACTCAACACGCGACAGCTGGACGAGAGTCGATAGAACGAAGGGACTCGTGATCTTCCATGAACCGACTGAAGCGTAAAGTGATCGCCGTGGTCACGGCCATGGTGCTGGCAACGTTCGGCCTAGTGGCCGTCGCGATGCCGGCGAACGCCGCCGCCCCGTGCGGGGCCGGCAAGTTCGTCGAAAAGATCGAACGTGTCCCGTGGGACGACGATCAGTTCCAGATCGTGCTCACTCCCACCAGCGAGGCACGCTGGCACGCCGCCTTCGCGCTGGACCCGCGCGACGCTGTCGTCGAACAGTGGCACGCAATCCAGCGGTGTGTGCCCGGCCTGTACGGAGCGCTCGCCGACACCATCTGGGACCAGCTGGAGTGCCACCAGCTGAACTCGTGGATTATCTTCCCGAAGGAAGACGGGAACTGGCTGACGGGATCGACGTACGAGCTGGAGAGCTGGCGTCCGACCGTCGCCCGATGGGTCAACGGGCAGGACCTGATTGTCACCGAGTGCCTTAACCTGCTGGGCGCGGATCCGGCTGGTCCCTTCGGCAGCCCATTCCGGCCAGGCGCGGTGGACCTCCACGGCGCTTGGAGCAACATCGCCTGACCGTGCCATCGAAACCTGTAGGGCGGCGATGCACCCGACCGCGCGCCACCACACAACCCGACGACCATCCAGTCGCGGCAGGGATGAAGCCCATAGTCAGCCGCCGCATGACGTCGACAACAGGCATGCACCGCGATCATGCACCTCCACGCCGCCGGAGCTCCGCAGGAACGGCGAGCGGACGGCGCAAGCACTGCTTCACACCGTCGCCGCATGCCAGCCGAGGGGGATAGGCCGGGGCGGCGGCGACCGGGCGGGCGCAAACATCGCCGCCCGATCGCCGCCTGCCTCGCACAGGCGCAGGCCCGCCGACAGTCCGTCCAGCGTAGGCACCAGCACGTGTCAATCCGCCGAGGCCGAACAGGCTGGATCCGTACAACGCCCGGACGCTGTCGATGCAATCCGTCGCCGTGACCACTACGGCAAGGCTGGCGGGGGCCGGGCGCCTACAGTTCCGGGTGGGTGATGGACCAGGCGAATTGGCTCGGCACGGCCCTGGTTACCGACTGCAGCAAGTGTCCCGACAAGCCCGGCATGGCGGTTGCGACAGCAGCGGCAGGACGCCGTCCAGCAGGTTGGTCGCTCGTCGCCCAAGGCCCACTTCCGATGATTGCCGGGCCGCCGACATGGATTCCTGCCGCTCCGCATAAGGCCAGACATCCGCTACGGCTGCGCCGGTGACCGTTCCGCTGTACGGGCTCCGTCCGGATCGAACGTGACCACTTCCCGGTAGGTCTGAAGTCATCGACGGTTGTGAGGACACATTCGCAGCGCACCGACATGGTGATCTCGGTGCATTCGAAGGGAGTTGGATATGCGTAGAGCCGGGAACATGCTCCGTCGCGTCGCAGCATCGGCAACGCTGGTCGCGGCGCTCTCTGGCGCCGGCGTGGTTGCAGTGGCTCAGCCGGCTGCGGCGGCCGTGACTGTCTCGGGCGATGTTGTCTGCAATCAGGGCACCGGGCCTGTGGTGGGAGTCTGGATTCAGGCAGCCGGGGGATCGGGATGGGCGTCAGGCACGAGTGTCTTCAGCAAGTCAGGCGTAACGCCGCCGTGGACAGTCCATGTCGGCTGCGGCGGGTCGCCGTCGAACTGGAAGTACTCCGTCTACGGCGTGAAGAGCATTTCCTCAACGTTCGCAAACTGGGGCTGTTACCCGTTCGGGCCGCCGTTCCAAGCACCAGGTTGCTACACGCCTGCTAGCTAATTGGCGCAGCGACGCCACGCGCCCGCCGCCGAGCGGAGTCGGTTCGGCGACGGGCGTCATGGCCTCGGGCACGCGACGAGCATTGCCGCCCTGATAGTCGCTGTGCTCGGGTCTTCATCTGTTACGGCGTATCTACCGTATGAGCTTGGCCTGAGGGGCTCGGGCCGGACAGGTCGCCCCGCGTGACGGCGGCGGCTACGACCCGTTCGGCGCGGCGGCGGCGCATCCGCAGGGCTGGTCCGGTCACGCCCTTTTCGGCAGCCAGTTCCTCGATCAGGGCGTCGCCGAACCGGGTGGCGCTGATCAGTTCCGCGGCTTCGGCCGTGATCAGGCCGGCGGCGGCTGCCCGGCCGAGCAGCAGGTCCGGATGCCCGTAAGGCATTCTCGGTGAACGCGACCCGGTGGACAGGTGCAGCGGCAGTTCCTCGCCGTCGTCGGCTCTAACGATCGCGGCTCCAGCGCGCCAGGCCGCCCAGCACAGCCGCAGCCACAGTCGGGGCGGATCGAGGTCCGCACTGCGCAGAGATTGCAAGAAGCCGGCTAGGACTTCGGAGTCGACGTCGTCGGCGTGACGCGCGTAGCCGCGGCTGATCTTCGCCGCGAGGTGCGTTAGCGCGGGCAAGGCCACGCCGATCGCGCCGACGACCCAGGCCGGTCCCCATTCGCGGGCGTGGTGGGCCAGCTGCCGCCACAACTCGTCGGTGCTGTCGCTGTCGTAGCGCCCGAACATGAGCAGCTTGCGTAGCTCGTTCAGCGGCATCGTGGTGTCTGGCAGGCCCGGCACCGGCCGGGCGTCGAACACCAGCGGTGCGGGTTCGCAGGTCAGCAGATCGAAAGCTTTCTCGGCGGTGGTCAGCGCCGTGCTGGCCGTTCTCACGCGGGTGGTCGTTGCCATGGTGATGTCTCCCTTGACGGGGCCGCTTCGCCCGGTGCGAAGGCTCCGAGACCTCCGATTGGGGCAGCCCGGCCTGACAGCATGAGCGTTTGTCAGACCCGGATAGGTCGTGACCGGTCGTGTCAGGTTCGCCATTGTGTTCATCACCGCCGGCACGCTGACGTGGCTGTCAGATCGGCCCGATTGACCGGTGCTGTCAGGTCAGGGACGGGTTCGATCGGCCTGTCAGCGGCGCACTGGGGATCGTCAGTACGTCCGCCGGTTCGGGGGCCACCGCGCCCATGACCAACAGAAACCATCACCGTGCGCCGGTTCCCGTGGGGGACGTGGTGCCCGGCGACCCGCCCGTGCCGATCACTGTCTGGCCGGTCCCCGCCCCGCATGAAGGGGAGACCATGTCCAACGCGATGGGGGTGCGGTTGGTCTACAACCTCACTCACCCGTCCGACCTCATCGTCGATCTGGTCGAAGGACCGCAGTTGGCGCGCGCGATCATCGCGGCGCACCGCCGCAGTCAGCTGCAGGCGACCCGCCAGGTCGGCTGGGGCCGTGAGCCGGCGACGCTGATTGTGACTGGCTGGCCGGTTGCCGACGCCTCTGCGGTCGAGTTCTTCCTCCGCTGCCGCGTTCATCTCGTGGTGGGCGGCTGCGTGGCGGTGTTGCTGGCCCACGGCGACGTCGCCTTGCCGGTCGACGTCGTCATCGCCGCGAAGCGGGCCGGGCTGGCGTACCTGCAGCACATCGTGGCGGCCGATCGGCCGCCCCGGCGTGGTCAGCAGGCGCAGTTGGCCATCCACACCGACGTGCTGATTTTGACCCGCAGCGCGGTAGGGGGCGGGGGCGCCGATGGCTGAGAGCCTGCCGATCACTTCGCTGTGGCTGACGTGCCAGATACCCGCCCGCGACCAGCGGCGAGGCCGCTACGTCCGGGAATCCTCCAGCCATCCGGCCAAAATGTTGCCTCACCTGGCCGCGCACGCCATCAGCAAATACACCGCGCTGGGCGACGTGGTGTTTGACCCGATGTGCGGGTGCGGCACCACGTTGGTGGAGGCCATGCACGTCGGCCGGCAGGGCATTGGGATCGACATCGAGCCCTCCTACACAGCACTCGCCGAGGCCAACGTCGCCCTCGCCGCGTCGCAGGGCGCTGCCGGCACGGCCACGGTGATCACCGGGGACGCCACCAATTTGCTCGACCTGGTGCCCGCGTCTGCGGTCGGCAGGGTGAGTCTCGTGCTTACCTCGCCGCCGTACGGGCGCGGGACGCATGGACTCGTACAGACGTCGAGGACCGGTGTACGCAAGCGGGACCACCTGTATGGGGACCGGGAGCGTGGCAATCTCGCCTATGCGGGGTGGTCCCGCCTGCTCGACGGGTTCGCCTCCATCCTGTCGGCCTGCTATCAGCTGCTGCGTCCCGGCGGATTCGTCGTGATCACCTCCCGGCCGGTACGTCGGCAACGCGATGACCTGATCGACCTGCCCGGCGAGCTGCTCGCCGCCGCACGGTCAGCCGGGCTGGTCCCGGTCGAGCGCACGGCGGCGATGCTCGCCGCCGTCCACGACGGGAGGGTCGTGCACCGGGCCAGCATGTTCGGAATGATGGCGGTCCGCCGCAGCCGCGACGACGGTATCCCCGTGCACCTGGTTGCGCACGAAGACGTGCTGGTCCTCCGCCGTCCTTAGGAGCCTTACCAGGTTCAGGAGTATCGGACCTGGCAAGCCGACGCCGAAGAGGGCTTGACCAAGCCGCTGACGAGATAGCTTGTCGGGCCTCAGTCCCGTCCCGGCAAGTTCTGCTGGGTCAGCAGACCCGATACGAGGTCGCAGGTCGCGGGGCTGTCAGGTTCGGCCAGGAGGCCGTTCCTGACAGCCCCGTCGACGGCGCTCCGGGAGCGGCTAGCTTGAGGACTCTCCTTACTTTCACGTGCCTCTGATCTGACGTCTCGCGCGACGGCATCGCGCCCACCAGCAACGGTCGGCCGCCGCCGCCAGTCTCGGACCTGGCACGCACCAACCCCACGCCCTCGCCTATGCGCGACCAGGGTGCGGCTCATCCATCCCTTCAGGCGACCACCAACCGGTGGCCGCCTCCTTGCTGTCCTACGGAGGACAACATGCGTCGTCCCACCCGACACCTGACAGACGGTGAGGTCCAAGCCGACCTCCGTCACCCCACCTCGCCCGACCTCCTGTGCAGCACAATCCCGGTGGTCGTCGAACCCGCCGACGTGCAACCGGCTCACGTCATGCCCCCTGTTCAGGTGGCTGCACACGCCGGGTTGGCCACGGGCATGCCCTCGGTTTCTACCGACAGCCGGGTGGTGCAGCGATGACCGGCGGGAGCCCGGCGGACCAGGCCCGTGCTCTGCATTCCGAAACCACGGCCGCCGTCGAGCAGCGGACGGCGCTGGCCGTCGAGGCCCGCTCCGTCCTCATCGCCGCATTCCACAGCAGGCTGATTTGCCGGCCGGGATGCGAGGACGCCCTCGCGACATGGGGCCTGGATCCGCTGCCGCAACGGTGGACCATCTCCGGCGAAGCGCAGCTGTCATACACGCGGTCGCACACCAACCATGAAGAGGCCCGCCAGCAAGGGCGCTGGGGTATACCGGACGAACTACGCCAGCTGCAGCCGGCGATTGCCGTCTACCCGCAACACGTCATCCACGTGGCACGCGCACCCGGCGGCGACGCACCTGGGCGGCAGCGGTACACGATCACCGTGCAGGTCATGCTTGACACCTGGGCCACGGCGGTCCGGCAGGCGGACGCGCGCGAGATCGCTCGCACGACGATGGACACCCATCGGCGGGCGCTGGCTGAGGCCGGCATCACCCTGACCACGCCGACCTGGCAGTGCACCGATAGCCCTGACGAGGCCACACCGGACCCCGTCGGCATACATGCGCAACCCGCGGACGTCGCGGTCCAGTTAACAGACGGCGATGAGCTTGCCGCTGCGACGGCGGCGCGTGATGCTGCCGTACAGGCCCTCGCGGGCCTGCGGCGAAGCATCCGGGCTCGTGCGATTCGCGCCCTGGTCGACGACGAGTTCGGCGGCGTACACCAGCACGCGGCACAGCGAGTCAACCAGTTCCTCGTCGACCTCGGCCTCGACCCCCTGCCTCAAGCACACCACATCACGGTGACCGCCGACCTCACACTGCCGGTCGGCGACGGCACCGCCGAGGATGCCGGCGACGCCGCGCGACACAGGATGCGCGCCGCCACCACGATCAACCCGGACGAGGCACGGCCGTGGACCGCGTACGGCTGGAGCATCCCTCAGAACGCCACCGTCGATCAGGACGGATGGCGAATTCATTGGCGGCACGAGTACGAGATGTGGCTACGCGGACACGACACTCCCGCCGACGCCACCACCGCGGCCGAAGCCCTCGTCCGCGCGGACTTGACCCGGGCACTTGCCGGGACCGGCGACTACCTGGTCACGGTGACCGCCAGCGTCGAGAGCCAGGGCATCGATTTCTACCTGGACCCCGACAGCGACTGACTCGTCTGCCGCCGAATCTTTACGCCCCTGAGCAGGCGCCAACGGACTGCCTCCCACGGGCCGCCCTCGCTTGGCACCTGTTTCCGGATCGGCGCTAAGTGCGACGACTGCGCCTTCCCGCCGGCTTTCAACCCCTTTACCGACCCCCCACTGACGGGAGATCAACGTGTCGTTCCCCGACAACAAACTGACGGTTCGATCCTCAGCTGACCTAGCGACCGCAGTGCCGTATCTCATCGGCTTTCATCCCGGCGACGGCAGCATCGTCGTGATCGCCTGCCGAGACCGGCGCATCGTGTTCGCCGCCCGAGGCGACCTCCCAGCCCTCGGATCCTCCGCACATCACCTGCGCGACCTCGCCGCTCACCTCGTCCCGGTGGTGCAGCGGCAGCAGCCGATCACCGACCTCGTTATCGTCGGCTACGGCGCCGAGGGACACATCGACCCGGCACTGCGTGGCGTCGGCGACGCGTTCGCCGCCGCCGGCCTGACCGTGCGGGAACTGCTGCGGGTCACCGAGAGCCGCGTCTTCAGCCTCACCTGCGGCGATCCCGGCTGCTGCCCACCGCAGGGAACCCCCGTCGAACCCACGACCTCGCTCTTGGCCGTGCACGCGACCGTCGCCGGGCTCGTCGCGAGGCCGGACCGGGCGGCAGTGGCCAGCCGCTTCACCACAGTCGACAGCACCGGCGACGGCATCCGACACGCTACGGCGGAGGCGACCGCCCGCATGACGGCCTTGGAGAGCAGCGGCAGCGCCGCGGTGTACGAGGCCGGCCTGCATGCGGTCCGCGGCGCCTTACGACAGCACGACGACGGCAGGGGTCTCTCCGACAACGACGTGGCCTGGCTGACCGTGCTGATGACACACCGGCCCGTGCGAGACCTCGCCGTCGATCTCACTCAACCGCACGACCAGCACGTCACCTTCTGGGCCGAGGTCACCCGCCGCGCCGACGAGGCGCTCGTACCGGCGCCCGCGACCGTCCTCGCGCTCACCGCATGGCGCTGCGGCGACGGCGTGCTAGCCCTCATGGCCGTCGAACGTGCCCTGCAGATCGACCCCGACTACCAGCTCGCCGACCTGCTCCTGCAGGCCCTGCACGCCGGTCTGCCGCCCTCCGTCTACGAGCAGGCGACCACCAGCACCCAACTCAGCCCTTCGAACCCGAACACCCGTACCGAACAGGAGTAACACGGTGGATCCCATTCGCAGCATCCTGCTGTCACTCGCCCGCACCGCCGAAGAAGCCCGACTGCGCTGGCACGCCAACCGCGCCGCCCTGCGCGCCCGCGGAGAAACGCCCACCCGCAACGAGGCATTCGCCTACGACGTCCAAGCAAACCTGTGCCTGATCGCCGCGATCACCGCGGCCAACCTTCCAGCGAACTTCCGCCTCTACGACACCACGCTGTCCCGAGACCCGCTCACGGCAGCCGCGCAACTTCGCCAGGTCGCCTCCGCCTACGACCACAGCGGCCCGATCGAGGCCGCACACGAGGCCGCGCGCGTGGCCTACAAGGCGGCGTTCGCCGACCCACTCACCGCACAAGAGCAGCACTACGTCGACCTGCTCGTCGACCTGTCCGCCGCGCGACGCGACAAGATCATCGAAGTGGCGGAGGAACGCTCTCGCCGCCTGCCGCAATGAGCATCGGCGCACCTGTCGCCGGCACCCCATTCGCCCTTCGGGCCGGGGGCGCAGCAACACACGCTGCACCCTCCTCGACTGCCGCGGAGCAGACCCCGCCGGCGCCCGACAGTGTCGGCCACGGCGGGGGAGTGAGCCACGACGCAACGCACCGCCCGGCGCATCCGCCCACGTCAGCGGCCCACCGCCGCAGGACCTGCTTCGGACACAGGGCGCGCCGGGCATGGGCCGTAACCCCAGGAAAGGAACTGATGAGCCTGTACACCCTCACACCCAAGCCCGGGTTCGAGCGGTACACCATCCAGGTCGGCTGGAACCCCCACCGCACGTACGTCGCCACCGTCGTCGACTTCACCTGGGACCCGGTCACCGAACCCCACCACCAGCCCGACACCATCCAACTCGGCCGGATCGAGACGATTCTCGACCCGGCCGAGGTGCTTATAGCCGTCGCGCCCTACGCCGACATACCAGCCGACCTACCCGCCAAACTCCGCGCCGACCAGGCCGCCCACCCGGTGCGTCGCTGACACCAACTCCCAACTACTTGAGACGTCGCATTGCGCGTCAACGGCCGCAACCAACTCGCAGGCACGCGCCAACACGAGCGCTGCTGACTGAACCGCCCCGATGGCGCCTTCTCGGGAGGTGGCCGTCATCAACGATGCCGTGAGCCCGAGCGGCACGAACCCGTAACCCGGCCCGCCCAGAGGCGGGCCGCCGTCGTATCAGGACCCGGGACGCGCCGCCTGGAAACGACCGCGTCCCGGGTTCTCCATTGAAGGAGGAACCCAGTGTCCCTACCACTGATCATGATCGCCACCGCGGTGGTGGCGCTCGCTCTCGGCAGGCTCACCGCCTGGCCGACGATCCGCAGCCTCCGCACCCAACTCGCCGACGCCACCTGGTCGATGCTCCACGACCCGCTGACCGGAATGCTCAACCGCGCTGGCCTGCAAGCCGCACACGCGACCCTCGCCGAAACCGGCCCCGCACGGCCCATGATCGTCGCCCTGATCGATCTCGACGACTTCAAACGCGTCAACGACACCCACGGCCACGGCCGCGGAGACGACCTCCTCATCCAAGTCGCCGACCGCATCAGTGACATCGCCGCTCTTTACGGAGGCGCCGCCGCGCGGCTCGCCGGCGACGAATACGCCCTGCTCCTGCCGGCCCGCGCCGACGACTTGGACCGCGTCGCCGACACCATCGCCACGATCATCGCCCAACCCGTCGCGCTTCCCGCAGACGGCCGCTTCGCCACGGTCACCATCACCTCCAGCATGGGCCTGGCGCTCGTCGACACCAGCGACCCCTTCACCGAAGTGGCCCTGCACCGCGCCGACATCGCCATGTATCACGCCAAGCAGAACGGCCGGAACCGGCACGCGATCTACCAGCCGGGCATGACGATGCCGCCCGTGCAGCACCGTCGCGGACCGCGCCTGCGCGACCGGCACCAGCCGACCGACGGGGCCACGGCATGACCGCCCCGCACGAAGAGATGGCCTGCCAGATCTGCCTTTCGCCGCTGAACACCCTCGGCATGCCACCCACCTACGTGCACCCGACCCACCTCGCCACCGACGGACACGAACCAGCGCCCGTCCCGGTCAGCCGCCTCGATACCGTGCGCCGCAGCTGCGACTTCTGCGGCGACCCGTACCCCATCTGGACGCTGCAAGGCGGCGAGGCGACCGCCATCGCCATCGGCCCCACTGCAGGACTGGTCCAAGACTTCGGCGACTCCTGGGCAGCATGCGCGGCCTGCCAAACCCACATTGACGAGGGTCGCAACGACAAAGTCATCGACCGTGCGGTACGGGAACTCGGCCTCACCCACCAGCCACAGGCGCGACAGCGAATCGAGGAACTTCACCTCGCATTCCTCAACGCCCGACTCCCCGGCCGAACGCTCATCACGACGACCACCTGGCCGGCAACAACCATCGCCGCCGTAGAGCTGCCCAAGGTCCGTGACCGGCTCACCCGCTTCTACCGAGGTACCGACAACCTGCCCGCCACGCTCGGAATCACCGACACACGTCAGCAGATAGCCGCCGGCCTCGAACGATCACACCTGTACTGGATCGACAACGATTTCACCGACCTGGCTGAACACGCCGCAGTACAGCTACCCGACGTACGCATCAGCCGCGACCTCATCCCCTCGGCCGACGGAATGCTCATCTGGCCCCGGCCAGTGACACACCGCCAACTCACTGCCGCATCCTGGACCACCACCACCCACGGCCGGACAACAATCCTCTACCGCACCATCGGCGGCGGACTGCACGGCAAACCGCTGCAACGGCTACGCGAACAGGTCGGCTGGCTCGCACCGACGAGCGCAACCCACCTCCCCGAACAGCATTCGACACCCGGTGACCATCCGGCGGCAGCGCTGGTCGCGACGTGGCTGCTAATCGCCCAGCAAGCTGCAGACGTCACCGCGGCACGAGTCGACAGATCCGTCGCCAAGACCTACGCCCGCACCAATCGGCCCCTACCCGAGGTGCGCATCGTGCGGATACGCGGCCGCCGCACCAGTCCAAGGCCGGACGCCGAGAAGATGCCAGGCAACCCTGGGGACCCTCAGGCCAGTCGATCCTGGGTCTCCGGACATTGGCGCAACCAAGCCCACGGCCCTGGCCGATCGCTGCGCCGCCCCGTCTACATCCACCCCTTCCTCAGGGGTCCCGACGATGCGCCGATCAAGTTGAGCACCACCGTACGCATGCTCAGCAGCCACCATCCCAAGCCCCAAGATCGTAAGTAGATGGCGATGTCGGCGGTGGAGCGGCTTCGTCCGTCCCGCCGCCGACATCGACGCCTGCTCGTCCGAGACTGTGGGCCATCCACTAATAGGCAGGAGAAGATGGGTCATGCCCGAGGCCTTCGTAGCAGAGCCACCGTGAGCGGTGTGTGGTCGGCCGGCAGCACACATCGAACTCGTCGCACCCGGTACTCAGCCCGCAGACTGGCCGCGCTGGTCACCGGCGCAGCGCGACGCCTACAACGCCGCGCGACAGCGCGACGGAGGCCAGCAGTGGTGGCTGCTGTTCTCTGGGATCGAGGCGGGCAACGGACTCGGTCGATCGGTGGATCTGGCCCATGCGGATCGGATCGCCGTCGCCTTTACCCAGCCGTATCTGTACGCCGCCGTTACCGGCGCAGGCTTCTACGACGATGCCGGATTCTGCGGTCAATGGGACGGCCCCGTTTTGCTATCACCATTGGAACGTCTCCAGCACTGGCTACGGAACCTGCCATCGGGGCCACGGCAAGAGCCTCGATCCGCACTGGTGGCCCGACGATCTCTAGGCCCATAGAACCAGCCAGCCAGCCCGGCCCATGAAGACGATCCGTGAGGACAGAGCGCTGCGATATCGGCGACCGTACAGATGGTGAGTTGCTCGTAGCGGCACATCAGACTGTGTGCGTGTGCCCGCCCTGGCACCCCGTCAACCTCTGCGGCGGCGGGGAAAACGCGACGAGCTCGCCCGCACACTGGAACCAACCGCTGCATATAAGAATCGGCACTGCCCGCACCGCCTGCGAGAATTCGTCTGTGACCGGCATCCAGGGACTGACACCAGCGGAGTACTTCGTACTCCATGACTCCGATGGCTGCGCCACGCTACCCGAGATCCTTGCGACCTGGATGGACAACGGGAATCGGTCCCGACGCCTTGAGGAGGCCGTACCAGACCTCGCGAAAGCGATCATGTCACTAGTGCGTGGCGGCCTGGTCGAAGTGCGCCGCTTCGAACTCTGGCCGGCAGGTTGGGGCCAAGGCGTCAGGGTGACGGTGGAGGAGCTGAAGGAGGCGAGTTGCCAGGCGAGCAGCTGGTTGCCTGACGCGCAAGCCAGGTTGCTCGTCGTCGGTATCACAGAGATCGGCGGGGCCTGGCTCTGACCGGGGCTGCTCGCACCGTGCCCGATGCAGCGGTTAACACCGGCCTACAAAGGCGCGTCCGGCACCGCCGCCTGAACGCTCCGTGCTCGCTGACTATGCAATCCGGCTACCCACGGTGTAGGTCAACGCGATTCCCACGCTGACCTTAGGCCCCTGGGCTTCCCCCGGTAGCTCGTAGGACGATCTGCATGGCGGCTTGGGCGGGAGTCAGGTGCGTGGTGTCGACGACCTCGGCCTCGGCATGCAGCCACGTGCGGGCCGCCTCGTCGTAAGGCACGAGGTACCTGAGACGGAACGGCGACGGAACGGGGTGTTCTCCCTCGATACGTCTGCGAAGGGTGTCTTGATCAGCGTGGAGGACAAAGTGCCTTACCGGGATGGCGTGTTGGGCGAGGCCCGTACTGATTTCGCGCCAGTACTGCTCGACCAGGACAGTCATGGGTATTACCAAGGTGCCGCCCGTGTAGTCGAGCACGCGGCGGGCGGTGTCGACGACGAGCTGCCGCCACGGCGGCCAGTGCTGGAAGTTGTCCGTCTCTGGCAGCCCCGGCGTGATGTCCATGAGCGTCTCGCCGACCTTCTCGGCGTCGAACACCCTTGAATCCGGGATCAGTTGCTGCACGAGCGAGCTGGTCGTCGTCTTGCCCGCGCCGTGGGTGCCGTTGAGCCATACGATCACGGGACACGTTAACGCGCGTGGGCAACCGGACGATTTGCAACGGACCTGTAAGCGAGCTTCAGGCAGCGAGGCAGCAAAGAGGCAGCTCGAGCGCCGGCACTGGTCGGCCTCGAATGGCAAGCGACGAGGGCCAGCACCTGCTCGTTGACGCGTGCCACCGCCAGTTGGCAGCGGTCGACAGCGCGAGACCGCATCCCCACGGCGGGGGTCGGCTCGGTCGCCTTCGAGACGGCTGCTGACAGCAACCGCGCCGGACGCCAGGATGCTGACGAGTCCGGGCAGGACAAGCTCCGAGCTTGCAGCCGGTCCTCGGACGAGCTTGGACGGGGCGCGCAGAGCTAGTAAGGGTGTGCTCAAGCCCAATTCGGTGTGAGTCACCGGCTGCGATTCCAGAGCGAGGCGCTGGCGAGGGCCGCGAGGGTCCGGCGTTCGAGGGTGACGGCGGTATCTCTGTCAGGCGTTGAGACCCAGCTGATGTGAAGGTCTGCGTGATGGATGGCCTCTTGAGCCCAGGCGGTCGCCCTACGTGGGTGCCCTGCCTCTACCTCAGCCACTCGCTCACGTAGCCACTCGACGTCAGCGAGAGCGCGGTCGAGGGCTGCCTCGCCGAGTCCGCTAACGGCCGCCTTGCCGCGGTGGTAGACCGTGAGACGGCCCTGGATCCCCTTGCCCCGGCGCTCGCCAGCCATCTCGACATAGGCGAGCGGTCCGGTGGCCGTCTGGCGTGCCAGGTAGACGCCGGGCAACCGTGGCGCCTGCTGAATCGCTAGTTCGAAGGGCGTCCACGGGGACCAGGCAGCGAGGGCGGCGATTATGCCGAAGGCGTCTGCCATCTTCGGATGCTGCACCCTGGCCACGCGAACGAGCAAGCGGTGCGCGTGGCAGCCATCCGAGCCCGCAAGTCAGCCGGAAGTCAAGCACGGCATGCTAAAGCGATGCCTAACGAGCCTCTAGCATCAGTTCTTCTGGCACCTGCGCTCGGCTCATAGGCAATCTCATTCACGTCATGTGTTGATCACGCAGAGGTAGCTCAGTGCGGCACCGCCTACCTGGCGGTGCCGCTACCAGTCGAGTCGCCGTCGCTGGTAAAAAAGTTCCCCGGTCGGGCCGTCTGACGGCAGTGTGGCAAGCCATACGAACGTGTCCGCAGCTTCGTCGGGCGTGGAGTTCGCCTTTCCGTAGGCCAGGCGAGTGTCGACCTTTCCCGGGGACGCCGCGTTCACCAAGATGCCGTCGTCCTTGAGCTCAGCTGCGAGGATGCAGGTTAGTGCGTTCACCCCAGCCTTGGACACTCGGTAGGAGACACTTCCGGTTCCCATCTCGCCGAAGGTGCCCATGTGGCTGGTGACATTGACGATCCGGCCGTACCCGTTCTTCTTCATCTCAGGGATGGCAGCGGTACAGCAGCGCCAGGTCCCCGTGATGTTGGTGTCCAGGGTGGCTCGCACCTTCTCGATGTCGGCGCTGGCCGCTGCCTGGCCTCGGTCGATGGCGATGCCGGCGTTGTTGACGAGGATGTCTAGCCGGCCGTACTGGTAGCCCACGTCTGCCATGGCACGAGCGACGCTTGCCGGATCGGCGATATCTAGTTGCTGGCCGGAGGCGGAGAGTTCATCCGCGAGTAGCTCATCGGCGGCCCGATGTGCGGCTTCCTCGGTGCGGGCGGTGACGACCAC
The DNA here is from genome assembly GCF_040649495.1 of Micromonospora sp. NPDC048947. Lineage (NCBI taxonomy): Bacteria > Bacillati > Actinomycetota > Actinomycetes > Micromonosporales > Micromonosporaceae > Micromonospora > Micromonospora sp. NPDC048947. The sequence goes on from NZ_JBEZFO010000006.1 coordinate 28,309, forward strand.
GTGGGCGCCGGTCTCGGCTAAGCCGCGGGCGATGGCTTTGCCGAGTCCGCGATTGGAGCCGGTGACAACTGCGACCCTATTGGCCTCGCTCATGTCAGCAGACTACGCACGCGTTCATCCAACGCCCCTGCGGCGGGGTGTCGATGCGCCATGAGGCGACCATGGATGTCCAGCAAGCGGCGATGGTTGCGCACGGATCGGGTGGCGACGACATCTGGAGCAGCCTGGGCAACGAGGCCGCACGCTTGCTCGACATCTCCGAGATTCAGTACGGAATCAGCGCGCCAGATCAGATAGGTTGCGCGGTCCCGGCTGCGCTCGGCCGGTTGGAGTGCGAGGGTCTGCTGAAGCCAGTAGTCACTGGCATGGTGGCGCTGCAGGAGTAGGTAGCAGGCCGCAACCTGGGCGGCGTATTCCGCATGATCAAAGTAGCTGGCCCAGGCTGGGCTTGCTTCATCATCAGCGCGTGACATTTCTGTGTCAGCCTCTGCGAGTCGGCGCTCGCACGCTACCGATTCACCAAGCACTGCGTGTGTACGAGCCAAACGGGTAGTGAGCATCGCTCGCACGCGGGCGGGCGCGTCCTTCGCCCCAGCTCGCGCAGCATCGGCCAAACGGAGGGCCTCGGTGGGGCGTTCCGTGTCGACCCGCTGAAGGCTCATGCACTTCAGGATGTTCGCGCCTGCCGCTCGGTCGGCTGCGGAGTGGGCAGCGTGGAGGGCCGCAAACCAGTAGCGCTCGGCCGCCGCGTGGAATCCTGCATCGAAACTAGCCCAACCAGCGATCCGCCCCAACTCGGCGGCGACAACCAGCAGGCGATTGCCGGCAACCTCCGAGTAACTGCTGTGGCGCAGGAGATCCGTTACCAGCCGAAGCTCAGCGTCAACCAGTGACCGCACGCTCCCGCCGCCGAGGCTGGCATCCATGCGGCGCAGGGCCGGCAGTCGCTGTTCAAAGCAATCTAGGAGGTCTGTGTCGACGCGGCCTCCCTCAAGCGCTGCGTTGATCATCGGAGGCTCGGTTGCGAGCCACCGTTCGGCTATCGCAGCGGCTAACCCGGCCTGCATGATCAGAAACCCTCGGCGATCTAGCACTGCTGGTCCTGCAGTGTCGTCAAGCAAGGCGACTGCTCCGTTGACGGTCCAGGGCGCTGACGTGCTGATCGCGGGACCGGTAGGGAGCCAGTGGGGCCACCCGAGCGCCCTAACTGTTTGCCTATCGACGCCGAGTTCGTCGGCCAATGCGACCTGTGAATCCTCATCCGGCACCACGCCCCATCGCTCCCAGCGCCAAGCCTTCTCGCGCCGGGCTGCAGTGTTTAGACGGCGCGCGATGACATCGACGAGATCTTGTTGCGTCCAGCTTCGCTGTTCTCGAACGTAGCTCAACGGATGCACCAAGAGCTGACTCCGTGGCGATGGTGTCCGCGTCATCCTGCCTCCCGATCGTCGCCGTCACTCTAGTCCGATGCGGTCAAAGAAACGCGCTCTCAGCTGCGGAAACTGCTCAGATTCGTCATGAGACAACAGCGAGACAACAAGCTAGGCGTCGATTTGCTCTGGTCGTTCGGCTTTCCTGAACGGGCCAATCCGTTTCGGTGTCGACCGGTCGCTGTCGGTGATTGGACCGCGCAGAACCCAGGTCGCCCGGCTCGGCGGTGAGCAGGGGAGGTCCGCCCTAGAGGCGCTGGCGAGCCTCCTGCATGGAGGAGTCAAGTTGGGGCCGAGAGAGGGGTGGCTTAAAGATGCACCGGAGAAAGTGGTTTGTTCCGGCCGACGATAGGTCGTTCGATCCCGTAGGCAGCAACGTGACGCGGAATAGGGCTATCGAGGCACGGGTAAAGACGTGTGCGGAAGATCCGAAGCCCAGGCGGGTGGTGCTTAGCGTTGGCCGCCCACCCAGGACCAGCCGGCGCGATGGCTGACCTGGGGCTCTCGCTGGCGGTCGCCCTCTCCACGCATGGCCGAGCCGCCGACCACTTCTGGTCGTTCATGGAGGACCGCAGTGTGCGGCTACTCCCGCACCAGTTCGCGGCGGTGTTCTTCTCGACGCTTGGGCAGTTAGTCGCGGGTCGGGGTGATCCGGCCGGTCGGCGCGCGGCGTTGGCGGTTTTGGGTCGGATGTACCGGCGTTTTGATCTTCAGCCGTATCACGGTACGGCCGTCGCGGCGGCGTTGGTCGATACGGTGCGCCGGTTCGTGGGCGAGGGTTGGGAGCCCGAGCTGGCGGGTCAGTGGGAGGTGGGGTGTCGTCGGGCGCTTCGGCTCGCGGAGCGGGCGGCGGGGGCGTTGGGTGATGGCCCGCATGTGACGTTCGGCGTGGTGGAGGCGTGTGAAGCGGCCTCTGATGGTGTCGCGGTGTTGACTGTTCGGCCGATGCGGAGGCTTCGGTATTCGCCTGGTCAGGCGATGCCGGTGTGTACGCCTCGGTTGCCGGGGCTGTGGCGGTGGTATTCGCCGGCGAGCGTTCCGCGCCCGGATGGGCGGGTGGAGTTCCACGTTCGTGCCGTGCCGGAGGGTGTGGTTTCGCCTGTTCTGGTCGAGCGGGTGGCTCCGGGGGAGCTGTTGTGGCTGGGGCCGGCTTCCGATGTCGGGTTGTCGCTGGAGGCCGCTGGTGAGACCGATCTGCTGATGGTGGCCGGGGGTACTGGTCTTGCGCCGCTGCGGGCGCTGGTTGAGCAAGTTGCCGCGTCGCCGGGCGGGCGGCGGGTGACGTTGGTGGTGGGCGCGCGGACGCTCTTGGACCTTTACGACGCGGTGGCCTTGGACAAGCTTCAGCAGGCGTGTGGTGACCGGCTCACTGTGGTGTTGGCGTTTTCGAACGACTGTGATGTGGAGCCGGCTGCGCAGGGCGATCTGCTCAGCGTGGCCCTGGATCACTATCGGCCGGGGCAGGCGTTCTATGTCTGCGGCTCACCGCGGTTGATCGAGTCCGCACGGAAGCAGCTGCCCCTCGCGGGGGTCGCTGCAGACAGCCTGCATCTCGCTGCGACTTTTCATCGCGCGCTCGATTCAGCGCTGTGGGTGTCTCGCCAACGCTCAGAGCACGCGGCCCACCTGGGCACCGTGCTGGAGGCGGCCGGCGACGGTAGCTCGCTCGGCCAATTCGGTGGGGATGCGCCATGAGCTTGGTGGAGACGGCGGTCCGTCGCGCGACTGGCGAGGACGTTGACGCTTTGTCCTCGGTCATGGCTGACACGCTGATGGCCCAGCCCTTAGGTGTTTGGCTGGTTCCTGATGTGGCCAAGCGCGTAGTCGTTCTGCGTCGCTGGGCACGGCTTGTGCTGTTGCAAGGGCTGGAGCGCGGTCGAGTCGATACGACCGACGATCGCGCGGCGGTGGCGATGTGGTTCGCGCGGTTGGAGCCACCCCCGCCGGCTGCCGCATGGATGTACGACCTGCACAGGCTCCTCGGCCTGCACGCGGCCCGGTTCGCGCTGCTGCACGCCTGTGTCGATGGGCTGCGTCCCCACCGTCCTCATCACCAGCTCGCTCAGGTCGCGGTCCGTCCCGGGCACGGGGACGCCGCGCAGGCGTTGCTGGCCGCCCATCACCAGACCCTGGACCTTGCGGGGTTGCCGTCGTGTGCGGAGTACAGCGGCGACCAGCCCGGAGACGGACTGCTCGCGCGAGTCGATTTTCAGCCGCGCTCGCCGGTCTTGCTCGCGCCAGGAGGTCCGGCTCTGTGGCGGATGTGGCGCCCTGACCCTTGCGACGAGCAGCCCTGCGGATCGGCTGGCGGTGGGCTGCCGCGACGAGTCCGCCTGGACCGCACCGCGACTCCTTTCTTAGCCGCGTCATCCCGGCGGCACCGTCGCGTTCTCCCTGACCACCCAGTAACGCACCGAATTCATCACCTGCTGGCGGCGACGTCTCGGCCAGCGGGGCAGTTCATCACACTCTCATACCGAAGGAAGGCACTCCTCTTGCTGACCGGAGCCGCTCAGCCCACCACCGCACTGCGACCGTGCAGTCCCGCCTTGGGGCGCTGGTTGAGGTTGCCAGCACGGATCGCGACTGGCGGCACCGGTAGCGATCTCACGCTCGCAGGCGACGTGACGTCGTCGGAGTACGCGTGGGGGTATGCGATCCGGCGCGAGTGGCCCGACGGGGCTCACGACTTGTTCGGGTTCACGCCCAATACCGACACCGCGATTCGCCGGCTTCACCGCGACCGGAGCTTCTGGCGCGGCGGCCCGGTACGGCCGACGGTGGTCTACCTCGTGCCCGCCAACGCCGCTGATGTGGACGCGCATCCGGTGGATGGCTGCCGTAGGTCGGGGTGCCCGGACTCGCCGCAGCGGGGGCAGCGGTGAAGTCGGCGCAGGTGCAGGTGGGGCTCGCACGGCGGACGCTGACGCCGTTCGGGTTGTGGGTGTTTGGAGCGGCGGCGTCGGCGCCCATGGTGGTGCTCACCGGAGGCATCGTCGAGACGTACAAGACGACGCAGGTGACGGCTCTTCCTCTGACCTTCGTGGTCGTGGCGGGCACGGTCGCGCTGCTGGCGGTGGGGTACGCGGCGATGGCCCGCCAGCTCGGGCACCCGGCGGCCTACTACGCGATCCTCGCGCACGGGTTGGGCCGGAGTTGGGGTGTCGCTGCCGGCATGGTCGCGCTGGTGGCCTACAACGCGATCCAGATCAGCCTGTACGGGCTCTTCGGGGCGACGATGGCAGCCCAACTCGGCGGCACATGGTGGGTATGGGCGGGCCTCGCCCTGGTCGTCGTCGGAGTGCTCGGTGTGCGGGCGATCATGATGTCGACCCGGGTCTTGGCCGTCGTGCTGGCCGTGTCGTTGCTGATCGTCGCGGCGTTCGTCCTCGCCGGGGTGGGACAGGCGGCGGACGGGGCGGTGTCGTGGGACGGCTTTTACGCCTCGGGTTTGGCGGTCAGCGGCATCGGCGGTGCGGTCGCCTTCGGCGTAGCCGCAGTGATGGGCTTCGACGCGCCGGGGTCGCTCGTTGAGGAAGCCGTCGACCGCAGGTCGGTTGGCCGAGCCACCGTCGGCGGGGCACTCGTTCTCGGCGGGGTGTATGCCGTTGCCGCGTTCGCGATGGGGGTGGCGGTCGGCCCGGACGTCGTTGGGGAGGTGGCCGCTGATCCGGCGTCTGGGTTGCCGTTCTCGGTCCTGGCGCGCCTGGGCAGCTGGTGGGTGGCCCTCGCGAGCGTGGTGCTGATCTTCGCGATCGTCACGTCGATGCTGGCGTTCCATGCGGTGCTCGCCCGGTATGTGTTCGCCATGGCCCGGGAGAGGGTGCTGCCGGCGGGTCTTGCCCGGAGCAGTAGCGCGACGCGGGTCAGTGCGCCGCGTGGTGGGTCGTTGATGCAGACGGCTGTCGCGGTGGTGGTGGTGGGGGTGTTCGCGGTCAGCAGCGCTGACCCGGTGGCGGTGATGTTCACGTGGTTGTCGGCGTTGGGGGCGATGGGCCTGCTGTGTCTGTTGCTGGCCGCGTCGGTGGCCGCGATGACGGCACCGGCAAGCGTGCGTGGCCCGCAGGCCGGCGCGTGGGAGTGGCGGCTCGCGCCCGCCCTGGGCGTGCTCGGCGGGTCAGTGGTGCTCGCCCTGATGGTCGGCAACGCCGGGTCTCTGCTCGGTGCCGCGCCCGGATCGCTGAAACCGTTCCTGCTGCCCGTGATCCTCCTTGCCGTCGCTGTCGGGGGCGGAGTGTGGGCCGGGCATCTGCGGCAGGCCCGCCCGGAGGTCTACGCCGGCATCGGCCGTGGCACACCAAAGAAACATGCCGTTCCCGACGCCATGAACCTCTCGATCTGAGGAGGGCGATGATGAGGACTCACGCGGCTACGTCACCTGGTGGGAGGTACGGCGTCGATCCCCTGGACCCGCGCTGGCGAGCGGGCTACCCGCCGGCAGCACCACCTGCCAGTCACCCTGAGCCTGCGGTCGGGGTGCCGCCGCCCGGCTACGGCGCGGCACCTGTCCCCACCGGCTACCAGCGGCCACCCGACTCCGCCGTTCCCTCGAACCCACCCCCGGGCCCGTCCAGCTATGACCAACGCTCCGCCGACGGCGACGTGCCGGCTGACCTGCGGTGGGCGGACCTGCGCCGACAGGTCGTCTACCGGTCCAAGCGGCTGAACACCGGCCACCTTATTGAAGCCGACCAGGCATTCGGGGGGCGCAGCGCGGTCGGCCCTCACGCGCTGATGCTGTTCTTCGCCTCCGACGCCCCCAACGAGCCCCACGGCTACCGGCTGCACACCGCCCACCGCACCTGGCCACAGTCGACGGACTCCGATGTCTTGCCGCAACTGCTCGCGGATATGACCGAGGTCGCCGCGGACAACATCGCCTCCATCGGACGCCGGTGGAGTCCCCTCGGTCCAGAGGGTTCCATGGTCAACGGCGGAGACATGACCCTGCCTTCAGCTGCGTGGTACGTCGGCGTGGGTGTCAGCACCCTCGATTCGGACCAGGGCCGCTGGTACCAAGTCGCCCGGACATTGCGCGACGCCGCCGCTGCGGGCCGCTACATGTCGGCGTTCAACCTCAAGGGTCAGTGCTATGTCCTGTTGACCGACGGCACCGCCCTGCACATCGACCGCGACCCGCAGGCCCGCCTCGGCGACGACGGCGTGCGCTGCAACAAAACCCTCGACCCCAATCGAATCACGTTCCACAACCCGTACGAACATCTCACCAAGCAGGGCGACGACGAGACCCGCGACATCTGGCGGCAGCTCACCGCGCTGCACCACACCCTCACCGCGCACCTGCTCTCGGGGCGGCGGGCGTGACCGGTCATCAGAGCCTCAGCCTCGCTGACGCCGCGGACCTCAGCCGCGCGCCGATTGACGTCACGGCCGTGCTCGACCACCTGATCCAGGAGGCCGATGCCGCCGCCGCGACGAGCATCGGGTTTCCCGGCGCCGTGGACCTCGACTACGCCGAGGTCATGACCCGCCTCGGCAACCGGCTGTGGAACAACATCGGTGACCCCGCAGACCTTGGCGGAGTCGCCCACACCCGCGTGCTGGAACGGGCCGTCATCGCCTGGGTCGCCGACACCCTCGCCATGCCGCGAGACGACCGGTGGGGCTACGTCACCACCGGCGGCACCGAAGGCAACCTGTCCGCCCTGCACACCGCCCACCACCGCCACCCCACCGCCCGCATCTACTACTCGACCGCCGCCCACTACTCCATACCCAAGATCGCCCGGATGCTCGGGGCGCGCGGCGTACTGGTCAACGCCGACACGGGCGGGGAGATGGACTACGCACACCTCGCCGCCCAGGTCAGCCGCCGCCGACGCTGGCCCGCGATCGTAGTGGCCACCGCTGGCACGACCCTGACCGAAGCCGTCGACGACACCACCTCAATCGGCGCCGTCCTCGACGCGCACCAGGTAACCGGACACCTCCACGTCGACGCGGCCCTGTCCGGCATCCCCCTCGCACTCGACGGCCGGCTACGACTCGATGACGACAGCGGCATCAGCAGCATCGCCATCAGCGGCCACAAATTCCTGGGCGTGCCAACGCCCTGCGGGGTCGTCCTCATCCGTGATCACGCCCGCCACACGTTGAGCCACATCGCCTACACCGCCGCCCTCGACACCACCATCACCGGCTCCCGCTGCGGCCTGGCCGCCGCCCTGCTCTGGCACGCCATCGCCACCCACGGCCACGAAGCGCACCGCTGGCGGGCGACCCAAGCCCGCCGCCTCGCGGCTTACGCCGTCGATCAACTGAACGCCGCCGGCTGGCCGGCCTGGCGGCACCCGCACGCCTTCACCGTCGTCCTGCCCACCCCGCCCGAGCAGGTGCGCAAGAAGTGGCTACTCGCCACCGACGGAGCCACCAGCCACCTCATCTGCATGCCCGGCGTCACTCATGGCCAGGTTGACGCCTTCGTCGCCGACCTCACTGCCATCGCGCCACCGAGGCCGATCCCGCGCCCCCGGCAGCGACCGCACCACCAGACCACAACACACGAATCGTGTTAGGAGCACCGCAATGACGACCACCCACAGCGGCCAACTGCGCCCTGCCCCGCTGCGTGAACTGCTCGACCCGATCATCCGGCAGCAGCTGAACCGGCTCGATATTCAACCCGGCCAGCGCGTCCTGGAGATCGGCGCGGGCGGCGGTGAGGTCACCGCCGACCTGGCTCGCCTCGTCGGCCCTCGCGGCAGGGTCACGGCGGTCGACAAGGACACCACCTATCTCAACCCAACAGGTGTCATTGACGTTTATCAGCGGGACCTGAACGGTGACGACCTTCCGGGCGAGCCCGACAGCTTCGATGTCGTCGTGGCCCGGTGGCTGCACGGCGAGCTGCCACACCCCGCAGAGGCGCTGGAGCAGATGATCGCCCGGCTGCGTCCCGGTGGCTGGCTCGTCCTGGCCGACGTCACCGACACCCCGCCACGAGTCTTCTGGGCAACCGACGGCGACGTGTGGCTGATCCGCACCGTCATGCGACGCGTCTACCGCACCATCGCCGGACTCGACGGTGCCGGCACCTGGACGGCGGACACCCTCGCCCTGCTCGTCGTCAAGGGCATGGCGCAGGTCTGTACCCACGCGTCCACCGAGACCTGGACCGGAGGCGGTCCCGGGTGCCAGCTACTCGCCAACGTGGTCGACGACCTCCGTCCCGTCCTGACCACACCCGAAGTCACCGATGCCGACCTCGACCGGTTCGTCACGCTCATGGCCGACCCAAACGTTCTCCTGGGCTCCTACGAGGGCAGGGCTATCCACGCCCGCAAGGCAACCGAATGACATGCGCCGCACGGGGCGCGGGCAGGGTGCGATCCGTCCGGCTGAGTCTGTGGCAGACACGACGGAAATCAACCCGATCTCCTACGTCAAGAACTTGGGCCACCGGCAGGCCGCCACCTACAACCAGCTATTTCCGACCCGGGTAGTCGCCGTGCGACGACTACTCGACCGGCCGCCGCTCATCGAGAAAGGCGCGGTGGCCGGTCCCGGCCGGCGGCAGGGGTGCCCCCGTTCCCCTGCCGCCCCCGGCCTGACGCTCCGCAAAGTCCGTGCCGGTAGCTGCGGGGGCTACCTGCCCACCCATCATCCCAACTCCCTAGGAGGAACCATGAACGACCTGCTCGCCGCCAGCGACGACCCGTTCCAGCTGGACGTCCAGATCGTCACGGAGGGTCCCGTCGCCGCTGCACTGTTGGCCGACACGGACGACGGCTGCGACACCCAGAAGAACGGCGACTGCTAGTCGCTTGTCCTTGCCGGTTCCGGTGAGCGACCCGAACGTTCACCGGAACCGGCGACCCCCTGCAACCGAGCAAGTTCCCGTGTGAGGAGTGGATCGTGGTGGCGAGAAGCAGTCTGTACCGGCAGGTTGATGCCGCCACGATCCGCATCGCCGCGCACTCATGGCGAAGCGGCGGCCTGCCGTGGCCGCATCGAGGCGATGCCGCACGCATTGATGGTTGGCTGCGGGAGGCATGGAAGCTCCCCGGCGCGGCCGAAGCCGTGTGGACTGCCAGTCCTGAGTTCGCTTCCCGGGTCGAGGCGGTGTGCGCTGGCGGGACACTCGATGCCGGCCGCGGCTGGCGGATGGCTCTGGCACTGGCGCGGTACCTGGTGCGTGCTCAGCGGCGGGCAACGCCCTTTGGGTTGTTCTCGGGGGTCGCCGCGCTGCGCTTCGACCGGGCTGCCTCGGTCGTACCGTCAGGGCGCTCGGCCATCCGGGTACGGCCGGACGCGGGCTGGCTCGCGTCTCTGATCGCGCGGCTCGAAGCCGACCCGCACGTGCGCCGCAACCTGCGGTTGCAGGCAAACAACCTGGCGGTGGGACAGGGACTTCGGCTCGCGGTAGGGCGCCGGCCACATTCCTCGCTACCAGCAGATGGTGTCTCCTCGGTGAGGAACACGGCAGCCGTGCGGCTGGCCGGGTCGCTAGCCGCCGCGCCGGTGTCGTGGACGGAGTTGGTCGACAAGGTGACCGCCGCGTTCCCACGAACTCCGCGTGGGTCCGCGGACGCGCTGGTTGCCGATCTGGTCGACCACGGCGTACTGATCTCCTGCCTCCGGCCGCCGTCGACCTGCGCGGACCCGCTGCGACACATCCTGGACCAGCTCGACACCGTGCAGGATGACCACCTCAGGGAACAGCAGACCGTCGCGGCTGCACTCGAGTCGTTGTACATCGACCTGGGTGGCATCGCAGCCGGTACGACACGTCTCCGTGAGCTGGCTGACCGGATGCGTCGGGTGGCAGCGGATCCACAGCCGATCGCGGTGGATCTCCGGCTTGTGGATCAAGTCACCCTGCCGAGCCAAGTTGCTGACGAGATCGCGAGCGCTGTGGGCGTGCTGCGACGCTTGACGTCCCATCCGGGCGGTCGGCCGGAGTGGCGCACGTACCGTGCCCGGTTCGTCAACCGCTACGGCATGACAGCGATAGTGCCGCTGGCTGAAGTGCTCGATCCCCTGACTGGGCTGGGATACCCGAAACATTTCACCCGCGCGGCCGAAGCACCCCCAGCCTCGTTGTCCAGCCGTGACGAACGGCTCTTGGCACTGGCCCAGCAGGCAGTGATCGACGGTGTCCACGAGGTGAAGCTCGACGACGCAGCCGTGAAGGCCCTGGCCAACCCTGCGCTTGAAGCGGGCCACGTCAGCCCTCACGTCGATGTCACGGCAGAGATTCGCGCGGCGTCGCTGGACGCACTGGCGAAAGGGCGCTTCACGATCGCGCTGACCGGCGTTGGCCGTTCGGCGATGGCGACGAGCGGACGTTTCCTCGACGTGCTGCCCGCTCCCGAGCGGGAGCGGATGTGCGAGGAGTTCGCGCGGCTACCCGTTGCGGTGGATGGGGCCATGCAGGCGCAATTGAGCTTCCCACCACACCGTCTGCATGCGCAGAACGTACTGAATGCCCCGCTGGTCCTTCCGTGGCTGATTCCCTTGGCTGAGCATCGTCCGGCAACCGGGGACGTCGTCAGCATTGGTGATCTTGGTGTGGTCGCCGGCCGGGATCGACTGGTGTTGGTGTCGATGTCGCGGGGGCGGGTGGTCGAGCCAACGGTCGCGCACGCCGCCACCCTGCACACGATGCCGCTGCTCGGTCGGTTTCTCCTGGAGTTGCCCCGAGCGATGGACGCCCGGCTGAAACCGTTCGACTGGGGCGCGGCTTCCTGCCTGCCCTTTCGGCCCGCGCTGCGCTACGGGCGGATTTTGCTCACGGCCGCGCGGTGGCGCGTCGACCCGGCCTGCCTGCCCGCTGCGGACGCGAGCGACAGCGAATGGTTGGCAGCGTGGGAGGTAGTGCGGTCGAGGCTGCGGCTACCCGGGTGGGTGCAGGTCGGCAGCGGCGATCGGAGGCTCCGGCTCAACCTCGATCAGGCCATGGACCGGTCCCTGTTGCGTGCCCACCTGGACGCCAGTACTGAACCGATCACCGTGGTAGAGGCGGCGGGCCTTGAGGACTTCGGGTGGCTGTCCGGGCGTGCTCACGAGATCGTCGTACCGGTCGCCTCCACGGCCGAGCCCGCCGTGGCGCCGGCCGTCGTCTCCGCGCGAGGCTCGGGGCCGCCGCCCGTTCCGGCCCCGCCGATCATGCCCGGAGCAGGCGGCATCGTGTCCGCGTCGCTGGCCGTCGAGCCGCCAATGATGGAGCTGGTCTTACTCCGAGGGCTGCCAGCGCTGCTCGCCGACTGGCCCGAGCCGCCGCTGCGGTGGTTCGTTCGCCTCCGGCGTCCCACGTCGCACCTGCGACTGCGGCTGCACACCGACGACTACGGCCACGCCGCCGTACGGATCGGCCGGTGGGCCAACGCCCTTCGACGCCAGGGCCTCGCCGGAGACCTGAGCCTGGACACCTACCATCCCGAGTCAGGCCGATACGGAGACGGCCAGGTGCTGGTCGCCGCGCACGAGTTGTTCGCCGCCGACTCCACCGCAGCCTTGGCGCAGCTCAGCGCGCACCCCGAGCGTCGGGTCAACCGGCACGCCCTTACCGCCGCGAGCATGATCGACCTGGCCGCCGCGATGCTCGGCAGCCGCAACGACGCATGCGAGTGGCTGGTCGCCCACCCGGAGCAGGCCGCGCCGACACCCATCGACCGGTATCTGCTGCGCCAGGCGGTCACCCTTGACCCGACCCTCCTGCCGGAACAGGTCCAGCAGGCATGGCAGGAGCGATCCCGGGCCGCAGCCCGCTACGCCGACACACTGTCCGCCTCTCGTGGCCCACTGACTCCTGCCTCCGTGCTCACCTCGCTGCTGCACCTGCACTTCGTTCGCGCTCACGGTCCCGACGAACGTGCCGAGCAGGTCACGCATCGGCTCGCCCGCCACATCGCGCTGGCGACCGTACGCAGCCGCGTCCGCACCGCAGGAGCGTCCCGATGACTGCCGTGCCCCTCGCGAGTCCACTGCTATGGGCAGCCGAAACGATGGCCTCGTGCATTACCGACACCCTCACCCAGCCGCCCCCTCCGGACTTCACGGCGGACGACTACGGGCCACGAAGTGCCCGCTGGCACGCCCAATCCCTATCGCGAGGTGCTGCCGGTGTAGCGATCCTGCACGGCGTGCGCGCCCAGACTGGGCACGGAGGATGGGAACCGGCCTACGAGTGGCTGCGACGCGCGACCGCTGACACCCTGAACAACGGCAGCGGAGCTGGACTGTGGTTCGGTGCGCCGGCAGTCACCCACGCGCTGACCACGGCCGCGCTGCACGCCCGTCCGGCATCCCTCGTTGCGCTCGATTACTCGGTCGCGGATCTGACCAGATGGCGTTTGGCTGCTGCGGAGGCGCGCATCGCGGTATGTGCCCGGCCCACGCTGTCGGAGTTCGACCTCGTACGCGGGCTGACCGGCCTCGGAGCCCACCTGCTACGCCGCGAACCAGACGGACAACTGCTCCGGCAGGTGCTGACGTACCTGGTACGGCTCACCGACCCGGTCGACATCGACGACGAGGCCGGACGGCTCGCGCCAGGCTGGTGGAGCGCCGACCCGCCCGATCCCGACAGCCCTGCATCAGGTGGACACGCCAACTTCGGCATGGCGCACGGCATCACCGGCCCCTTGGCGCTCCTGGCGCTCGCCATGCGCCACAACATCCTGGTGCCGGGACAAGCCGAAGCAATCGACCGGATCAACACCTGGCTGGACGACTGGCGGCAGACCAGCCCAACCGGACCATGGTGGCCTGAGAGAATCACGGCAGTCGAGCTGCACGCTGGCAAGCCTGCGACACGCGGACCGGCGCGGCCGTCCTGGTGCTACGGCACCCCCGGCATAGCCCGCGCGCAACAGCTCGCTGGGATTGCCCTCGGCGACCTCGTTAGGCAGGAGACAGCGGAAGGCGCCCTGGCCCGCTGCCTGGCCGACCCCGTTCAGCTCAACCGACTTGTCGACCCATCGCTGTGCCACGGCTGGGCAGGACTCGCCGCAACGGTTTGGTACGCCACAGTTGACGCCCACACCACCAGTCTGCGCACCCACATGCCCCACGTGATGCGCCTGCTGATCCAGCACGCCACCGTCGCCACCCCGGCGCGATCCGGTCTGATCGCCGGCCACGCCGGAGTCGCTCTCACCCTGCACACCGTGGCCACCGCCACCGACATCCGCTGGGCAACCAGTCTGCTAATCCACTAGACGAGGAGACCCCCATGGACCTCGACCTCGCCTCTGACATCGCCCCACCCATCCAGGCGGTTTCGGTAAGCCGGTGGCGGCAGGTCAATCTGACCTTCGCCGACTGGCAAACCGCCGAAAAGTACGCCGCAACCCGGCTCGCACCCGCACTAACCAGCGCCGAGGACAGCGGTGTGATCACCGCCTTCTGGTTCATCCGCAAAACCGAGACGTGGCGGTTGCGGCTCCTGCCCGGCGACCGGCAAGCCAGGGTCTACGCCCTCCTCGCTGACCTCACCAGTGACGATCGCATCCGCGGCGTCAGCGAGCCCATCTACCGGCCCGAGGCATACGCGTTCGGCGGCGACCAGGCCATGACGGTCGCGCATACTTTCTTCCACGCCGACAGTCGTCACATCCTCGGCCATCTCACCGACGGCGGCGCCCACCGACGCGAACTCTCTGTCGTACTGGCTACCCGCCTCATGCGTGCCGCCGGGCTGGAGTTCGCCGAGCAAGGCGACGTCTGGCGACACCTCGCGATCCGCCGTCACCAATCCGACGCGCCAGGACCGAGCCTTCAGCTGATCGCTGCCGTGCAGCGGCTGCTCATCGCCTCCGACGACGCGCCGGGTAGCCCGCTGACAGCCACCCCCCAATGGCCGCAAGCCCACGAGCGGGCGGGCGCAGACCTCGGCTTCCTCGACCGGCACGGCGCACTGACCCGCGACCTGCGCGGGGTGCTAACCCACCACCTGCTGTTCCTCTTCAATCGGCTCGGCATCTCGGCCGCCGACGCCTGGCTCCTCGCGACGGCCGCCACGCACGTCGCCTTCCACCACTCGTCCACTGACGCCTACGACAAGCATCACCTCGCCCAGACAACAGAGAGAAGCACACACATGGTCCACTCGTCTGACGCCAAACCCGAAGCTCCCAGCGCAGCCGTGCTTCGCGAGCAGCTCGTCACCGCCTTGAAACAGCGTGGCCACATCCCCTCGGCTCCCGTCGAGCAGGCGTTTCGTAGGGTGCCCCGCGAGCAGTTCCTCCCTGGTGTCGATGTGGATACCGTCTACACCCGCCGCCAGATTGTCACGAAGCGCGACTCCAGCGGTGCCGCGCTGTCCTCCGCGTCGAGCCCCAGCCTCGTCGCGGACATGCTCGAACAACTCGGAACGCACCCCGGACATCGCGTCCTGGAGATCGGCGCGGCCACCGGCATCAACGCAGCCCTGCTGGCCGAGCTAACCACCCCCGCCGGCAAGGTCGTCACCATCGAACTCGACCAAGACCTCGCCGACGGCGCCCGCGCCGGCCTCGCCCGCGCCGGCTACACCACCGTCGACGTGATCCACGGCGACGGAGCCCTCGGCCACCCTGACACCGCGCCCTACGACCGGATCATCGTCACCGCCGGAGCATGGGACATCTCCACCGCCTGGTGGGACCAACTCGCCAACCACGGCCGCATCGTCGTACCCCTACGCGTACACGAGAGCGGGCTGACCCGATGCTTCGCCTTCGACCGCACCGACACCCACCAACTCACCAGCACCACGACACCGCTGGTCTGCGGATTCGTCCCCATGCGCGGTACCGCAGAACACACCGACTATCACGTACGCCTCGACACCGACGTGGCCCTCAAACTCGACGCCGCCGACCACCCAGACCGACAGGCGCTCAGCCGCGCCCTGAGCCAACCCCGGCACGAACGCTGGACCGGCATCGAAGTCGCCGATGCGGATCCCGTCGGCCATCTCGACCTATGGCTACTCCTGCACACCAGCACACCGTTCGGCCGTCTCGGCGTCGGCGACACTGCCCGCACCAGCGGACTGGTCACCCCCGCCTACCGGTGGGCCGGGGCCGCCATTTACCACGGCGGCACCATCGCCTACCTCGCCTTTCAACCAACCGGCGAAGGCCACCACGAAATCGGTGCCATCGCACACGGACCGGACGCCGACAAGCTCGCCGCCGAACTCACCAGCCTGGTCGACCAATGGGACGAAGCGGGCCGCCCCAACCAACCCACCGTGACCGCCCAGCCAGCAGGAACGCGACCTGCCGAGCCCGGCGACCTACAACGACCCGACACCACCTTCACCATCTCCTTCTGACGGCACACGCCGGGGCGGTGCCCAACCCCGCCCCGGCCACCCCAGGCACAAGCACCGCCAACCACCACGACCGACCGAACAGACATCGATGCCAACACGCGCCTGCGCCGTACGTAAGGACACCATGACCCTGCCCCTCGCATCCACCATCGCCGCCCGTTTCCCCCTCGTCCCCCGCAAACGACCGCCAGCAAAACCACTCGACGAACGAGTGAACCGACTCGCTGCACTCGCCGAAACCGCCCACCGGGAGCGCGACCCGGAGAAGGCGTCGATGGTTTTCAATGGAGCGGCCCTCGTCGCCTCCGACTGCGGAGACGCGGAACTCGCCCGCACCTGGTGCCATCAACACGCGAACCTCTACCTCAGCCAATCTCCGCTCAACAGGCACACCGCCCGCTTCGCCCTCGAACCCGTCATCAACCTCGCCCGCCTCCGCACCCGAGACGGCGACGGCGACGGCGCACACCGCCTGCTCACCGACCTGCACACAGCGATCGTCAGCGGCAGGCACGCCGTCATAGATGACATGGAGATATACCCCCAGCAGCTCACCGCTGATCCCTGCGAACTCCAACAAATCATCAGTTGGCTACACGGCATCCTGCTCTCCGATGGAACCCGCGCCCTCACCCTGTCCGGCCGCTGGGTCGACGCACTGGCTCACGTGCAGCACTACGACGGAATCGGCCCCACCCTGCTCGACGGGCGACAGATCGCGGTCATTGCCCACCTGATGCAGGGCGACGACGTCGAAGCCGCCGG
The DNA here is from genome assembly GCF_040649495.1 of Micromonospora sp. NPDC048947. Classification (NCBI taxonomy): domain Bacteria; kingdom Bacillati; phylum Actinomycetota; class Actinomycetes; order Micromonosporales; family Micromonosporaceae; genus Micromonospora; species Micromonospora sp. NPDC048947. The sequence continues at coordinate 44,788 of NZ_JBEZFO010000006.1, forward strand.
CCTCCTCAGCCGAACAAAGGTCGAAGAGCCATGGGAGCGAACGGTGCACGACCTCCTTCAGAGTTGGCACGCAACGACGACCAGAGGCACCCCCACAACTGTTTACCCTGGCCTGACTGACCGAGCGTCGGCCGCTGCGGCGGGTAGAGGAATGTCGGTGTTCCGCGTGCGGCTCAGTCTCACGGCTTTGGACTTTTCCACCGGCTTGCCGCCGTACATCGCAGATGACCTCATCAAGCGGCTCGCGGCAGACGTGATCCGCGACGAGGATGCCAACGCGGCGCGCGATCTCCTCAACCATCCGGCCGTCGGCCCTGAGTACCAGGGGCCGCTAGGTCTATTGGTCGAGTCGAGCGGGTTGGGCCTGGGTGCCTTGCCAGATGCAGCACGGAATCCACTGTCGTTCGCCGTCGCTCTGGCGGGCGCAGCTATAAGCGGTGTTCCTGGCCCTGCCTAAGCGATGTCTCGTAAAGCGATCGCTGTCCGGTCTGGACTGCCGGTGATCATCAGGCGCGCGCGTCGGCGGTCGCAGGCCAGCATCACCACGTGGTGCGAATCGGCGTCCCCAAGCAGCGCCCGGGCTTGTTCGGTCCGAAGCCGGCGAAGAAGTTCGTCATCCACGCGCGAGGCTAAGGGACGCTTCGTAGCCTCGCGCGTCTATCCGGTGTGGATAGTCGGGCAGGATGCCCGGGTGCAGGTGATTACCGCGCGGTGATCATGCCGTACCGCAAGCCCGCCGACGGCAGCGACCTGCCCGCCTGGAAGCAAGTCCTCAACGTCGAACACCGCACCGTCCGGGCAGGAGTCGAAAACATCGGCCGACGCCGCCTCCGGCATCGCTAACCTCCACGACATCATCCTCGCCGGTTGAACACCGGCGTGATGCCGGGCAACGCCTCCACCAAGTTACGAGACGTTCCTTAGGTTCCGCGTCGTGGTCGTGAATTCCGTAAGCTGCGTGGGTGGCGATCCGCGATGACAACAACTCGGCATGGCCGTCACCCGACCGCGAGGGTTCTTCGTCGCTTGCACAGGTTAGGCTCCGCCCGCCCCAAGCCCAGGCTGTCGACGCCATCATGGCCTTCCTCAGCAGGGAGGACCCACGTCGGGCATTGGTTCAGGTGCCGGTCGGGTTCGGCAAGACGATCATTATCGCCGAGCTGTGTTCGCGCCTGATACATGCCGGGCGAGTGCGGAAGATCCTGATAGTCACCGATCTGAGGTTGGACACCGTAGCCATCTCAGACGCTCTTCGCCGTTACCACCCGGCGGGTGACCGCGGTCGTTCAGGTGAATCGCTCCACGTCGGCCAGTACGTCGGCGGTGTCTCTGTGCCGGGGAACGTCGTGGTGGCCACCAGCCAACGCCTTCTCAACCACGCGAAGGCCCAGGAAGAAGGTGACCAGGGCTCCCTGTACGAGGGTCTCGATGGGATCGACCTTGTTCTCGTCTATGAAGCCCAGCGGGCGACACTGTTCGCTCTGGCCGAGTTATCGGACGAGATATCCGCTCCCCTCATCACCTTCGGCCTCAGTGCTGATGAGCGGACGCTCGACCTGTTCGGCGGAGAGCTGCTCTGGAAGTACACCTTCGAGCAGGCACTACTTGAGGGATACAACGTTCCTCCGCGCATCTATCGCCTGAGTTCCGCGTTAGAGACGGCTACATGGAGGGCCGATCCTCCGGCGCGGATATGGAAGACGTTGACCGAGTTTCGGGCCAGACTGTTTTCGGAAGCCTTCCCGGGCCGGACAGTCGTCCCGAAGACTGTGATATTCGCGATGAGCGACGCACACGCGGATGCCGTCGTTGACGCTTGCCGGCAGATTTTTGAGCAGGGGCAAGACTTCGCAGTGAAGATCACCGCCCAAGTGGCGAATCCCCATGAGCTCCTGCACCGCTTCCGTACGGAGCGGGCGCCCCGAATCGCTGTCACGGTAGACATGTTGGCGTCAGGCGTCGACATACCCGCCGTGGAGTGTCTAGTGTTCCTCCGGCCTATCAGGTCGGAGCTGCTTTACCAGCAGATGTTGGGGCGAGGAACCCGCCTTATCACCGAAGACTCGCTGCAGGCGGTGACGCCCGATGCCACGGAGAAGGCGTTCTTCGCCGTCTTTGACGCAGTGGGGGTCACGGACGAAGGGCACTTCGCTACGGCCGACCGGGTGCCCCGGCAGGACCATCACCGTCTCACCGCGAGGCGATTGCGGTTGTCGGATCTCTTGGCCGGTGGTGTTCTCTCGGTTGGCGCGTACGTCAGGTACAAATCCCCAGGGGCCGATTCGGTCACGACGGCGGTGGTGCGTGACGACGGTTGTCTCGACTTTCTGGACGGACGAGTGTTTTCGTCTCCGTCCGCTGCGGCGTCAGCTGTGGCTGGCTATCCGGTCAACGGGTGGACTGCCTGGGTCACGGAGGAAGAGGACGCGCCTCTGGATCAGTTGCGACAGACGATGCTCAGCGCAGCGGTGGACGACCTTGACAAGTTGGCCCAGGAGTCTGCGGCCCTCCGGAACGCCACCGATGCCGAAGAGCCGGGAAGCCCTGATGAGCCGGATTCCGAGTTGGGCAGCGAGACGGAAGATCGGGTCAAGTGTCTGGCCGAGCTGCGGAGACTGCGCCGGGACGCGGATACGGGCGGGCCACACACGCTGAGTGTTCGGGAATTCATCGCTCTATGGGGCGCCCGAGGGCGCGACGCCCGTCTGATCGAAATAATCGAAACTGATCTTTCCAACCACGGTCTCGTCACGGTTCCAGACTTCCGCCTGGTCACCATAGAGGATCAGGTCACGGTCGGGTTGTCGGCCGCCGCGGCCGCCGCGCCGCCGCCCGCCGCTGCTCCTGCCATTGTGGATAGATCTTTGGCGGAGACGGTTGCAACGACGAGGATCATCGAGACGACGGAGCCTTCGAAGATGCGGCAGCGGCCGGAACGCGGTCTGGTGGTCGGCAACCTTCCCTCCGCCAGTCTTGGCGTCGAGTCGGTGAAGCCGGCGGCCACGATCGAACTGGCCATCACGACGATGATGCTTCACGACTATTCGCAGCTAGCGGTGATGTCCGGGCAGCGGGACCTGAGCGGGGCGGTTACCTGGAAGTCGATCGCCAAGGCGCGTCACCAGAAGCGAGACGCTCCTTTGTCCGCCGCCGTCATCCCGCCAGTGGAGGTGAGTTATGCGGACGACCTAATCGACGTCCTACCCAGGATCACAGCCCATGGCTTCGTCTTCGTCCGGGGGCCGCACAACACCATCTCGGGTATCGTCACCGCCAGTGATGTCGTGCAGACCTACGGGGTGATGACGTCGCCGTTCTTCATCATCGGCGAGATCGATCAGACTCTCCGTTGGATCCTTGAGGACGCCATCGAAATCGAGCAGGTCCAGGCGCTCTGTGACGCGGACGGGACACGGCAGATCGACGGCTTCTCCCGGTTGACGATGGGCGATTATCAGCGGGTACTGGAGAATCCCGACGCGTGGATGGCGCTCGGATGGCCACTGGACCGGAAGGTGTTCTCTCAGCGGCTCAGGATCATCTGCGAGATGCGGAACAACGTCATGCATTTCAACGGCGACCCTCTGCCTGATGAAAGGGTCACAATGTTGAAGAACTTTTTGTCCCTGCTCCGCGAGTACTGCCCTTGACGGCTAGTCCGTCGTCGGGCCACAGACGGCGGTCGGAACAGGCAATTTGGTGGCTCGCCCTGTCGTTGAGCGGTTACTGAAGGGGTGTGTTTCGTACTGCCGCACCCTGCCAGAAGGTCGGAGGCGGCGGTGAGAGCGGCGACGACCCAGACAGCGGCGACGACCCAGACAGCGGCGTGGAGACCGCCGAGGTCGGCGACGTACGCGTGGCACACCTGAGTCGGGGTCTACCCTGGCCTCGATCAGGTCTCCCGCGGAGCTCGACCAAACGAGCGCTGGCTGTCTACGAACGAGAAGGCGGCACCGACATGGCCCCAAGCCGCCTTCACGACGACAGCCGGCTTGGAGCAATATGAGGCTGCAACCTCGCAGCTCACGATGAGCGGCCAGCGTGCCCTACCCCTGCCCTGTGTCACGGCGAATTACAATGCGCCGCGTGTGTTCACCCGGCGGACACGCCCGGCGTGTACATACCGGGCATGCCCAAAAACGGGTGACCAGCAGGAACACTGCGATCTTCTGGTCGCCGCCCTCTCACGAGCAAGGACACCCCGACTGATGGCAGTGACACAGCAGGAGATCGAGAGCCGGTTGTGGGACGCCGCCGACGAGCTGCGCGTGGCGATGCCCGAAGCGCAATACTCCTCGGTTGTCTTCCCGCTGATGTTTTGGAAGTACCTGTCGGACACCTGGGACCACCACCACCAGGAGTTTCTTGCCGACAACAAGGAACAGCTAAACGACCTCTCCGCCGAGGAAGCCCACGAGATCGAGTATCGCGACTACCAATCGTTCGAGATCCCGTTCATTTACCCCGGCACCGTCCAGCAGCGTCGCGCCTCCTGGTCGTCCATCCTCGCCACCATTACCCAGCCTGGACTCGGCAAGCGGGTCCGCGCCTCCCTGCAAGCCATCGAGACGGCCAACCCCGACAAGTTCTCCCGCCTGTTCGGGGCCATGGCTTGGACCTCGGAAGAGGTGCTGTCGCGTGAGGTGCTGGCGGCAGTGATGCAGGCGATGGACCGCACCCCCAAAATGCACGAGGGCAACATGTCCCACGACGTGCTCGGTGGGGCATACGAGTACCTGCTGAAGCGATTCTCCGATGGGTCGGGCACCCGCGCCGGCCAGTTCTTCACCCCGCGTGAGGTCGTCGAGTTGATCGTGGAGGTCCTGGACCCCAAGGCCTTCGAATCGGTGTACGACCCGGCCTGCGGGTCGGGTGGCATGCTCATCGCCTCCGCGAACCTTTTGAAGGTCCGCGGAGGGCGTGGTTACACACTCCGTCTGTACGGGCAGGAGACCGTACCGGATACGGCGGGTGTGGCACGCATGAACCTCTTCATGCACAACCTCACCCAGTTCCAGGTCGAGGTCGGCGACACCCTGAAGGACCCCCGCTTCAAAAAGCCGGACGGGGCTATCGCGCAGTTCGATGTGATCGTCGCCAACCCGCCCTACAGCCTGAAGTGGAAGCCCTGGGCCAAGGACCCGCGCGCCATCGGCGGTGTCGCTCCGCAGTCGTCGGCGGACTGGGCGTTCGTACAGCACATGATCGCGTCGATGGACCCGAGAAGGGGGCGCGCTGGCGTCGTCTTGCCCCATGGCGTCCTCTTTCGCGGCGGCCAGGAAGCAGCCATCCGCCAGCGCGTCCTGGACGACGACCTACTCGAGGCGGTCATCGGCCTGCCTCCCAACCTCTTCTACAACACCAGCATTCCCACGGCGATCCTGGTGTTCCGTGCATTCGGCACCAAGGGCGACGGACGTCAAAAGGGCGTGCTGTTCATCGACGCCTCCAAGCGATTCGCCAAGGCCAAGAACCGTAACGTCATAACCGAGGGGGACATTGCCGATGTGGTGACCGCCTACCGTTCCGGCTTCGACGCTGTAGGCAACTCGGTAGACCCGGGCGGTAACGGTGATCTGGCCGCACGCTTCGTGCCAACGACAGAAATTGTGAAGGCTGGCTATGACCTCAACATCGGCCGCTACCTGAAGCACGCCGCCGCCGAGCAGGAAGACCTCGGCACCCTCATCGACGCCTACAACCTCGCCCGGGCAGAGCGCCAGAAGGCCGAGCAGCGTATGCTCGCAGTCCTTGCCGATTCTGGAATCAAGGGCTTCGATGAGTGAATGGCGGCAAGTTCCTGCGGGGAAGATTGCCCATCAGCGGCGAGAGATCGTCCGCCTGGAACCGGGGACCGAATACCGGACTATGGGCGTGCGGTGGTACGGCAAAGGCGCCTACGACAGAGGTGTCGTAACCACCGAGACAGTCAAGGCCAACTCCCTCTATCGGGTACGGGAGGGAGACTTTACGTTCAACCGGATCGACACCCAGCAGGGTGCATTCGATGTCGTCTCCGCTGAGCTTGATGGTGCTCTGGCGACGAATGAATTCCCCCTCTACGAGGTGAATGAAGAGGTAGCGGACGCCCGTTTCTTGCTTCTCAACTTCCAACGATCGGAAGTTCTGCAGCAGATCGGCGCCATGCGTGCAGGGTCCGAGGGGCGTGCTCGATGGAAGGAAGTTGACTTTGAGGCATGGATGGTTCCCGTGCCGCCGCTGCCGGTGCAGGAGCGGATCGTAGAGATTATCGGCTCGGTCGACGACCAGATCGCCGCACTTGCCGCGGAGGCAGGGGCGTTATCAGCAGTTCTGCGTCTCCGACGAGCCGACCTCATCACTGACGACTCGATTGAAGCCGTGAGCGCCGAGCACGCCTTCGACTTCTCTACGGGCGTGCGCCGGACACCCGACAGGGCGACCGGCCCCTACATGACGCCCTACCTGCGTTCCGCGAACGTCGGCTACGGGACACTCGACCTGTCCGACGTGCTGAAGATGAACTATGACCCTGCGGAGCGCGAGAAGTTCCGCCTTCGCTACGGCGACGTTTTGGTGTCCGAGGGAAGCGCAAGCGCGAAGGCGGTCGGGATGCCCGCGATGTGGCGGGACGAACTGCCGGCACCCGTCTGCACCCAGATGACCCTGCTCCGTCTCCGGGCGCTCGACGGAGTCTGCATCCCTGAGTTTGTCTTCCACTGGAGCATGTGGGCTTACGAGTCCGGGGCCTTCCTCGACGTCGCGGGGGGCACCAACATTAAGCACATCAGCGCCAAGCGGGCGAAGGGCATGGCCGTGCACCTGCCATCACTTGACCGCCAACGCGAGATGGCAGTGGAACTTGAAGCCATGGAGTCTGCCTTGCAGGCGACTCGCACAGAGGCCTGCCGTCTCCGTGAAGCCCGGAAGGCCCTGCTGTCCGGGCTGCTGAATCGCACCATCGCCATCGATTCTGCTGAGCTGGGGGTTTGATCCGTGGCAAAGGGCATTCGGGAGCGTGAGTTCCAGAACCTGGTGATTCAGTGGTCTCTCCCGATGGGCTGGCGTTTTACAGCGGGCAGGTCGTTGCCGCGTGAGACCACGCAGACGGTGGTCGCCGGTCAACTGCGGGACACCATCGTCCGGCTTAACCCTGGCATTATCGGCGGGTTCGACGCGGACGCAGTGGTCGAGGAGATTATCGCCACGGTCAACGCTGTCGAAGGCGGGCTTGTGCGGGCCAATGAGCAGGTGCTACGCCTACTGCGCGGGCATAAGGAGTTCCGGGACGCCGACGGCGTGTGGCACGCCTTGAAGGTCATCGACTTCGAGCATCCGACCGCCAACACGCTGGTCGTGTCGGACGAGGTGACCATCACTGTCCCCGGTAAGACCTCTCGCCGGTTCGACCTCGTGTACTGGGTCAACGGGCTGCCGCTGGTCGTGGTCGAGGTAAAGTCGCCGACCGCGAATTCTGGGTGGGCTAAGGCCGCCCGAGAGATCAACGACGTGTACGTCGCCGAGTACCCGTGGTTCTTCACCCCCAATGTTTTCGCTGTTGCCTCCGACGGTCTGAAGCTGCGTTTCGGTGCCGTTGGCGCGCCCCTGAACCTGTGGCAGCCGTTCCGGTCCACCGCCGACGACGAGGACCTGTCCGTGCAGGCTGACGTGCAGCGTTCCGTTGAGCTACTACTCAACCCGGCGACCGTCCTGGACATGCTCGCCAACTTCGCCCTGTTCGACACCGCGGGGGGTGGGGTGAACAAGAAGTACCTGCCCCGCTACCCGCAGCGGGAAGCCGCTCACCTGATCCATGAGCGAGTCCTGGCCGGCGGCCAGAAGGGCCTGATCTGGCACCACCAAGGCAGCGGGAAGACACTGCTGATGGTGTTCGCTGCCTCGCTGCTGCTGGCCGATTCCCGTAGCGATTCACCCACGATCATCTTGCTTTCGGACCGGACCGATCTCGTGCGGCAGACCTCCGGGGTGTTCACCTCCGCGATGGGGGACGCCTACTTCCACCAGCCGAAGACCAGTCAAGACTTGCGGTCCCTGCTCGCCGACGACGTGCGCGGGGTCATCTCCACGACTGTGCACAAGTTCGCCGAAGCCGGCAGGAACCTGTCGAAGCGGGACAACATCATCGTGCTGGTCGACGAGGCGCACCGTACACAGTCCGCCAAGTCGAAGTCCCTGGCCGGGCAGATGCGCGCCGCGATCCCTCGCGCGAAGTTTTTCGGCATGACCGGCACCCCTCTGCGGAACCTCGCCACCGACACCTTCGCCCTCTTCGGTGACGAGGCCGACCCGGGTCGGGTGCTACACAGGTATTCGGTGTCCCGGTCGCTGCGGGACGGGGCGACTGTTCCGGTCATGTTGGACCCGCACCCGGTGTCCTTCGAGATGAACGACCAGGAGTTGCAGGCCGAGTTCGACCAGTTCGCCGACGACTTCGACCTCGACGACCCGGACCGCGAGGCCCTATCCCGCAAGTTCGGGCGCCTGACCTCGGTGTTCGCCAACCCCGACCGCATCCACACGGTCTGCCAGGACATCGTGGACCACTACCTGACCGGTGCCTACCGCAACGGCCTCAAGGCCCAGGTCGTGGCCTATAACCGCGAGCTGGCTGTGGCATACACGGACAAGCTCAACGAGCTGCTGGCCGGCTACGAGGCGTCTCACGCGCTCGCCGAGGTAGGTAAGCACGACCGGATTACGGCCGAGGTGAACATTTCCGTCTCGGACTCCAAGGACGAAGACCCGGCCATGCGGCCGTACCGGCTCTCGGAAGCCGAGGAAGAGGGGCAGAAACGGCGGTTCCTGACCCCGGACGACCCGCTGTGCCTCCTGGTGGTGACCGCAAAGCTGATGACGGGATTCGACGCCCCCAACGAGGGCGTCCTCTACCTGGACAAGCCGCTGAAAGCCCACACCCTGTTCCAGACCATCACCCGTCCGAACCGCACCTGGGTATCCCCGACCGGGTTCGTGAAAACGTCCGGGGTGGTCGTGGACTACATCGGGCTGGCCGAAGACGTCCAACGGGCCGTCGTCGACCCCACCCCGGAAGGGTCCGGCAAGGGCGGCGGATTCGTCACCGACGTGTCCGAGCTGGTCGCCGAGTTCCGGACCACCTTCGCCCGAATCGAAGACCTTTTCGCCGACGTTGACGACCTGGACCTCACGGTCCATGGATATGAGTCCGTGCGGGCCATCAACGTTTTCCTGGATTCCAACCCCGGAGCCGCCGAGGTGTTCAGCAGGGACTACCGCCTGCTGGCCCGCCTGTACTCCCTCATCAACACGGACAAGCGGATCGCCAAGTACCGAGACGGCTTCGGGCTGTTCGGGTCCGTGTACACGACCCTGTTCAAGAAGTCCTCCGACGAGGAGCGAAAAGAACGGCTGGCCGAACTGGGACCGATGGTCCTGGAGATCATCAACGCCCACGTCCACTCCTTCGCCGTGGTCGCCTCCCAGGAGGAACCCCTCGTCCTGGACACCCAGGGCATCGCCATCCTCAAGGAGCTGATGGCCCTCGTCCGCCCCAAGCCCGGCAAGGACGACGGCGACGACAAGCAGCCCCCGTCCGCAGCGGAGATCCTGGACCGAATCAAGGCCGCGCTCGACAAGGGAGTTGAACCAGGCTCCGCGAAGTACACCGCCCTCGCGGACCGAATCAGGCTCCTGCGGGACCGCATCATCCAGAACGCCCAGGACGCCCTGGACTTCCTCTCCGAGGCCCTCCGGATCGCCCGCGCCATCGTGAACGCCGGGAAGCACCCTGAGGAACCCGTCGTCGTGGACGACGACCACGTGGGCGTCCTGTCGCGAATCATCCACGACCACGCACCCGCCGGCCTCACCATCACGGAGAGGAACCTGGCCGAGGAGATTGACCAGGTGGTCACCCGGACCCTCGCCCAGTCGTGGGACAACGCGGACGCCCGCAACCGGGGAGTCCGCCGCGCCACCGCCGCCGTCTTCCGGCGTTACATGCTGAAGCCGCTCGGGGAGCCGTACGACTCCACCGTCGCCTACATCGAAGCCCACTACCTCGTTGACTGACGAATACTCGGCGCTCGGCAGCCCCCTTGGGAAGTTCCCGGACCACGTTGGACGCCGCTCATCCCCTTGCGGTACTGCTGGACCGCGAGGCACGACGTGACCCGGCGTTCAGCGCAGAGTTCCAAGCCCGATGGGAGCGGACCAACGCGGCCGTCGCAGCCGGCCCAGACGGCCTAGCGAACTCCATCTTGGGTGATGTCAGCGGCCCGTTAGTGCAAGCACGTGACATCCACGGAGGTGTCTCGTTCGGCGGCGGCAGCGTACGCCGCTGACTATGGTTTCCGTGATCGAGGTCGGCGAGCCCTGGCTATTCGTGGTGTGCGGTCGATTCCCGCAACTACCGCGCGTCCGGCTTCGAGACTCGCGGCAATCTGTTGCCCGACAAAGTCGCTGCCACGCCCCCGACTGCCGATCCAGCCGGAGCCGAGAAGTTCGGCGAACGTCGTGTTGTTCAGATAACGGGGCACGTTTCCGAAGGTCATGCACACGCCGCCGCGCGGCCCCTGGCAAAGTGGTGAGGATAGCAGTGTCTCGAAGTGCTCCCGGCTGAGGTACATGCCGGTAATCAGTTCGATCGAGTCTTGGATCACGGTTTGGGGCGCGCATAGCTTAACCATGCATGGCGTGGAGAGTAGCCGCACGTCGTCGCTGGGATCAGTGTCGTGCTTGCGGCATTCCTCGTCGACCTGCGCCATGCGCTTGAGCTCCCCGGCCAGGTTGTGGTCTGGTCGGTATACCAGGTTGGCCTCCGGCCGCATTCGCTTGTATTGAATCATGACAAAGCTGTCGTGGGCGACGTTGTGATAAATGAGGTCAACGCCCATCTCGTGCTCGGCATCGGTGCGGTTGGCGTTGAAGATCTCCATCCTTTTGAAGCCGTCGGTGAAAGTGCGCCATCCAACTCGCTGGTCATGCAGCGGGAACCAGTCCTGAAACGGCACGCGATCAGCGTCGTGGTTGATCAGCTGGTCCTCGGTGATCTTTCCGAGCTGGAGCGGGGAATCTTCCCTAGGATCTTCCGGACTCGGTTCCGGTTCCGGATCAATTCGGAGCTTCTGATCAGGCAACGTCTGGATCGACGACAGCACCACTTCATCAGGACCTGGTTCGATCATCGAAGCGCCAGAGACACCAGCGATGAACGGGGTGCCGGCCGGCTGAGGTACGTACTGGCGCAACTCGCTACGGTCCATGCCACGCGCCATAAGCAACACGCCGGTAGCGTCCTTCTGGAGACCCTGCAGCTCCCCGGCCGTGCCTGCGGTGACACTGTCAGAGATACGACGTACGAGCCGAGCGATGACCGGCTCCAAGTCCGGTGACTCAGCGACAAGCGCGTCAAGCAGCCGTCGTCCTCGGGCTTCGATGATCGGGCCGTCCCGCGACACCGCATCGGCGAACCCGCCGAGCCTGTCTTTGATCCGGGCAACCTGGACCTGTGCGCTGGTCGCGGTGACGTCCTCGACGTCGACATTCCGTTCGTAGGTCGCGGTCTGGCGACCCCGGTGCACCAAGCCGACACCTACCACGGTCAGCTCGTTCCCGCTCTCGGCTAAGAAAACGCCGACGTGCCAGCGATTCGACTCCCAGGGAACGATCCGGTACGCGAACGATCGCATCGCCGCGCCAGGCGAAGGGCGTTCCCGGAACAGACGGTCGTACATCACCTGGCTACAGCGAAGCACCGCAACTCTCAGCACTCCGGCAATCTGCCATATCGCTACCGCCCCCCGCAGGCCTGGGCAGTCGCCTGGTTCTCCGGAAACCACCGCGACTTCGGCGTGTGAACGTCCAAGCGATCATGTGCCCGGGCGGGCTGCCGATCCAGACGTCGGAAGCGATGCCCGGGCACCTACACGACAGCCGACGCGCCCGCGACCTCGGCCGCCCACCCGGCCCACCGATAGAATCCCCGGACGGCAACCGGGGAAAAGGGGCGAGCGTGGCGTTCAAGGGCGGGGCGAACAAGGCTGTTGCGGCGGCCAACCCCGAAGCTATGTACCGCGACCTCCCACGCAGGCCCAACGCGGTGCCGGGATTATGGACTCACCAAGGGGACCTTCTACGGCGGTATGCCACTGACCACACCACAGATCCCGACCTCGCGCTGGAACTACCGACCGGTACCGGCAAGACGCTGCCCGGACTCGTAATCGCCAACTGGGTCAGGGCCACCCGAGCAGGTCGAGTTGCCTACGCCTGCCCTACCCAACAGCTCGCTTCACAGGTCGCGAAAGTGGCCGCTCGGGAGGGCGTTCCTGCCGTAACCCTCGTGGGCAGCCACGCAAGCTGGTCCATCGCGGACCGCGCGGCGTACGAGGCTGCCGACGCAGTCGCGGTGACCACCTACAACACAATCTTCAATAGCAACCCGCGCCTAGCGGTACCAGAGCTGCTCCTGTTCGACGACGCACACGCCGGAGAGCAGTACGTCGGCGAGCAGTACGCCATCCAAATCCGACGCTCGGCGAACGAGAAGGCGTACAACGATCTCCTCGACGTCCTCGCGCCGGCGATCGACGGCATCCCCTTGCAACGGCTTCGCGACTACACGCCGGATCCCGGCATGTACCGCAGCGCTCGCCTGGTCGTTCCCCTGCGCCAGCCCGAGATGGTCAGCAAGATCGACAGCGTTCTTGCCCAGCTTCCAGCGCCCTGGACATACCGATACTCCATGATCAGGGACGCTATTCCGAGCTGCCTGGCATACGTCTCCTACGGTGCCATTTTGATCCGGCCGGGCATCCCGCCCACGAGCAAGAACCCCGTCTTCACGCACGCTGCACAGCGTATTTACCTGTCCGCGACCCTGGGCAGCGGTGGAGAGCTCGAACGGGCCTTTGGACGTCCGGCGATCACGCGGGTAGCGCTACCCGACACATCGCCCACACCGAGGTCTGGTCGTAGGTTCTTCGTCTTCCCCGAGCTGGCTGAGGTCACCGATACTCAGCAACTTGCCCGGTCCGTTGTGGCAGCAGCGGGCAAGGCGCTGGTCCTCGCCCCGGATACCAGGACCGCCATCAGCACCGCGAATGACCTCGCCCAACCCGGCTGGCCCGTGCTCGGCATCAACGACGTCGAAGGCGGGATGGAGCACTTCGCCGCATTACCAAACGCCGTCTGCGGCCTCGCCGCTCGGTATGACGGGCTCGATCTTCCCGGCGACGACTGCCGCGTCGTCGTCCTGAACGGCAAACCAGACACGGACAACCTCCAAGAACGCTTCCTGTCGCAGAACGTCCGCGCAGGCGCCGCCCTGGCCGAACGCGTCCGTACGCGCGTCGTGCAAGGAGTTGGCCGTTGCACACGCGGCCCGAATGATTGGGCCGTCGTGATCGTGTTAGGTGCCGATCTGACGACGTACATGGTCAGACCAGAGATTCAACAGACTCTCGATCCCGAGCTTCAGGCGGAGATCGACTTCGGGATTCAGAACAGCCAACGGTCATCAGCCGCCGATATCCTCGACAACGTAGCGACGTTCCTGCGCCAGGACGACGCGTGGCGCACCGATGCCGAGCCGATCATCACTGAGCTGCGCAATGAGGCCACGATGACGCCTCCGCCAGCCAGCTCAGCACTAGCCGCCGCAGTCAAATGCGAGGTCGAAGCATGGTCGTTGGCCGGCATGGGCGAATGGCAGGAGGCCAGCGCCCGCGCCAACGAGGCCGCATTGGAACTGGGCAAGGGCGGCGACGCCCTACGCGGCTACCGCTCGTTCTGGCTCTATCTGGCGGCTACCTGGGCCGACCAGGCCGGAGTCACCACGGCCAACCAGGCACTTCGGCAGAACGCGGTCGCTCTTGTCGCCCAGGCCGAAGCCGCAGCCAGACCCTCGATGTGGATCCGGGAACTCGCTCCGATACCGACCGTTGGGGTGTCCGAACTCTCGTCCCCTTCCGCAACCGCAGTTGCGTCGGTCGCGACCCGACTGAGAAGCACCTCCATTCCCAAGGTCGCGGCGGTGGCCGAGGAGATGCTCGCTGCCCTCAAGGAACGCAAGCCGACCGTGTACGAGCCTGTCCTGACCAAGCTCGGCTACCTCTTGGGCGCCGAAGCGCAGAAGCCGCCGGGCTCCGGTCGATGCGATTCCACCTGGTGCTGGGACCATCACCTCTGGCTGGCAATCGACGCGAAGAGTGACCACGAGCCGTCCGGTCTCGTGCCACAGAAAGACATTCGTCAGGCCGGCGATCAACTTCGTCTGCTCAAGTCCGATCGTGCGGTCCCCGACATCCCGCCGGACAGCGCCACCGTGATCGTCTCTCCCAAACCGGCCGTTGACCCCACCGGTGCGGCAGGCGCTGAGGGCCACGTCCATGTTGTCCACCCGGACGTCGTACTCGGACTCGCGGAAGCAGCGGCACGCGCATGGGGCGACCTGATGGCTCAGCGTCCTGGTCTCGATGACAACCAACTCCGGACGCTGGTCGCCAACCACTTCAGCCAAGAGGGTCTGCTGCCTGAACAGGTGCGCGAGCGGCTCACGGCCAATCCGGTCGCCGCGCAATAATCGATGATGCCGGCGCTCACCTGCCGGCTTCTCAAAATCAGGCGTTGGCGACAGCGATGCGCCGCGCCTGGTTGCGGCCCCCGTTTACCCCCCCCGAAAACCCCTGCCAACTGTTGAACAATGGCGACAACTGTTGATCACTTTGCCTGGTCGTTTGCGCAGCTCAGCGCTAGATACTGACAGTCGATGACGAAGCCATGATCACCGGGTTCGAGGAGCGTAGGTTGTCGACTCTTGTCATCGTTACCAGTGGTCGAGCGCGAGGTGAGGTGCCGCCAGGATCGCCGATAGAGATCTACGCCAGGAATGCGACAGCGCTGCCGATGGTAACGTGCGCCGCTGGCGGGCCGGTGCGCCGACGAAGGGCTGCCCGGACTCAGCGAACGGGGCGACCACCGCGGTTCATGCCGGTCCAGGTCGCCGAGGTCAAAGCCTGGCCTGCCAATTGCCGGCCGAAACTGACACACCGCTGTCGAGGTGGAGCCGCCCGGACCGGCCGCCGAAGCCGTCGACCCGGCCATCTCGGCATCCACCATCCGGCGGATTCTTGCCCGCGATGTCCTCAACCCTGGCAGCGCCAGTCCTGGCTTTCATCCGCGACCCGCCGTTCGCCGTGAAGGCCACCTGAATGTTCGACCTTTACGCCCACACCGTGCGCTTGTCGTCAGCGAGCACCTGCCGTGCATCACCGTGCGCGGTCGCGTTCTCGTACGGGCAGAACGCGCCGCTCCTTATGGGCAAGTGCTCGAGCTGGTGGGCGGCGAGCATGTAGCGGAGCGGCGCCGATACACCCATGCCTGCGGGTGAGGCGACCAGGCTGACGAACTGGGCCAGGAGCCCGGCACTGACGGACGCGGCGAGCGCTGCGACGTTCGGACTACCTGCCCCTGTGTTGATCCCGGATTGGCGGATGTACTCGGGGTCGTCGAGGAGGCCGGCTCGATCGAGGCTGAGCTCGTTGACCCGGAGTTGCCCATTGCAGACCATGCAGGGGCGGCCGGGGACGAGTGCATGGGCTCGCCACGTACCGCCTCGCATTTCCCCGCTCGGGAGCGTATCTAGGGCGATGCCGCCGTCGATGACCGGGATGAGGTCGGCGTACGCGACGACGTTAAGGACGCCGCGCGGCCAGGGGCGGTCGACGCAGGAAAAGATGACGTCGTAGTCGAGGGCTGCGGCGAGCCCCGGCGGTGTCGTAATGCTCAGGTCATGTACCGCCACCGTGAAGTTCTGAGCAGTCGCGGCCTGTCGAGCGATACGTGCAGCGACCTCGGTCTTACGCCGCCCGAGGCGGGCATCTTCGCGCGTGGCACCGATCATGCGGTCGAGGTTGAGGTCTTCGACGACATCAATGTCCATCAAGCCAATGTGTTCAATACCCGTGGCGGCGAGGCGTGCAACCACGTCGAGTCCGACGCTGCCGACTCCGATGACGAGGACCTTGAGGCGTGCAATGCTCGCCTGGCGCCGCTCGCCCCACGCAGCAACCGTGCGGCGCTGGAAGGCGGTAGCCATCGGGCGGCGACGAGCCCTGTCGTTCCATGTCACGTTGAGCCGCTCTCCGACGACGCGCACGGATTCGGCGACGGTCGGCGCGGTTCGGTCATACCAAACACGGGCTGACCACTCCTGCTCAGCGGTGGCGAGCGTCATCCCGAGAAGAGGCATGCCGGTGATTGCCCGAGCTACGCGTTCGTACTCGGACTCGGTGGTGTGGTCGGGGCCGCTGAGCCCTTGCCAGCCGCGTGCGCCTGGGTGCGAGTGAAGAAGGACAACGCCCTCACCTCGCTCTCGCGCCTCGGTAGCGACCCGGACGACGTAGGCGCCGGTGAACTCGGCGTTGCCGTGCACGAATCGTTCGCCGTCGCGAGGCAGGACGACGTTGCGAATCAATGCAGTTGTGCGCTCCGCGCCTGTCGACCAGACGTAGGTGGCGATGCAGACATCTTCCTGGCCGTCTTCGCGAGTGAGGTGGTTGTCGAGTTCGGCTGCCACCTCTGCGGTCATGGCGATGGAGAGGTTCATGTGATTGCGTCCTTGATCACGCCGCGCACGTGTGCGAGCCAGTTGATGATGGGCGGCCGGTCGGTGCTCCAAGCGCCGATGTCACGGGAATGGCGGAGCCAGCCGTCGAGACACTCGGCGGTATCGGTGTTAGTGGTCGCGAATCGCACCGTGCTCTCGAAGTGCAGCCAGTGCGGCGGCGCGGCGGGCCATCCGGCGAGCTCGACCACGCTGACCGCCGTGGGAACTTCCGTTCCCGCGAGCGCTCCGGCCACGGCGTACACCGAGTAGACGACGGCGGACCCTTGGACCTTGGCCTGGATTCCATGGTCGGCGAGGTCGGCGATGAAGGTTGCGACCGGAGCGCTCAGTTCGGGAGACATCAGGCGACAGGGCTGCTCTGCTTGACGGAGATGAAGGTGTCGCCCTCCCGGAGGTCGAGGACCTTCTCGTCCTTGAAGACCTTCGGATCCTGCCCAGGGCGGATGCGGGCGAGGTCGTACTCGCTGGGGTTGAGACCCGCGAGGCGAAGAAGAGCTTCGGCCTCCTGATCATCGTCCTTGGTGAAGTAGCCGACCCCGTCGATCGTGAAGGTGATCTTGGCGCGCTGCTTGACGGAGATGAACGCGTCGCCGTCCTTGAGGTCGAGGACCTTGGCGTCCTTGACGACCTTCGGCTCGCCACCTGGACGAAGGCGGGCGAGGTCGTACTTTTCGGGGTCGCGCCCGGCGAGGCGAAGCAGGCTTGCCGCCTCCTGGTCGTCGTCGCGGGTCGTGTACTCCTTTCCGTCGATCGAGATCTGGAACTTCTTGTGGACGTCGGTGGCACTCATGGCCGCCTCCTCTCTGCCCGCGGTGCGAGCGGTCGCCGTGAATATCAACTGTATCAGCAAAGCGGCAGTGACGACCTTGAGGGGCACGCGGGTGTTTCACTGAAGCGTCACTCGGCGTTATGCTGCACCCATGCCTTGGACCTACCGAGCACGACGGAAATGAGCGACAAGGCCCTTCCTCGAGCCGCCGCCGGAGAGATCGAACGCCTCGACCTGGCACGTCTTGGTGCCATGCTGCGCGAACGTCGGGGTTCGCTGTCCCTCCGTCAGGCTGCCGCAGACGCCAACGTGAGCTTCAGTACGTTTTCCCGCGTTGAGGGCGGGTCACAGCCCGACCTCACGTCCTTCATGCTTCTGTGCGCGTGGCTCGGCGTACCTCCTAGCGACTTCTTCGCTCCCATCGCACCGCGCGAGCAAAGCAGCATCGACGCCGCGATCTCCCACCTGTCCTCCGATCCGCGACTCGCGCCGGCCGCCGCTGGGAAGATCGCCGACATGCTTCGCACCATGTACGACGCGCTTGCTCAGAACATCAGCGGTCAGCCGGTTGTCGCGTGCCATCTGCGTGCAGCCAGCGTCCTTCGCCCCGGAGTTCCCGAGCGCCTGAACACAATGCTGAGCACGATGAACTCGGAGCTTGAACGACTGGTGGATTCGGGAAGACTTTGACTCTCAAGCACGGGTTCAAGGCGAACGCGGAACGAACGGCCAAGCGCTATCGCCAGGAACTCTCCCTCTCGTCGGCCGATCAGCTCGACCCGCGCGCCCTCGCAGGCCATCTCAACGTGGCCATCGTCGACGCCGCAACGCTCGTGCCCCTGGCTGAACTCGAGGAACTGGAGCGCATCCAGGCGTACGCCTTCTCGGCAGCGACGTTCGAGGTGCGCGGCCGGAAGATCATCGTCGTCAACCCCATTCGCGGACACGGCCGGCAGAACAGCGACATCGCCCACGAGCTCGCCCACATCATCCTGGAACACGACCTGTCCGAGGTCCGAGAGCTCGCCGGCATGCCTTTTAGAACCTGCAAGCCGGACGAGGAAGAAGAAGCGACCGCGCTCGGCGGAACGCTCCTGCTTCCGCGCGACCTCCTCATCTCTGCCGCCCGCCGCGGGGCCAGCATCGACGCCATCGCTGAAAACTACTCAGTCACCGTGGAGATGGCCCGGTTTCGGTACAACACGACTGGCGTAGCCAAGCAGGTCGCAACGGGTCGTACACGCTGACGCGGTACACGCAGCCGAGCCCCGGGAAGCGGCGGCACTGCCGTGGCAGTGTCCCTTCGGAGTCGCCGAGCAAGACCATGGCAGCTTCCCGTAAGCGGTAGCCGAAGCGATTGGCGCAGGCCACTGGCGCTGTCCCAGGACGCGGCGACATCGGGTGGGAGGGTAGGCGCCTTGTTCCCAATCTGACAGGTGCAGCTTAAGTCCGGTTACCGGCCCGCACCGTGCTGGCGTCCCCCATTTACGCCCCGAAAACTCATGCCAACGGGTGATGACGGGTGGCAGGCGTTGATCAGCGGACAGCCTCGTCTAGGCAGGTCAGCGACCATTTGTTACGGCTAGTAACAAGCTAGGGAGGTCGATGGTCGAGGAGCGTAGGTTGTCGAGTCTTGTCAACGTTACGCAGTGGTCGGGCGAAGGGCCGGTATTGCGGCCGGTGCTAGTCGAGCAACGTGGGGCCGGGGGAGGCCGCGCGCCTGCACGCCCACGTAGGATCAACGCGTGACGGCGGCGCTCAGCTGGCTCAAGCAGGCCCTGCGGGATCTCTACGAACAGGACCGGCAGCTGTTCGACCTCGGCGTGGGTGAGACCGCGCTGTGCTTCCGCTTGGGCCATCACCTTGCCAACCGTGTGGACGGCCCGTGGGACGTCGATGCGGAGTATGACCGGGAGGGCACGGCCGCGCGCCGCAAGACCCGGAACCTGGCGGACGGCACCCACATGCGCCCCGATCTTGTGATCCATCGCAGAGGGCGGGGTGGCTGCACCAATAACCTCCTCTTCCTCGAGGTCAAGCGCTTCCGCGGGCGCGCCCTCGACAGCGAGGACGTCGACAAGGCGGCCGTTGCCGTCGAGCGCCACCATTACCAGCTCGGCGTGGCGCTGGCGTTGAGCCGAGGAGATGGTTTCGCGCCGTCCTGGTGGGTGTGGGTGCCTGACCCCAATGCCGGCGCGCTCCGTGGGGTTGGCGCTAAGCCGCTCTATGAGGGATCCGCAGTGTTCGGCCCATCGGAGATGCTCCGGATCATCTCCGGCGGGCATCCGACGGCTCTGGGCTCGCCGCCGCGGCCTTCGGCGTCATCGGCTCCGCGACCATCTCGCTGATCCTGCATGGTGCCTGTCCGACCACCAACACGCGGCCGCAACGAGAAGAAGTCGAGTATCCCTCTAATGGGACGGGTGTCGGGGCGGCCAGCTCGGGTTCCCGGTGCGCCGCCGGGCTTACGGCGTGCAGCGCGTACGGCGAGGCTCGCGCAGACGGCGGCATGACAGAGACCGCGAGGAGGGCGGCGGGACTGTGATCCGCTCGCTACCGCTCGCCTGGCTCAATCACCTCGACCGGGCCAGCGGCCGGGTAATCCGTCACTACGAGCACCCACACCCCGGCGACCTGGTCCACGTCGACATCGAGCAATTTGGGCAACATGCCGGACGGCGGCGGCCACCGTGTGTGAGACGTCCGGCGGGTCGCCGGAGTGCCTCCGTTGCATCAGCTCGCCGCAGGCGGAGAACCGGGGACAGTTTCCAAGTAGCTGGTCTGCTGCTCCACGAGTTCGTCCACGACTTGCGAGAAGGTGTCCGTTACCCACTGCGGCCTGTGCAGCTCCTCGCCCTGCCCGTGTATGAAGTGCTGGAGCGCCACCTCGGGCTGCTGGGATCTCCAGGTGCCCAGCAGGTTCCCGGCGTCGCGACCGTTGTCGGCTGCGTACTCGACCAGGCCGAGGTCGTGCAGGGAGATGACCCCCAACGCCGTCGCCCGGCTGGTCTGCAACGTCCCGTTCGCGGCCAACACCTCCTGGACCCGGCGATGGACCGCCGGGTTCCACGGGAGCCCGTCGTCCGGTGTGACGATCAAGGGCACGAAGCGGGTGCCGGGAACCAGGTTCCGGCCGGTGAGCTGCGGGAGGAATTGGGTGAGATGCCGGATGGTGGACGCCATCTGGCGGGCCTTGTTGTCGGCAAGAACGGCCGCCAGTTCCTTGTCCAGTTGGGGCACGTCTGCCTGTCCGCCGACCACGGGTTGGGAGAGCCGCCGATTGTTCGCGTCCAGCAAGATCCAAACGTCGCCGCAGTCCACGACCCAGTCGCATACCTTGGGGGTGTTCTTCTTCGTCTTCCAGGCGTGCCACATCTCGCGCTCGGAGTACACCCGCTGAAAGTGGCCGCTGGCGGGGAAGATGCGCCGCAGGACCTCCCCGATGCTGTACTCGAACTGAGAGTTGAGGCAGGACCTGAACGCCTCCTCGCGGCCGCCCTTGACTCTCTGGTCGGTGCCGCCGTCGATCTTTCGAAGGTGGTCGGCGACGTCGAACTCGGGCACCTGGCCGAACGCCCGCTCCAGCACGAAGCCGACCCGGATGACCTGTACCGAGCCGTCGGGTAGCCGGACGATGGGCCGGCGCCGGAGGGCGTTGAACTCCCACGGTTGCTCCGTGGCAGGCGGCTGTTGCGCTACCTGCTGCTGCAGGTCGTCCAGGGGTACCGAGGTGGCGTCGAGAAACAGGTTGATGGCCGCCGGGTCGATGCCGAGGCGGTCGAAGAACTCCGGGGGGAAGCGCAGGTGCTTGTGGATGTATGCCTGTACCCACAGGTGGGTGGCGACACCAAGGAACGCGTCCAGCGCGCACCCGGTAGCCTCGGCGAACAGCTCTGCCGGCTGCCCGCCGGCCCGTAGCCGCTCCTTTTCGCCGACAGCCGAGGACCAACCTTCGCGCCAGGTCACCTGGGTTCGCGCCATCAGCGGTGCCGGGCGGGCGGTCACGTTGAAGTACTGATTGGC
Source organism: Micromonospora sp. NPDC048947 (assembly GCF_040649495.1). Taxonomy (NCBI): domain Bacteria; kingdom Bacillati; phylum Actinomycetota; class Actinomycetes; order Micromonosporales; family Micromonosporaceae; genus Micromonospora; species Micromonospora sp. NPDC048947. The sequence goes on from NZ_JBEZFO010000006.1 coordinate 66,189, forward strand.
CAGCAGCTCCGCAGCCAGAGTGGCTTCGAGGCCGCCCCACTGAGGCTCGTCGTCCTCGCGAACTTGGCCCAGTTCGTCGGCGATGCTGAGCACCGCCTGCAGCACGACGTCAAGATTGCTTAGGTCATCGCGGGCTGGCCCGGGGGAAGAATGGGCCAGGGCTTCCTTGAGCGCGACCAACAGGAGCTGCGGCGGGAGCAAACGTCGCCCGTTCGCAATCGCGGCACGTGCCCGCGATGCGGCCTCGCCAGGAAGCTGCGACGCCCACCGGGCCTCGACCTCCGCATCCGGCGCGTCCTCAAGGTCAAGGTCACGCAGCATGCAGCTGAGCAACGACAGGGCCTGCCCCACCGGCACCTGCCCCCACAGCAGTTCGCGGGAGGAGCGGTCCGTCACCGCGCCGAAGATCTCGGTACCGGTGCAGTAAGGGCGGCCCAGCAAGGACCACGAACTCCGGGTCATCAATGGGCGCCCGGGCACCCAAAGGCCACCCATGGCTGGACACCTTATTGCGGGGAAGGCGATGCGGACAACCGGGTTATCCGGAGTCTGGTGTGGCTGGCCACAAGCCCGACCCGCACCCACGAAGCGGCAGGGGAGAGGTGATTCGGACAGCGAACGAGCCCGACAGGTAGGTCGCCGTCGGGCTCGTGGACGCTTTCGGAGCGATGCTCAGGGCAGCGTGAAGGTGGCTCAGGCGAAACTCCAACGGTGATTGGGCAGGCGGCAGCATTGGCTGGCGGGGTGGTAGACGAGAGGCGGCGGCAGTTGGTGTCAGGCTAGCTATAGGCGACAGTCGATCATCATATCCTGGTCTTCGCCGGGCCATGGTGGGGTTGCGGTATCGATCGCCCCACGGAGTTGAACTCCCACGCCTCCAGTACCGTAGGTGCCCGAGGGGCTGTCCGCGTCACCGGCGGCGAAGTTGCAACATAGTGACCCTTATGTAAGTCGAGCGTCAGTCTGCTCCGTTCGGGTGCCCGTGAGGACAGCTTCCAGCCAGGCGGGGGCAAAGCGGCGTAGATCGACGTCGGCCGAGCGGGCGCAGCTGTCGACGTTGCGGCGCGTCGCTGACCGTACAGTGGCGGGGCTCCGGTGAATGGTTCAGCGTCAGCTCACGACAAGGTCGATGTATGCGGGATCGTGGTCGGACCCGTCACCGCTGATCTGGGTACGGCGCATCACATGCGCGGCGGTGACGGTGAGATCGGGGGTCGTCCAGATCTGGTCGTAGAGGGCGAAGGTGGTGACGCCCTTTGCCCGATGCCGGTGTGTCCACATGGTGGGGGACAGGTCGGCGAACTTGTCGTCGACGAGGGTCCCCTTGCGGTTGGGGCCGGCGATCGTGGTGCCCCGTTGGATGTTTTCGGTGAGGTTCGCTTGCTGCAGGGCGGCAAGGGTCTCGGCGTCAGGGGCGTCGTTGAAGTCGCCAGTGACCACAACGCGGCGGGTCAGCCGCTGCCGACGCAAAATCTTGGCGATCGCCGTGGCTTGGTCGCGGCGTCGGTCAGCAATAGCTTGTCGGGCGGCTGCGACCCCGGCGGTGGTGAGGGTGTGTTCGTCGGTGATGAAGTTGCTCTTGAGGTGGTTGACCAGCACGTGCAACGGTTTACCGTCCGGGGCGGCGATCTCGGCTTGAAGGAGGTCGCGGCCGAACACCGGTTCCCCGTCGGGGTCGGGCCAAAACCGCCAGGAGCTAATACGGGTGATCGGGTGGCGGGAGCAGAAAGCAACGTCGATGCGGCGGGGGTCGTTGCCCTCCACGACGACCCGGTAGCGGTAGTCGATGCCCAGCGGGCGCAGGTCGTCGCGGTGGAACGTGTCGAGGGCGTCTTGGTCTTCGACCTCCTGCAGGCACAGCACGTCGGCGTTCAGGGCGGCGATGCGTCGTGCGATCCACGCCCGGGCCTTCGGGTCCTTGCCCTTCACCAGTTTGCCGCGGAAGGTGCGCAGAATCCCGCTCACGTGGGTGCCGTCGGGCAGGACCACCTCGACCACTGACGGTTGCTCGCTACTCGGCCCGCCTGTTGCGTCCGGCGTAGCGTCGGTGGCGATCTCGGCGAGCAGGGGATTGGCCGCGGTCCGGGAAAGCTCCGCCTGGAACGACCAGCGGGAAAACAGGTTGTTGGCGTTGAACGTCGCGATCCTCACAGCTACCGCCCGCTTTCACTGTCCACGGATCGGCCCTTGGATGAGCTTGACGATACGGTTCACCCGCGCGAGTGGGCAGCAACTATCAGCAAGCCGCCAATCCTGGAGCCCGCCGGTCCCGCCTTGGCGACCGTCCGCGGTGTGGTCCCGATGGATGCCGCCGCACTGCTCGGCTGGCTGGGAGCCGGCAGGTCCCCGCGCTGGCGCTGGATGACGCCGAAAGTTCGATGGCGGCATCCGCAACGAAAGGCGGCACACGCCCCGCTGGGTCCGCCCAGCTCGTGCCCGCACACCGCTGAAGTGCTTCGAAGTTTCGTGGCTGCTTCTCGCCTCTTCACAAACACGCCTTTCGATGGACATGATCGTCAGAGACGGTTGCCGTCCACCCAGCGCCGAGGAGGCCCCCATGCGGGTAACCCAAGTTTCAGCCCGTTTCCCACGCGTCACGCGCCACGCCGCTGTCGTCCTCGCCGCCGTCGCCGCCCTGGTCGGCGTCAGCGCGCAGCCCGCGTCCGCCACACCCCCCGGGATCCCGTCGAAGGCGACGGCCCAGTCGCAGCTCAACGCCCTGACCGTGGCAACCCAAGGCTCGACCAGCGGCTACTCGCGGGACCTGTTCCCGCACTGGATCACGATCAGCGGTAGCTGCAACACGCGCGAGCAGGTCCTCAAGCGCGACGGCACCTCCGTCGTCGTCGACAGCGCCTGCGCTGCTACCTCGGGCCGCTGGTACAGCCCCTACGACGGCGCCACCTGGACGGCGGCCTCCGACGTGGACATTGACCACGTCGTCCCCCTCGCTGAGGCGTGGCGCTCTGGCGCCAACTCCTGGACGACGAGCCGCCGGCAGAGCTTCGCCAACGACCTCACCCGCCCGCAGCTGATCGCGGTGACGGACAACGTCAACCAGTCCAAGGGCGATCAGGACCCCTCCACCTGGCAGCCGCCTCTGGCGTCGTACCGGTGCACCTACAGCAAGATGTGGATCACCGTTAAGTACAGCTGGGGCCTGACCCTGCAGTCGTCGGAGAAGTCCGCCCTGCAGAGCATGCTCAACACCTGTAGCTCCTGAGCGCGATCCGGCTGACGGTCTGCGCCCCGAGGCGCAGACCGTCAGCCGGGTGCTAGGTCTGCTGTGGCGGCTGGCTGTCGCCGGACTGCTTGCGCCACTGGCCGCTCGCGTCGGCGGCGAGTAGACGCTTGACCATGGCGAGCGTCTCGTCCTCGGTGCCGAACTCCCATCGGAGCACCCGGCCGGTCTCGCTGTCGCCGGCACGGGCGAAGACCTTCCACCTGACCTCCCGGGTCAACCACATCCCGGCGGCCCAAACGCCCCCAGGAAGCAGATACGAGGTCCCGGTCGCATCGGATCTCGGTCGGCTGCTGTCTCACCTGGAGCCTCGCCTTCGACCGCAGGTCTGCCGATGCCGCCCTTGATCTGCAAACCAAGCTTCAAAGGCTCAATGTGTTCCCTCCCGCGTCGTGTCGCGCCGACGACCAATAGGTGTCGTCCATCCCGGGATCGGGTGTGAGCACGCGCGGGCCACGGAGCGGCCGCCGCTCTGCTCTGCACCACGCGCGCAGCTTCGCCGTTGCCTTGTTGGCCTCCCCGCACTGCTGCTCGGACAGGTAGGAGGCGAGAGCATCGAGTTGGTCCCAAGCGTCGTAGACCTGTTCGAACACCGACGGCTCCGCATCGACCAGGGTTAGGTAGCGGCAGACGGCGTGGGCAACCAATTGCTTATCTTGCCGTGGCCGCAGGCGCGGGAGTATGTCGACGTCGCCGTCGGCGCTGTAAGCGATGACAATGGCTCGCGGTGGATCGCCATCCAGATAGCGGACCGGGTTGTTATACCGGCTGCCCCTGGTGGGGTCGCCTCGCCCCATAGCGAGGCCGTCGAGGATGACGCCAACTGCGTGGCACCGCCCATGCAAGCGACGAGTACGGCTCCATCCATGGCGGTGAGCCGGGTCAGCAGGTCGGGGGAAATCAGTGTGGGCTCGACGGTGAGGGACTGCGGGGAAAGCCGAGCCGCCTCTCCGGCGGCATCGTCGGAGATGACCTAGTAGAGGTCGAAGTGGTCGTGCGTTGCTGCTCCCGGCGGCGCACCGCAGTCGACCAGGAGGCGGCGGACCTGCTGCCGTGCAGGCTGTCGACGGGCATGTGCTGGGGTGAGGTGTCGGCGCTGCCGCCCGGGGCGGTGAACGTCGCGCGGGGCACGGTGTCCATCGTGCAGGTCCTGCGGAAGGTGAACCGGCGGTGGGTGGTCGAGCCCAAGCCGAAGACGAAGCAGGGCTACCAGGAGGCGCTACTGACCGCTGCCGTGGCGCGGATGGTCGCCGAGCGGTGTGCGGCCACCAGCCGCGAGCCGGGTCGGCAGTTCGTGTTCGCGGCGCCGCGCGGCAACCACTGGCGGTACGAGGACTTCTACACGGATCGGTGGGTGGAGATCCGCGACCTGGCGCGGGAGAAGGGACTGCCGCGCCGGATGACGATGCACGGATTGTGGCATTCGCTGCTGACGTGCTGGCCACCGAGGGCGTCGATTTGGCGGCGCTGCGGACGATGGCCGGGCACGCCAGCGTGTCGACGGCGATGAACCTGTACGTGCACGCCGAGCCGGCGGCACCACGAGCCGGTGTGGCAGATCGTCGAGGGCTTCCTCGGCGTCGACGAGCTGATATTCGGCCGGTAGCGTGGCCCTCGGGCAGCAGAGGGCGGCGAGCCAGTGGGGGTGGTTCGCCGCCCGTTCAGCGAGGATGCCTTGCCGCTGTGCCGTCCACACAAGACCTCTTCAAGCATCCTCTATAGGGGACAAGATAGACCGAGGGCCTCTCGACCGATTCCTCGTCAAGCGGCTATAGCTGGTGGCGCGACGTTGAAGGCGGTCCTTCCCTCCGAACGGTTGCTCGTTCTCAGCCGGACGCAATTGCTCGACGGCGATCATCGGGTATTCATGGCTGGGCGGGGCGTTGTTGAGGGTTCGGGGTTTTGATTGGCTCGCAGCATGTTGGTCTGGATCGGGCAACGATGGAGGCTGCTGGCCGCCGGCGCGTGTGGAGTTGCCTTGGTGGCGGGCGGTGCCGTCCTCGCCCTGCGCCCGTCCGCTCCTGAACGTTTGGCCGGGCCGGGCGGCAGCCGCCAGGTCGAGTTGCATACCGGTGGGGAGCCAGGCGAGCAGCCGCGCATCGGCGCGGTTCGCGACGTTCTTGGGCGGCTGCCCGACGATCTGGCTACGGGGCGCTCTGACAGCCTCGCCGCGCCACTGACTGGCAAGGCGACTGAGCTGGCAGCGGTGTGGAGGCCGGCGGCGAAGACCGATGTCGACCCGGCCACCTGGAGGCGCACCGGCGACGTGGCCACCGTCGTGGCGACCGTAACGGCGAGTACCCACCCGGCCAAGGTGTGGCTGACCCTCAGCTTCGAATCCGGCGGCTGGCGCCTTGCAGACGTGGAACGGATGAACTCATGAGACGACTCAACGTCTTCCTGACCCTGGTCCTGCTAGGCGCGTTCACGCCAGACGTCGCCTTACCCGTTCTGGCGGAACCGGCAGGGCCGACGATGCCGGGATCGTGTGAATTCGCGCTCGGCACCAAGCTGCAGCTGCGAGATGAGCAGCGAAACGAGAAGAATCAGGTGGTCCGGCGGTCCCAGGCGGGCAGCGCGGCACTCAAGTATCACCCGGACGCGATCGGCAGCTACTCGCCCGTACTGCTGGTACACGGTTTCAATGGCTCGCCCGGGTTCAAGCACGACGGCTGGCCAAAGCCGGGCGCGTTCGACAAGCCCATCACTATGAACGCCGGCGGCGCCCCGATCGCCGATAGCCCCCGCAGCTTGGTCGGTCAGTTCCAGGCAATCCCGGGCGCCGCCGTGTTCGAGCTCGACTACCAGGACCGCAACCAGCAGTGGGTAGCCGGCACGGACAACGCCGGCACGCGAGTTGCCAAGGCGATCGACTGCCTGGCCGAAGGGTTCGGCCGCAAGGTCGTCGTGGTAGCTCACTCGATGGGCGGCCTGGCGACCCGCTGGGCGGTGACCGCGGCCGAGGGTGCCGTCGAGCGCGCAAATCGGATATCCACCGTCATCACCTTTGGGACGCCGTACACCGGGTCTGCCATCGCCGAGGCTGCCTCGACCCTACTCACAAACAACGGTGCCAGCAGAGTGGTTGCAGGCATTGCAGAAATCGTTAAGTTCTTCAACCGGCTCCTGAGTTCATGCGAAGGCAAGTCGGACGACGCCTGCGACATCGTGCGCGGCCTGCTCTCCGGCTTGGACACCCCGGCCGCCCAAGCGCTCCGCATCTCTTCCGAGCAGTTGCGGGACGCCCAGCGGTGGCCCGGGCAGATCCGAGTCTTCGCCCTAGCGGGACAGATCGAGCTGCAGGGGCGGACCTGTACGACACTGGGCTGCGTCGCCGGCACGCCCTGGAAGGTCGGTGACACGGCCGTCCTGCAGGACTCGGCGACCGCCGATGCCACCGAGCATGTCACGGTCACCTGCAAATACGTCTACAACGCCGACGTCGCCAGTTTCTACAACACGGCCAAGACTGCGCTCGGCGGGCCCTGCCAACACTCCAACCTGATGTCGGAAATCCACCTGACAAACAACGCTGTCGCGGAGGTCGCCGACGCCGTCGCGTCCGCGCTGCCGGTGTACGCCTACGTGACCGCCAAGGAGTTGGTCATCGCCCGGCACGACCACATCACACGTTCGGCCGGCGGGACGTTCCAGACCGCTCCGCGCTGGACGGTCAACGGCCGCTACACCTTCGCTGTTAGCAAGAAGAAGGAACTCGTCGTCATTGATAGCCGCGGTGGAGCGGTCCATACCATCAAATGCCGGTGTACCGCAGCCGCACCTATCGGCGACGCCGGTGCAGGCTGGGTAGACGACAAGGGCCGCCTCATGCTGGCCGACCTTGGGACGGTCGCTGACCCGCGAGTCGTGCCGGTGCGTGTTCCAACCGGCACCCGGCTGACGGAAGCACTGACCGGCACGGCGACCGAGATGCTGGTCGTTGGCCGGGTCAATGGCGGGGACAAGGCCATAATGATCAGGGTCCGGCCCGACGGGCAGACGACACTGGTCCACCAATTCCCTGAGCTGCAGGAGGTCATGGCCGCTGCCGCCGCAAACGGTCGCTTCAGCTTTGCCGTCATCGAGAGTTCCGGCGACTGCGGTCACCCAGGTCCGGTGTACCTCGCCGGCACCGACGCCGGCGCCCCCGTCGAGACCGATACCACCGCGCTCACCCCCGCCGGCAGTAACGCCGAGGTCGGCATCCAGGACGCCTGGTGGAGCGGCGACGGCAAACTCTACGCGACGCTGCACAGTTGGGTATGCGACCCATACGGCGGGGTGCCAGTCATGCCGCTCAGTCTTTGGAGGCTCGACGGCACCAAGTGGGTCAGCGTTGACGGCGGACCGGTGCGGTATGTCAGGCAGCTCAGCCGTCAGCTCAAGGCAGTGGTGCTCGAGGATGGATCGCTGTACAGCGAGGTGAACGGCGCCGGCGTAAAGATCGCAACTGGGGTTACCGGACTCGCCGCCCCGCCCTGGACCGGCGCCGTCGACCCGGCAGTGGCGCCGAGCGGCAAGCCGCGCACGAAGACTGTCGAGCCGTGCCCCACAAAGGAGCAGTTCAGGCAGCAGGCCGACAGGCAGGGTTATGCGATCTTCGAACACACGACGGTGAAATTCACCGTCTTAGGTTCGGTGGTTTGCCAGGCGGGTTGGGCATACGCTGCGGTTACTGGCTACTCGATCGACTACATCATCATGCGCTACCAGGGCGGCCAGTGGCAGTGGGCCGCCGACCCGTATTGGAAGCAGTTCGGCGAGCCAGCCGACCTGTGCGCCGCGATGCCCTCGAAGATCAAGTCAGCACTGCGCTGTCGTTAAGCTGATGTCTCCCCAGGCCATTGGGTCAGCTGTCGTTCGATGGCCGCGGTGTGCATGCGAACGACGGAGACGCTTGTTCTGCACCAACCGCTCGATCCGGAGAACCAGGACGTAGCCGAGGGGTTCGTCGTCGTCCGGTGGTCCGTGCTCCGTCGGCACTGGCCGACCGGCCGAGCCCTAGCCCGGGAGTTTCCGGGCCTCACCGAGGAGCGGTCTGACTACCGGGACGCGGGACCGGACCAGGCTCGGGTGTGTGGTCCGTACGACCAGCTGGTTGCGGCGCTCGCCGACGAGCGCTTCGCTGCCGCAGTCCGGCACCTGACCTCCGCCCTCATCACCGCGCGGACCGTGCAGGGCGCTGGGCACAGCCACCGGCTTGTCGACGAGGTGCTGGGCCGTGCGCGCCCGGCCGCCGAGTGGATCTATCCGGTGAACGACCGGACCGAGGTGTGGGGCTACGACCAGGACGTGCTGAAGATGTTTGGGAGCCTGCCAGCCGACGGCGCATACGACGACTGGCACCTCTTCTCCTGCTTCCATCAGATCCGGGCCGGGGACCGCATCTGGGTCTACGCCAGCACCCCGCACCGGTGGATCGTGGCCGCTGGGACCGCCTGGGCTGACCCGTACCTCCGCGTCGACGGCGACGGTTCGGAGTGGCGGCTGGAGATCCGCTGGGAGGTGCCGCTCACCCGTTTCTTACTCACACGCGGCGTGGCGGGGACAGACGTATTGGAGAAGGTCGTGCAGGGCGTTCGCGCCGTGCAGCCCGTAGAGGCGGACCGCCTAACCAAGATCCTGGACGAGGCCCGGGCGCCCGACCCCGAGGGACTGCCAGAGGGCCGCCGTCGGCGGCTGGCGCAGGTAACGGCCCGACAGGGACAGGCCGACTTCCGTCGTCGGCTCATCGAGGCGTACCAGGGCCGCTGTGCGATCAGCGGTTGCGGCGTGGAGGCGGCGCAACAGGCCGCGCACATCGAGCCGTACGACGGGCCGGCCACCAACCGGGTATCCAACGGCCTTCTACTCCGAGCGGACCTACACAACCTCTTCGACCAAGGGCTGCTCTGGATCGACGACTCGTACCGGGTCCAGGTTGCGGAAGGGCTCGACCACTACGGCGAGTTCGCCGGGGTCGAACTCCGGCCGACGGCGGATCCCGCGCACCCGGCCGGACCAGCGGGCGTTGGCAGCGCACCGCCGCGACCACGGCGTAGATTAACGATTCCGCAGCCGACCGACACCCGGACGGTGCGGTCGACCGCGGCGGTACTTGCGAGGGCACGCACAGGGAGCCTCCTGATCAGGGCCTGGGCAGGAATCCCCGGCAGGCATTCCAGCCGGCTTCAGGTACTGGGCGCCTCCTGAAAGCGGAGAGCCACAAAACCACCAGCGCAGTGCGGTGACTACAGTGCGCGCCCAGGGCGCACGTCTTCGCCCGCCTCGCCGGTCACGGCCTGGTGCTGATGCCGCATTGGCCGTACGCCTTCGAGCGCTCCGACGCCGCGTCCGACGCCGTAGTGGTGACGAACTGGCAGGCGGACGCCCCGGCGAAGGCGCTCGTCGACCCGTCGACCGGACCAGGCCTGGGGCCTTGTGTCGACGGGGCCACCGCGCGACGAGGACTGATGGGCCTGTCAGCAGCCGAGACGATCTACGGTCTACCCGCCACTGAGGGCAGTGACACGGAGGTGCGCCAATCAAACCGGGATGTGGATACCTGCGGCTGGTGCACCTGCCCGTTGACCGCACCGCCGAAGCCGTCCGCGACGCGCTCCTCGCCGTACTGGCGGGACTTCCCGAGGCCGCGCGCCTCACACTGACCTGGGACCAGGGCGCGGAGATGGCCCACCAACAGCAGGTTGCACCGTTGCTGCGTGACGGGGTGCTCTTCGCCCATCCCGGCCGGCCGTCGCAGCGCGGCACGAACGAGAACACCAACGGTCCGCTGCGCCAGTACCCCCCAACCGCAGGGACCCGCCGAAGCACACCGCCGCCGATCTCCGCGCCGCCGAGCAACGTCTCAACGACCGGCCTCGCAAGACGCTAGGCTGGCGCACCCCGGCCGACGTTTTCCACGCCGCTCTGGCACCCTGACGACCGTCACCGTTGCGACGACCGCTCGAATCCGACCTCCCAGATTGGTCGGTTCACGGGCCCTTGGAGGTGGTCCTGGCGTGCAGGCGACGGACTCGTCGAGTTACGTACCGCCTACTCAGGGTCTCGGTTGTCGGCAACCTCCCGGAGCAACGTGACTTGACTTCGTGGCTGCTCGCTTCGGGCTGTTCGAGAACTATTCCCACGGTGATAAGCCGCAGCGCGCGGTTCCCAGCGCGCGGGGTCTGCGCTTCGCTGCTGGTGCCTGGACCTTCATCAGGATTGGCTGACGGGTATTGGACTCCTGGCCAGGTGTCTGCTGTAGCGGTCCGGCAGAATCGTGCGGTGCCGATTGATGTCGACTTTGCCGCCATCCGCCCGTGGGGGCGCGGGCAGGATACCGGGTTCGAGGAGTTGTGCTGCCAGATCGCCCGGGCAGAGGCGCTCCGTAAGGGGCAAGCGTTCGTGCGCCTGGGTACCCCGGATGGTGGGGTCGAGGGCTACTCGATCGACGCTAGCGGTGCCGAGCACGGGCTGCAGGCCAAATTCTTCCTGGGAAGTCCGAGTACCGACCAGTGGTCGAAGATCACAGGCAGCGTGAAGACGGCGATTGAGAAGCACTCGCACCTGACCGCCATGACGGTCGCCCTTCCCAGCGACCGTGCCGATCCCAGGAAGTCAGGCGAGCAGTGGTTCATGGACAAGTGGAATCACTACGTCGAGCAGTGGAAGAACCATGTGGCGACCCTGGGGCGGACCGTCGAGTTCCACTACATGGGCAAGTCTGAAATCGTTGAAGCCTTGTCGCGAGAGGAACACGCCGGCCGGTACCGCTGGTGGTTCGAGCGGCCGCTGCTGAGCCGTACATGGCTTGCCGAACGACTGGACGAGGTCGTCGAACAGGTCGGGCCCCGCTACAACCGCAACCTGACGGTCGGCGTGCCGGCCGGTCGAAAGATCGCCAACTTCGCCCGACTTCCACAGCTGCTCGTCGACCTCGAGCAGCATGCCGCGTCCGTAATCGGCCACATCGAGCGACTCGATCCGGCCATCGACCCCGCCGTGAGCTCCAGACTGCACGAACTCGCCGCAGCGCTGCCATTGCCGCTGACCTCCGACGAGAGGCCGACCCCCGACAAGCAGGTGCCGGTCGGTCCATGGCGGCAGGCTTGGCAGGACCTGCAGACCGCGGTGCGGATGCTGTCTCCGCATCCGGACGCCGAACAGGATGGCGGGGCCGGCCGGATGCACCGAACCTTCAAGGAGCTCGCCGAGGTGAGCGCCAAGGTCATCGCGGCGTTCGACGAGGACTGGCCCGCGTACACAGCACCGGCCATGCTGCTGTGGGGTAATGCCGGCAGCGGAAAGACTCACCTGCTGTGCGACACCGCGCGGCTCGCTCTCGAACGCGGTCAGCCGGCGGTGGTGGTGCTCGGCCAGCAGCTCGGCGTCGGCAATCCCTGGTCTGAAGTCATGAAAGCACTTCGGTTCGACGGCGAGGCCGAGACCTTCCTGCAGGCGCTCAGCGCCCGCGCCGAGGCCAGCCAGCAACGCGCGCTGTTGATCATTGATGCTATCAACGAGAATAACGGCCTTCAGCTGTGGCCCAACCATCTCGCCGCCTTCCTCACAGTGGCCCGCCGTTACCCCTGGATTGGCGTCATCCTGAGCGTCCGCACGGTCGCCAAGGACATGATCCTTCCCGACCACGTCGACGAGGCTCGGTTGACCCAGGTGGAGCACAAGGGATTCGCTGAGGAGCCGGTAACCGCGGTCCGGGCATTTTTCGAGCACTACCGGCTCCCGCTGCCGGCGGCGCCGCCCTCGTTGTTCCGCGAGCTGTCCAACCCGTTGATGCTGCGACTGTTCTGCCAGGCCGCCCGACACAATGCTGGGCTGCTCGCGCGGCCGATCCCTGGGCTGTCGCGGATCATCGAAGCGATTTTTCAAGACGTTGACGCGCGCGCCCGACACCAACTAGGGACCAGCCCCTATCAGCAGATTGCACGACCGTGCTGTGAGTCCGTGGCCGGAGCGATGTCCAGGAGCCCGCGCCCAGTGCTTCCGTACGCGGAGGCGGTTGCGGCGCTTCACGCCGTTGTGCCCACGGCGCCCGGCACGCCTTATGACAAGACACCGCTCGGCGTTCTGGTCAGCGAGGGACTGCTCGCCGAAGACTTCGTCCTAGAGGAAGCCGGTCGAACTCCTTCGCGGGTGGTTCGGTTCGCCTTCGAGCGCATCAGCGATCATCTCGCCGCGGAAGTCTTACTTGCCGGCGGCTCTGACACGGCCGGCTGGTCCACGGCCGACATCGCCGACGAGATGGCCCGGCGACTGCCAGCCGCTGATCTCGACAAGAAATCAATCAAGACCTACCGGCTGCGGACGCTACTAGAATCTCTGGCCGTTGCCGCTCCAGAGCGCGTAGGTGTCGAGCTGCCGGAAATCGCCGAGGCCATGAAGCGAACCGATCCCACGCTCGATGACCGATCATTGGAGTGGGCCATCACCGAACCCTGGCTACGAGGCCTCCTGCAGCGCGAGTCGTCCAGCTTCACCGACCGTACCCGCCAGCTCCTCGCGGACCTGATCCTCGGCACGGACCTCGATGCTGCGGCCGCTCTGCCGGATCGGTTGCGCGGCGAAGCGATTAGCCGAGCGCTACTTCTCACTATCCACCCGGACCGGCCGCTTGGCCACGGCTGGCTGCACGACCTGCTTGCTCCGATGGGGATGGCGCAACGGGATCGCCTATGGACCGCGCAGATCCGCGGGTACCGGGGCTTCAGGCGAGACAGGTGGAGCCCGTACCAACCCCTGCTGGACTGGGCAAGGACTGCACCGTCGGCAGTGCTGAACGTCGACGTCGACGGCACGACCACGGTGGCCCGTCTTACCGCGGAAGCTCTGCTATGGGCCTTGCCGTCCCCGGACCGCTTCCTGCGCGACGCGGCAACCCGCGCCTTAGTGTCATTAACACCCCACGACAGCGAGGTCGTCCCCGCGTTGCTGCAGCTCGCGGCAGGAATTGACGACGGATATGTCACCGAGCGAGTGCTCGCGGTCGCGTACGCGGCAATCACTATGCGTACGGTCGAGCCCGAGCCCGTAGCAGCGGCCCTGCGGGCGTTCGTTGAGCAGGTGGGCGTTCCCGTTCATGTACTTGCGCGGGACTACGTCGCGTCAGCAGTCAACCACCTCGCCGAGGCGCTTCCCAAACACGCCGACGTCGCGTACCTGCGCGAGATCTCAATGCCGCCGTACCCGGCAATCTGGCCAGGCCAGTTGGGACTACCGGACTTCGATCAGCTAAAAGCCGAGTATCCGCGCTTCCGGGCAGACGCGGACACGATTTCGGCCGGGTCCGGTCTCGATGATGAGCGGAAGAAGGAGGCGGTCACCACCGGGTGGGGGCAGGTGATCGGATCACTCGACAAGATGGGTGACTTCCATTCGTACGTCATGCACGTCGACCGCCCGTACTGGTACAGGCTCGGCACCCAGCGCATCGATGACACCCGGGACACGCCGTTAACCGGATTTGACCCGAGCGTGCTGCCGGGATGGATATTCGCCCGGGTCCTGGAACTCGGCTGGACACCCCAAGCCTTCGGCGAGGTCGACGCCGACATCAGTCACTTCGACCGCGGACGAACGTCCCACAAGGAGGAGCGATTCGGCAAGAAGTACCAGTGGCTTGCCTGGCATGAAGCACTGGCGCGGTTATCCGGCACCCACAAGCTACGCCACCGCGACCACGGCGAGCGCGAAGCACCATACGAAGGCGCCTGGCAGCTCGACGCCCGCGACTTCGACCCGACCCACCTTCTCGACCGTCCGAGACCCATTGACGTCCGATGGTGGCGGGAGCTCTGGCAGATCCGTCCACTGACCGCCGAAGGCACCGTCACCCCAGACGTGGCGACGGACGATGGGCCTGTTTCGGTCACTGCCGCAGAAGACGCTAGCGAGCAGCGTGCGTGGTGGCTGCCGATACCTCAGGTCGTCCACCCCGCTGTGCCGCTGGACCAGGATCCCGTCGTCCACCTGTCCCTTTGGGCCACGGACCCGGCAGACCTGCCCGACCTGAGCGACTTCCTCGTGGTCGACGCCGACCTCGGCCACTGGCCCACCACCCATAGCACTCCGCGGCGGCCCGGCCGCCGCTACCGCATCCTTAGCGGGTACCGGCACCTCATCCCGCAGCGAACTGACCGCAACACCACGCACGCCGACCTGACGGCCAGCATCGACGGCGTCCTCATCCGCCGCGAGGACCTACGCGCGCTGCAGGCTTGGACCGGCGAGGAGGATCTGGACGGCTTCTCCCTCGACGTCAGCTTCACTGATGAGATGTACCTCGGCGAATGGCCGGCCGGAGCGGTCTACCGCGCCAACACGGTCGCCGACTTCCGACCCGAACGCTGGACCGACGCGATCGGCACCGACTCGCTCGGGCTCGGAGTGTCCGCGATCGTCATGACTGAACGCTACTGCTGGGAAGGCAGCATCCTCGACTGCTCGCTAGCCGCCACCCTCAACGTCCACATCCTCACCGCAGCACCCGCCGCTCTGTTCCCAGGACTGCACCACCGCAATGGCGCCGGCATCACCGTCGACGGGCAGCTCTTGCACCTCGATCCAGAGCCCTGGCCTGGCAACGACGGGGGACTTCTCATCGACGAAGCATTGCTCGCCAGCGCGCTCGAACGCGAGGGACTTGTCCTGCTCCAGATCATTCGGCAGACCAAACACGTCAACACACCCGACGGCGACCACCGCTTCGCAGGCAGCGTGACCCAAACCCGGCTCATTGGCTCTGTCGGCACGGAGCAGCTATGCGACGTCACCCGGACCCATCTTCACCCGCCCCGGCTCGACGACTAGGTGTTCTGTCCACAGAGGTTGGGGACGCGGCTGGCGGGTGGGCCGCCGAGTGCGGGTAGCTCGGTCGAGATGCGCCAGGCGGGTGACGCCCGCGCGGCGCAGGATCACGTGGCACATGGAGGCGGGCAGATCCAGGCGTCCGCCGATGCGCGCGGGTCCCCACCGTCGGCTGGTCCGTAGATGCAGCACCCGGCGTTCTACCTGGGGGCGGGTGCGGTTCGGGCTGTGGTGTGGCCGGCTGGAGCGGTCTTTCATGCCCACGGCGCCTTCGACGCGGTAGCGATCGGACGAGCGTTTCGCTGTTGTCGGGCTGACCTGGAACCGTTCCGCGGCCCGGCGCAGCGGCCACTCGTCGTCGACGACGCAGCGGGCCAGACGCAGCCCTGCCGCGTTCGGTCAGGGGTGCATTAGCGTGGGTCACGAGGACCTCCCGGCTGATGCGGAACCTTTGACAAGCTCCACCTCACCCGGAGGTCCTCACCCATTTCAAGATCTACGCCCTGCCACTAACGTCCATGGACAGAACACCTAAACACTGTCATCCGCAGCGCCGGCTGCTGCCAAGCTATCGATATCCATCCGTGTCACAGCCTCACCCTCGCCGACCTCCTACCTGCCGACGTGCGCGACGCCCTCCACGGCACCATCCGAGTCGGTCGACCTGAGTAGGGGTTGTTCGGTCGGGGAGCCGATATAGCAAGGGAGGCCGCGCGCCAGGCGGGCCGCTAAGGAGAGATGATGTTCAATAGTTCGGGAGTAATCCAGGTCTCCATTGACGGGGACTACATCGCCAGGACCGTCGGCGGGCGACGCGTCGGCATAGTTGTCGACGGCCGACCTGATCCAGAACCGTTTGAGTCAACGTTGCCCGACGCCTCCCGTCAGCTGCATCGGAGGGAGCTTGTGGGGCTTCAGGCTGGGCAGTTGGTGAGCACGTCACCGCCGGGTCTACCGCTTTGGCTGGAACCTGTCGCTGGTCCTGGCGCCGCTTAGCCGGCGCGGGCCGGCGAGGCCGGCGCGGCCACGCCAGAATTGTGCCGTGACAGGCGTGCGATGGTGTGGTCAGCACTCAATACTCGCACGGGACTCTGAGGTAGGGCCGAATCCCGCTCTATCGGATCACGGTATGACGTACAGGTCGCAAGGCGTCTGGTTGCTCAAACCGTCGGTGCCCCGGCTGCGTCACCGTACGAGATGAGACGACCGCTGACCTGAAGCGGTTTCAGCAGCTGGCAGGGTCTCGACTGGCCGTCCAGCACGATGAGATGGAGCGTCTGCGTGAGGAGGCTGCCGCCAATGGCTCTGTACCGCGGTTGCCTATCGCCGCAAGCCGAGGCTCAGGTCGGGTCCGTTCACCTGGCCGACCGAACTGTATACGCGCCGACGATCGCCAGGCTCCCACGGCCCGAGCTAACAGACGCGGTGTGACTTGCCCCCATGAGTCGCTGTGAGTGGGTGTGGGCTGCCGCCCTGGGTGGGTGCATCGAAAGGCGCGACAGGTCAGCCGGGAAGGTAACCAGGGCGTTCAAGAGGTCCTCAGTCGGCGTCGTCGAAATATCGGGGTTCTCCGTCCCAAACCAAGTAGGACCGACCGTTGTCGCCTTGATATTCGTCCCTGCCACTGTCCCTGCGGCGGCGGGCGGTGAAGGAGAGGCTTGCCGGAGGTAGTGGGCGGGACAGGTCGGGAGTCTCGGTGCCCCGCATGGGGTCGGTCGACAACCGGACGTGAACGGCGTCGAGCGGAATCAGGCGAGCAGCCGACGGCGTCTCTACAACGACGGCGGCCCATTCCCAGTTGATCATCCCGACACCGATCGAGGCGACGACGATTTTCGCGCCGTTGAGGCTCCACGATGCCGCCTGTTGACGAAGCGCGTTTGGGTCAGGCAGCAGCTCACGACACCACTCTGCGACTCGCTGCCCGTCGACAAGGTCAAGCGGGATCGAGCTGGCGTGGGCGTGAGCGAATTTCTGGGCGGAGGGCAGGAAGCTGCTGGAAGTGACGAACAGACTTCGAGCGGCCCCCTCAGCGTGAGCCACTCCGAGGATCGACGAGACCAACTGAATGTCGATCTTCTTCTTCTTGTAGCGCTTCACCTGAACGACCGAGAGTTGCTCGCCGTAGACGGGATGTGCCGTGAGGCGGATGTCGACGCCGCCATCGTTGCGTCCCTGGCCGAGCAGGGTGGTGTAGTTCTGGGCCGTGAAAACGGAGGCGCATAGCTCCTCGAAGCCCCGCCAGTGGAGATCGCCCAGTTGCTCGGGATGGAGGCCGAAGTGCTCGAAGACGGTGTGGTAGATCGCCGAGTAGTCAGGTGCCACCAGCTGTGCGTTCCACTCGAAGGCTTGGAGCGTAGTCAGCCGGTTGTGTAGTTCGACGCTCAACGGCGCGTCGTCTGGAACGCTGATCTCGTGCACGCCGAATGACCTGGTCTCGAAGTGAAGGCCGAGCGCTTCCAGCCATCCCCAGAAGCCTCCCTCGTCCTCGGCGCAAACCCGATTCTCGAGCTGATAGTGGCCGTTCAGCATGATCGCGGCTACCGGCCAGCCCGCCGGGGGGAGACTGAAAAGGTCTTGGTAGGTCGTGAAAGAGACCTGTTCCAGGCTGTCGGCCCAACCGTGCTCTGTCAGCCAGTCGCGCACCATGTCGCCTATGGCAGTAGCCAGAGCCTGCTGGCCGCCAGCGTTCAAGACGGTTAGCAGCTGCGTTGGGATGGGAGTCTCCTCACCGGCCATGGAGCGCACCCTACAAGGGGATCGATTACGGCGAAGACCTGTATGTGCGGCAGCTTCGGCGCCTGCTGCTCGTGCTCGAAATCGGAGGTCGTCCGCGCTCACCCGCTCAGACCCAGGGGTAGCTTGCGGTCCAAAATCGACGGCACTGTTGTTCAGCCTGTCTCGGCTTTCCGCATCGTGACCAGCGCGGCCGGAACCGTCGGTCTGCTCCCCGGGTCCCAGATGCCGCTGGTCCGCTAATCCAAGGAGGGGAGATCGCCGCCCCGATTGCGTGCCGCCTGAGCGACGCCGCCGCCATGATCGCTGGCATCGCACTATCGATCAACGGCGGCTGAACAGCCGGTTAATCATCCGCCTGGGTGCAGAGTTTTCTGAACCCAGAGGACCATTCCCTTGGTGAGTTCGGACAGGGGCTGAACTCGTCGGACCCTCTGCCTCCGCTGAGATTCGGTCAGCTTGCGGGCCAAGCCCTCATCCCAGTACTCCTTTATAACCTCGGCGATCAGGTCGTACAGCTCGGGTGAGGGCGGCGGTACAGGTGTCGGCAGCGGCAAACCGCTGACGTCGAAATCCTGGTGAGGTGGATCGCTGGGGTCGTCGTCGTAGACCACGGCAACTCCTCGAAGGCGTAGGTGCACCGAGCGTAAGGACATCGGCGCATGCTGAATACCGACCGATATCTGCCGTGGTCGTGCCAGGAAGTGGCAGAAACCTGACCTGCTGGTGAGTCGGCGGACCGGTGGGCGAGCACAAGTGCCTACGCTGTAGCCCGCGCGGCCGAGAAGGGAAGTCCATCACCGGTGACCGTCCATGTCGCGGTCCTCGACCCCCTGCCGATGTATAAGCAGGGAGTGGCCGCGACCCTGTCCGCGATCGGTCACATCGTTGAGACGCCTGAAGACCCGCTGGCATGGGTCCGCCGGTCTCCGGGCGCGGTCGTGCTGTTGACGTTGATCGGGCACGGCGACTGGGACCTGCTGTTCCGGCTGGGGGAGGAAATGTCACCCCCTTCGGTGATCGCTGTGGTCGAGGACGACGTCGTGGTCCTCGGCGTTCGGGCCGTGCGTGCCGGTGCCCGCTCGGTGATACCGCGCTGTGTCACCAACGAGACGTTGCGACGCACGATCGAGGCCACGCTCGACGGTCAGGCGGTCCTGCCCGCCGGGGTGGCGGTGGCGCTGGCCTCCGGCGAGGAACACTCACTTCCCCCGGCGGAACGGTTGGAGTGGCTGCGTCAGCTTGCCGAGGGAGTCACCGTGGCGCAGCTCGCCCAGCGGGCCGGGTACTCCGAGCGCGCGATGTTTCGCCTGTTACAGGCTCTGTACAAGGAGATCGGTGTACGCAGCCGCCTTGAGGCCATCATGCGGGCTCGTGATCGGGGTTGGTTGCCGAGAGCTCGTCCAGCACCGGCTGCAATGGACCCCGGGGGCGGCCGCGGAGGTCGATCCGGCTGACCAGGAACCGCAGGAGTCTGCGTAGGCCCTCGCTCTCCGGTGCCCCGGACCGTGACTCCCGGAAGGCCTGCACGGCGTCGTCGACCGGAACGTCGCGGTCGAGAACGTCATCGCACATCGCGAGTGCTCGAAAGTCACCGGCCGCGAAGTCGCGGGGATCGTGCCGGTAGCGGTCGCCGGACTCGGCGGCCAACTGCCGAAACCGCATGCTGGCGATGGCGGGGCGGCGCTGGCGCCGGGCGACCACTGCCTCGAGCGCGAGCACGACCAGCGAGTGGCCCGGGCGCCGGTAGCGTCTGACCGAGAGGATCTCCTGCGCAGCGACGCCCAGTTCGCCGTTCTCCAGGTGCACGAGACAGAGGGTCGTTCGAGCTCGGGTCAAGATGGCCGGGTCGTGCAGCTGCTGGGCCAGCTCGACCGCCTCGGCAGCACGGGCGTGTGAAGCCGTCTTGTCGCCTTCCCAGAACAACAGGTCAGCCTCGCCGTCGGCGAGCGCCGCCCGATGCCAACGGCCGGCGCTGTCGTTCGCCCAGCGCTGCGCCTCCTCGATCCACCGACGGGCGTCGGGCAGTTGGGCGAGCTCGGCATGCCAGCGGGAGAGCTTCAGGGCGAGGGTGACCCTGCGGGCCGCAGCCCGGCGGGCGGTCGGCGTGTCGGGGTAACCGTCCTCCGAGGGCAGGCGGTATGCCGTCTCGACGTGATGGATGGCTTCCGGGAACCGTCCCCAGCGCCGGTAACAGTCGGCCAGGCCCTCGAGCCCTCCCATCCGGAGGACTGGATCGCCGAGCTGCTCGGCGCCGTCGAGCACCGTCCGATAGCGCGCGAAGGCATCCTCGGCATCGTTGTCGAGCCAGGACATCGCGGCCAAGTTGGCCCCGATCCTGAGCTTCGCCACCTCGTGCCGGTCCTGTTCGGCGTGGGCGAGTGCACGCTGATAGGCAGCCCGCGCCTCGGCGAAGCGTCCGCGCGAACGGTGGATGCCGCCGATCGCACTCTCGTTGGCCATCTCGAGGTACGGGTGGCCGAGACGGCCGCGCAGCGTGTCGCGGGTGTCGAGCAGCAGGAAGGTGTTGTTTCCCTCGCGAAGCCGGTCGTGGATGTTCTCCAGCAGCTCGTACGCCGACTCGAACTCGCCCGACTCGATCAGCGCCCGCAGCTCGGCGAAGTGAACTGCAAGATCAGCCACGGATCGTGGATTCCGATTGCGCATCTCCTTGAGACGGGCCGCCACGTCGGACGACAGGTCCCGAGCACCTCCGTCCATACGCTGGAGAATCGCGTCCGCGTCGGCGTCCGTGAGCTCGTACCGGTCGCCGTCCCGCCGTACGAGCATGCTGTCGGTCAATCTCTCCAGCGCATGCAGAGTCTCCTCGTCGGCCGCATCGTCGAACAGGGCCAGAACGTGCTCCTCGGCGACCGGGATCCGAAAGGCCGCCAGCGCCTCCAGTACCCGGCGAGCCGGTGGCTCAAGGTCGTTGAGCAGCAGACTGAGCAGGGTTCCGGGCACCTCCCTCGGTGCGAGGCCGGACAACTCGTCGACCAGCGCGCGCAGCCGGACGCGGTGAAGGGACAGCACGCAGACCGCGTGGAACAGGTTGGTGAGGCGTGGGTTGCCCTGTAGTACCCGGTAGAGCTGGCCGAGCCCTTCGTCGTCGAGGCGCCGCACGCGCGAGGAGCCACCGGGGCGCTCCCGCAGCAGACCCACAAAGTGGTCGTAGTTCAGGCGCGCAATAGCGATCGGTGGTTCGGTCACGGCCCACGTGCCGTCCGACGGGGAGGTCGGCACGACGCTGGTGACCAGCACGACCGAGACACGGTGCTCTGGTCGCGCGCTCAGCGACTCGAAGGCCTCGTCCAAGGCGCCGTCAGTGAGTACGGCGCCCGGCCCCAGCAGGTGCTGTGCATTCTCGACGACGATGACGATCGTCTTGTCTCCGATCGCGTCCAGCGCCGCCTCCAATCGGGCCGACGAAGACTCACCCGGCCGCAGTTCGGCCCCCGGGGCTGTACCACCTTCGATGCACTCGATGAGGGTCTTCGTGTCCAGTAGTACCCCGCCGACGGCTGGCGTGCGGAAAACCTGGACCTGGCTGCTGTCCAGACCGCTCAGTATCCTGTTGACCAGCGTCGACTTGCCGACCCCGCGCGGCCCGACCACGACGACCACGCCGTACGGCCCGTCGACCAGCCGCTTGCGCAACGCCACCCGTGCCGGTTCGTGGAAGGCCGGGACCGCACTGCCGTCCGTCGCTCGTCGGGGACGGGAGCGCGATGCGTTGGCGTCGGCTCCCGGCAGGATGAACTCCAGGGGAAGTTGCAGCCGGTCGGTGTCCTCGATCTCGCCGCGGGGGAGGAGTTCGGTGGCGGCATGCGCGGCGAGCCAGAAAAACCACTGCCGGTCGGCCGGTGTGAGCAGTGACCGACCGGAGAGGATCAGCCCGATCGCGGTGAGACAGACGAGCCGTTGTTTCGGCCAGTCGCCCAGTAGACCGTTTGCATTCGCGTATTCGTGTTCGGCGCCGTAGATGCCGGAGATCAACCGGCGCATCTCCCGGTCGAGCTCCGAGGAGAGCTTTCCATAAGCGGTCTGCGGATGCAGCAGCGCGTCCCTTAGCGCGGTCTGGTTCACTGCCTTCTGCTCGCGTAGGCGCATCGCGATGGTGGTGCACATCAGATAGCATGGATCCCACGCCAGGAGCCCGTCGGGGCGGTATCGCGAAAGGTCGATCAGCCAGTAGTTAGGCGGATCGCCAGCCTCCGTGGCCACCAGCAGGTTTCCCGGATGCAAGTCACCGTGGGTGTGCCCGCGGAAGGGATACAGATTGACGAGGTCACCGAGCGCTCTGCGGGTGGCCAATGCGAAGGGATTGACGAGGTCCCCGTCCGGGTGACGCAGCCAGGTCTTCGGAGCAGAGACAAGGCCGGTGTAATTGTCCGCCCAGGCGTGCAGGATCCCACCCGGCTCGATCCGGTCTCCCAGCAGTTCCTTCAGGATCCGCCCGGCGGTCATCGGACCACGCGTCACCGTGTTGGCATTCCAGTCGAGGAGCAGCGACCGGATGATGGCCTTGCAGGTCGCCGCTGGATCATTGTGCTTCTCGAAGATCTTGTCGAATCCGATGGTGTTGTCGAAGCCGCCCCCCGCGACCTGCTGAAAGGTGATCCATCCGCCCCCCAGCAGAGGCTTGACGGGAAAGTTGTAGCGCACCAGATGGTCGAGCCCGAGCGGCTTGACGTGCCACTCCGCCAGCTGATTGGCTTCGAGTTCAGTGAGAGCCCGTTCCGGTGCAGTGTCCACCTTGATGATGGTTCCTTCGCTGGAGCCCGTCCTCCCCTGTGCGTACACCCCGAACATCCGGGCCGACGTGAAACCCGAGGCCGACCAGTTGACCGGGGTCAGACGGACGCCGGTGTCCTGCGCCCACGACCTGAGCGCGGCCTTCGCCGGTTCCGAATCGAGCTGGTCGAGGATCTCCTCGAACCCATGGTCGCGCTCCATCGCATCCTCCTGATGTCCGAAAGGGCGGGGGATCAGGGTTGTGGGGCGGTGATCAAGCTTTCGACGGCGGCCATGGCGGCCTGGACCGGGCGGATGAAATCGGGACGGAACTCGGAGTGCTCGTACGGGCCGATGAAGTCGGCGAGCTTTGGCGGTGTGGGGATCTCGGTGGTGCCGGACGGAATGCGCGGCATCACGGTTTCGTACTCGGTGACCAGCTCGCGTAAGTAGTCCTCGGTGGACTTCAAGGAAGGAACGAGCTCAGGTGCGCCGTGGAAGACGTTGCCCTCAGCGATCACATTGCGGATCATGAGCTCAAGGCTCAGCTGCGCGTCGAGCAGGAGTTGGAGTTGCTCGTCGTACGTGACGACCCGCAGTTTTCCGTCTCCCGCTGTGCTGTGGATCTGGGCTCGGGCGCGCAGCAAGCGGCGTGCGCGTTTGACCGCGTTATACAGCACCACCAGCTCGGCCAGGTAACGCTGGCGGGTTTCGCGGATGGCGGTCGCGCGGTCGTCGGCCAGCTTGAGTCGCTCGGCCCGATGTTCGGCCTGACGGTTGAAAGCCTGGTAAAGCAACGAGACGCCGCCACCTAGCACGACCACCAAGAGGAACTGGAGCAATGTCGTGTAGCCAGCGGTGCCGACCACTCTGGTGGCGGATTCGTGCCAGATGATCAATATCGCTGCGGCGGCCATGGCGATCAGCGCGCCTGACGCGAGCGCCAACGTGAGGCGGCGAGGCGAGGAGCCTTCGAAGCGATCGATAGTGCTGAGCTTAGCCGGAGTTTGTCGCTGCGCCGTGCACGTGGCAGTTCGGGCACGGCGGGGGCCGCCGTGCCGGTGACGTCAGGATGTCAGGGCGGCGGCGGTGGCGGCGAGGTCCACACCGAGCAGCTGGCTCAGCTCGCTCACCTGCGGGGGTGGCGTGCGCAGCGGACGACGGGTGCGGGCCCCGGAGGGGGGCCCGCCCACCGCACCGGCGACGAGGGAGAGCGGCGTACGCACGGACGACAACTCGTATACCGACCACATCGCCGTGCGCGAGTCGACCAGCAGCATGATCCGGTCGTCGCAGGCGACCAGCACCGCACGGCTTCCGGTGCAGGCCACCGCCACGGCCGCGCGGCCGCTGACCCGCCGCACCGTGGTCACCACGTCGGCGGCGGCCCGCTGCGGGTTGCCGGTGACACCGTCGACTCGCCAGACACCCTCCTTGAGGCGTACGGCCAGCCCCGCATCGGCGAACGCGGACCGCGCCTCGGCGTACGGGTCGGCCTTGGCGCCGCGCGCTAGCTCGATGGTCTCCCGCAGCGCGGATGCACCCGCCACCACAGCGAACAGGTGCCCGGCCGGCAGCAGCAGAGTCTCGGCCAGCGCGAGGTCGGTCTCGGCCACCCACTCGGCGGCGTCCCGCCAGGCCGCGGTCACCAGCGCGTCCGCGTCCTGGCTGCCGTGCAGTCGCGCGCCCTCCCGCAGGGTCGTCACTACTATGGCGAGCCACGCGTACAGGTGCGCGAAGGCTTCGGCCGGCAGCTCGTCCAGGGCGTTGTCGTCGGGCACCAGCGCCCACGCCAGCCACCGCAGATCGGTACGCCAGCCGTCGTCGCGCCACATGCCATCGGCGAGCAGCGTGAGGTACATCGACGCGGCGAGCATCCGCAGGTGCATCGGTGGCAACGACCCACGGTCGCTGTCCACCGTCGGCGTGCTGACCGCCTCCGCCCACCGGGTGGCGAAGTCCCGGTAGCGGGCCCGCTCGCTCGCGGTCCGCTGGTCGAGGAGGTTGCCGTCCGCAGAGTCGTCGCCCGTCGGCGCGATGTCGGCGTCCTCCTCGGTCGGCTCGTCCTCGCGTACGTCGTCGACGACGAAGCTCGAGCGACGGTCGCCCAGCGTCGGTGGGCGGCGCGGGAAGACGAGGCGGGACAGACCCGGTCCCAGCACGCGGTCGGAGTCCTCCAGGTAGTCCCGCCAGCGGTCGCTGTCGGTGCGGACGTCGACCCCCGGCCGGTCCGAGGGGGCCGACGGGGTGCACGGCCGGGGCGGCACGAGCGTGGTCAGCCGTTCCAGGTCGGCGGTGAACCGCGCGGCGAGCGCCGGATCGGTGAACACCTCGATCGCCTCGTAGGGCGTTCCCCGGCCGAGGCGCGGCGCGTCGTCCGCGTCCCGTACCGGTCGGCACCGGGCCGGATCGGTGACGAAGACGGCCGCCGACTCCACCCGTACGCCGCCCACGTCGACGACCGTGCGCACCGCGCCACCGGTCACCTCCGCCAGCACGAAGCGGGCCGTGGCCTGGCCGACCGGAACGACGCCCATTGCCTGCCAGGTGCCGGGCTCACCGGAGGGCGAGGTCTCCACCACCACCCGTCCGGTGACCGGGGCGGCCAGCTCCACCAGCAGCATCCCGTCGACGACGGCGCAGCCCAGCAGGACCGGTGCCGGGCTCCCCGCCACTCTCGTGCTCCCGCCCGCCCGCAGCTGGGCCATCGCCGCCTCACCCGGCTCCTCACCCTCGGGAAGGAGTGACACTGGGTGGGGTGCCAGCACGGCCAGCTCACAGTTGCCGCCGTGCTCGGTGCTGCGCAGTAGCGCCGCGGCGGTGATGTTGGCGCTCCCGGTCAGCCCGTGGGTCACCCCGGCGGGCGTCGTCCACTCGACCACCTTGCCGTGCAGCGCCGGGCCGGCCGCCAGCACCCGGAACTCGCGCTCCACCGCCGGCTCGGTCGCCCGCAGCAGTGCGCCGCCCTCGAACCGGCCGAAGGCGGGCTGCACCGCGACGCGTACCGCGTGGGGTTTCATCCGGTCGACGAGCGCGCGTACGGCCGCAGCCTGCGGGTCGTAGAACGGCGCGGCGAGGCGCAGCTCCGCCACCGCGTCGGTGGGCAGGCGACCGAGCAGCGAACCGCGCAGGTTGCCGACCACCCGGACCTGCGACCAGTCCTCATCGACCTCCACCGGGCGCATCCGCCCGGCGACTTCCCGGAGGGTCAGGGCGATCCAGCTCGGTACGGCCACCACCGTGGGCAGGTCCACCAACCAGTCCGCCACATCGTGCAGCAGTCGTGGGCCACGGCCGAGGCCGCTGCGGGCGGTGAGCCACACCTCGCCGTTGTGGCCCCAACCCGAGGCCGTCGGGTTACCGGAGCCGACTGCCACCCACACGTCGTCGTCGCCGAGCAGGACGGCCAGCTTCGGATGGAACGCGCGCCGGCAGACCGCATGGCCGTGCTGGTACGCCCGACCCGCGCGCCGCACGTCCACCGGGTCGTGCACCGCCTGCCCAGCGTCGGCCAGCACGGTTATCCGCGCGCCGAGCGCCCGGGCGGTGGGCACCGCGAACCGCTCCAGGAACCCCAGGTCGAGGGTGTACCCGGTGACCAGGAGCTCCCGCAGCCGGGCGCCGTCGAACCGATCCCGCCACCGTTCGAGCAGACTGAGCGGCGACCGGAACGACCACTGCACCTCGTCGGTCACCGTGCCACGTCCAGCAGGGCCAGTCCGAGCGGGGTAACGGGCTGGTGCACCTCCGCGGTGAGCAGCCCCAGCTGGACGGCGAGCCCGGCGAGCTGATTGATCCGCAGCCCGATATTGTCCCGGCTCTCCCGAGTGGCCGCCACGTACGCCCCACCGCGCTCGTGTAATCGGCTGGGCATCGACATCGTGCCGTCACGGTGGACGATCGCCTTGCGCAGCGCCACCCGCCGGGACTGGGCGAGCATGTCGTCGACCAGCTGGCGACCCAGGTCGCGCAGCGGCCGGTCGACGTACTCGGTGCGGCGCTGCGCCACCCACGACGGATCCAGGTAGGCCCGACGACGACCGAGGAAGTAGCGCCGAGCGGTCCCGGCGAGCAGATCCGCCCGCCGTGCGCCGAGCAGCAGCAGCGCCACCTTGGCGGTAAGCGTCTCGTCCTCCCGCAGGGCCAGTTCCGCGGGGAGCGGATCACCGCGGCCGTCCACGAGGTCGGGCAGCCCCGCCTCCAAACCGGCGACCGTGCCGGCGGGGAGCTGATCGGCGAACCAGTCGCGCAGGTGCTCCCGGGTGACCGGCCCGTTGCGGTGCACCTCGCCGACCAGGGCGGCCCAGAGGTGACGCCACGCACCCACGGAGTGGTGGCGCAGCAGGACACCCCGCCACGCCTGGGTCCGGTCGTCACCGGCGAGCACCGAGTCCTCACGCGCCGCCGCCCCGTATGCGACGGCCGTCCGGAACGCTCCCACCCAGGTCGGCGCGGCCGGGTGCAGCTGGTAGGCGCGGGCGAGGATCCGCAGGGTCGCCCGCCGGGTCTGGTCGTCGCCGGTCCAGTCGTCCGGGTCGTGCCGGCCGGCGACGGTCGCGGTCATCAGCGCGGTCAGCGCGCTGAGGTCCTCAGGCCGGCCGGCCAGCGCCGCCGGCTCCCGCACCCCGGCGTCACGTTCGGCGATCTCAAACAGCGGGGCGAACATGTCGACGATCGATGGCGGGCAGGGGTGCCGGCCGCTGCGCAGGGCGCCTCGATCCACCGTCACGGTGCCCAACTTGATGCTCGACCCGCCGTACTGCGACCAGAAACCCCAGGCCCGGGGCGAGTAGGACCGTTGGCCCTCACGGTCGGCGACGCTGAACTCGCGGCCCGGCTCCGGGGCGAGCCGGACCAGGGCGTCCACGCCGTGTGCCGGCGCCGGATCCAGACCGTCCGTGCCGGCGGCCCGGGAGATCAACGCGAGCGCCACCTCGGTCCGCCGGATCAACCACCGGCACCGCTGTTCGTCCAGGCCGGTGGCCTCCGCGTGGGCGGCCAGAGCCCAGTAGAGGGCGTAGTAGCGGGCGTAGTGGCTCAGCGTGGAGACGCCGGGGACGAGAATGTCGACACCCGCCATAACCGGTGCCTCCACGGCCAACGGGTATCGGCCGGCACGCGCCGTCAGCCCCGGCTCGCCCCAGGCCGGGCCCTCCACGGCGATCGATGGTGCGATCACGTCAGTGTCCCCTCGCTGACATCTCGCCATTGTCGCCCGTCCGGACCGCGTATCCCATCCCCCCGAGCGGGCAACCACTATGGATGGGGGACGGAGCGGCTGCCGGCGGCATCGCCGAGCTGCATGTCCGCGGATGGAGAAGGCCGCCGCTAGCATTCACCGGTCGTCCTGTTGAGGCCGACTGCGGGCAAGGCTTAACTTCGGAACCCCCTGAGATGCCAGCGAAGAAGATCCAGATCAGACGCTTTCGGCCGAAGTCAACGGGTTCCTGTTGAACGACCTCGGTGAGCGCCTCGAGGAAGTCGTCGCACCAGCCGCGGGGCAGATACAACTCCCGGTCATGACCGGTCTCTGCCCGGCCTTGACAACCGTGCCGTCGCTCCAGGTGATGTCCACGGTGTCGCTAGATTGCGCAAGCTCGAGAGTCGTACCGAGCGTAATCGGCGGTGGGGCGATGGGTCGTCTCGCCCCACCGACACGAAACCCTCGCCTACGGTATGCGAGTCGCGACGGTAGGCGCACGCTGTTCTTTGGTGACGGGACGTCCCCGATCGTGGGGGAGCGGGGGCGTGGTGGGACCCGTGATTCCTGTCGGCCAGCCCCCGTTTACCCCCCGAAAACCCCGCCGGCGGTTGACAACCAGTGACAAGAAGCGACCACTGCTCGATCCTGTCTGTGCAGCTCAGCGCTTATTTCTGCCAATCAATGACAGGATCGGGACGGTTGCGGACGGTAACAAGGGGTTTTGACAAGCAATGACAAGCCCTGAAACGAGGCTCGACATGAGGTTCTCCTGGGATCAAATCTCCTTGTTCCCAGCGCGCACCTCGTCCTAAAAGAGGGAATGCGCCCGTTGGGAAGCTTACTGCGAGCGACCTCCGGCGGCCTACGCTGCAGCCGGCCGGGGAATAGCGGGCGTCCACGGCTTGACGGAGTCATGGGCCGGCGAAGGGCTAGTTGCTGCTCGCGCCAGCGTTCGCAAGCAGTCACTTCGCTCCCTGGTCCGTGATGCTGCTGCTGCCGCCCTCGGCGTCGCACTGCCTGCTTGCGGAATTCGTTGATGGTCGACACAGCGACCTCGGCGGCGACAAGCCATCCCTCACCCTGGTCGTAGTCGGGTGCCATGTTGATCGGGATTCCGTCAACCTCGACCATGCCGTTGTCGTATGCGGTCACAGGCAGGGTGAGGGCCTGTCCTTTGTTGCGCTTGGTGGCCTGGACCTCATGGATTCCTGGATGCCCTTGATCGATGCAGGCACGGGGTCTCCTTCGGGCACGCGGGGAGCTATCCGATCAGCTGCACCTGATCCTCAATGGAACCGAGGTAACTTCATCGTCGGATTGCGGTCTCGGGGAGAGCTTGCCCCCCAAGGGTTTCATCGTTCACGTACGGTGGTCCTGTCTTCACACAGGCCAGCAGCGGGGATCGTCTGCCTGACACGTTGGGGGGCACGATGCGGCCATGGCCGAGCTCCGGGGATCGGTTGACGCTGGCGAGCCTCGATTTTCTGGGGGATCTGGATCATCTGCGGAGGCGTGTCCAGCAACTACCCCACCATCCAGGCGATGAGTCCCCCGATGCTTCTCAGCATCAGGGCGCGGACCGGTCCGACTCCGTGTGGGTCGTCGTCGACGCCCGCGGGCGGGTCACGAGCCTCGACATCAGCCGTCGTTGGCGTGAGCGCCTGGCAGTTGGAGAATTCCCGATGGCGCTGTTTGAGGCATACACCGACGCCGTGCAGAAGTCGATTGAGGCTGGCGCGCTCGGTTCGGCGCGAAGGACGCCTGGTTCGGCTGACCGCCCACGAAACTTCTTGGCCTTGCCGGAGCCCCAGTTGGGTGATGATGAGTGGCTCCGAGCCCGGTGGGCGCGACTCGACGTCATTGGAGCTGAGCTGCGCCGGCTGAGCGAGCGGGATGCCTCCCCTACCCCGCAGGAACGTCTGGTATCGGGTCCATACGGATACGTGACGTTGCGACTCCTAGGAGGCGGTCTTATAGGTATCACCGGCGAGGTCGCGCGGATCGCCAGGGCGGATGTGGACCGGATCCGCACGGATGCTCTTACCGCATTCGAGCAGGCCGCGCTTAGCGCTGATACACGGACGGAGGGTGGGCATGCCTAACATCGAGGTCCTAACCGACGCTCTTCGGGACGAGGGGGTCAGGTGGCGCAGGATGTCGGACCGGATGGCAGACGTGCAGCGGGCTGCGAGTCAGCTCGAGCTTGCTCCGACGGCATTTTTCATCGGCGATGCCAACACAGCGATTCACTTCACCGCGTACGACAGCTTCCACGCGTTCATGTTTAACGTGATTTCTGGCGCGGTCGTGGAGTTCGAGCAGATTGCTGGGGCACTTGACAGGGTGGCCAATGCATATGACCGGGCGGATGCCGTCGTCGATCTCGATTTGAATGCCATCTATCGGGCATAATTCTGGACATTGACTGTCGGGGGAGGGCATCAGCATTGGCACCTGCGGACGAATTAGAGCAAACGATTCTCATGCAGCGCGGTATGTTCATCGGCGCGTTCGAGGTGATCGAGCCTGCGGTTGGACTCCTGGTCGCGAAATTCAATGAGCTTGTCGGGGAGGTGAATCAGTCGGCCTGGCTGCTCGGGCCGGCGGCGATCTTCATGGTCAGGCGGGATTTGGGAGATCTCCGGGCTGCCCTTGAGCAGGTCATCAGCAAGGCGGAGTACGCCTTGGAGCATCAGGTTCCGGTGCTGTCGTTGATGTCGGCCAGTGTCGGCTGGCTCGCCGAGGTGAAGCGGCCAGTTTCGGATCTTTCGGTCGCGACGGTCCAACCCGACAACAGGAACTTCTCCAAGTGGATCGGGGATGCGGCAAACGCCTACAACGCTGGGGTGGCGATCCAGCGGGCGGCCGTGGACGAGGTTACGAACAAGGCCGAGTTCATCAGCAAATGGCTGTTTGATGTGGTTACAGCCAATGTCGACTACGCTATCGGACTTGCGCAAGTCGTTACGAAAGTGCTGGGCACAATCACCCAGGCGTTGGCGAACGCAGGAGGCGTGGTCACCATACCCTGGGCGATAAACATTGTGGCAAACTCGATTGGCGATATCGTGGAGGGGTCATTCAACTACTTGCTCACAATCTGGCAGCGCCTGTTTGACGCTGCAGCGATGACGCGGGACGTCGCGGGACAGATTGCGGATCACTCGAAGCTCCCAGACGGAAAGTGGCCGCAGATGGTCACCGAATGATGAATGCAGGCCGCGCGTCAGGCAGTTGGTACCAGGGTGAGTGTCCGTCGGAGCGCCTTCACCGTCTCCTGGGCCAGAAGCTCCGTGGGGACAAACTCGTCACCGCCAACGGCGAGCCAGACCTGCACGACCAGGTTGCTCTCCCGGGCCTGTGCCATGTGCTCCGCATACTTGAATCCGGGCTGTGATTGTCGGGTGTATGCCTCCGCCTCGTCCCCGATGCTTTCCAGCCCGCCCTCACGCCGCATGCTGGCGCCTTGGCGGGCTATCCCGTACAACTGCACCGCCTCTTCGACTGACGCCGGTGTCGATGCCTCGACCCGAAAATTCGCCTCGTGGCCGTCCGCCGTCTCCATCTCGAATAGACAGGCAGCACCCGGCGCCGCTGGCGGCGGGGTGGGATCCTCTCGCCGCACTGTGAGGGACAGTGCGGCGAGCGGGACCAGCTCGCGGTGCTCGCAGAGACGCAGACCAGTCGCGTTGAAGCTGCGAGCAGGTACCGGCGATTGAGTCACGGCGGGAGTGGTAGTCCCCGGAGGAGGCCCTTCGGTCTCGACCGGACCACCGTCCACGGTGCCGTCGCAGGCGGCTACAGCAGCGAGGACCGTCAGAACTGCGGCCGCCCGCCCCAGGGCTAGGGGTAACGTTGCCATCACAGAGAGGATAGCCGCAGCCGCGGTCGACCACCGTCCCTGCATTGGACTTCTATCGTGGTGACCATGTCGGCGTACGAAAGTCCCGAGAAGATCGCCCATTCCCGTATGGTCAGCGCCTCTGCTGTCCTGGAGCACCGGATCGACCTGCGCGGCTATCCCCATCGCTACCTGGCAGTGATGTCAGATCGAGGTATCGGAATACAGCAGGTGACACACGCCCTGGTTGCCGCTGAGTTGCTGGCGATGCAGGGCTGGAGACTTATGGACATATCGGAGTTCACCAGCAGCCGAATGGTATTGGCTTTCCTGCAGCGAGGGTAAGGATGCCAAACTTTGTACTCAGGCTGCGGGGTGTGCAGGTGGCGCCCTGGTGAAGCGGCAGTGCGCCTCTTGGTGGCGGTCCGGGGGCGGCGATACCCGGGTGACAATGCAAGAGTGGCGGTGCATCGTGCCCCGTTTGGCCGAGGACGACAGGCGTAAAGACAAAGTCCTCACGACGGTGCACCCCGGTTTGCCCCTGCCGTCGTCCTGTTGGCGCCCCGTCGCCTCGAACGCAAATCCACGGGGCTCGCGATCGTTGCGCCCGCCGACACATCACCGTAACGCGAACCTGACAGGCCGGATGGAGCGCCTGGCCCCGCGAGGACGGGGAGACGGCGAAATCCTGCGGGCCGTCTAGCGACGAGACTTTTCCTGAACCTCTCACAGTGCGTCCAGGTAGTCCATGGCGACCAGCGTGGGTCCCATCAATCCTGCTACCAAAATGGGCTCTGTGCTTTGCCGGCTCGGTGGCCCACGCCGAGCTGCGTCAGCGGGCACTGGTCAGATCGCTTGTGCCACTTCGGTGAACGCGGCGGCCACCCGCAGGCGCGGGTGGGACGTCCAGGTCGAGTGCGTGGTGTCCGCGTCGGATGTTCTGAACCGAAGGCGTGTCCGGTGACACCGACAATCGTCGGTGGGCTGCCCCCATCACCGTCGAGCCCAACCTCATTCCCCCGTTGGAGGACCCGGGCAAGCTGCGCATGGTTACCGCCCGTGCGCGATGCCCGATAAGGGAGCGATGGCGCGCAGGGGTCGGCTACCAGGACGCGGTCCAGCTGCTGGGCGGCGACACGGGACGCGTGGTCCGGCTACTCGACACCCTCACCGGCGCCGGCCTGATCACCCTGCTGGGACCGGTGCCCGGGGTGCTCGGCTGGCTCGATGCCAAGACTGAGCTCAGCAAGTCCTGAGGTGGGTAGCGGTTACTACCGCGACTGACGACGTCTGGTTACTTTCGGTCATCTCGATGTCGGACTGACATGCGGCTGTCCGTTTCATCCTGGCAACTTGTAACGGCTCTTTACAGCTGATCATCAAGCTTTCTACAGTTCGGCCGTTCGTCGGGCGTGATCAACGGGGGCCTTGCGGTGGTTGCTGCACATTTGCGTGTCGAGGCGGAGTCCGGCCGGCGGGTCGGGCGACGCGCCCGACAGTTCGCAGGGCCTGGGCTTAGCCGACTGATGGCGTGTCTGGGGTTGCCGGCGGCCTTGGTCATTGCCACCGCCGGGGTTGTGCTGCCGGTGGCGGACGCACCTGCTGCGGCGGCGTGTGCGACCGCGGCGCGGACGGAGACGGCAGCTGCGGCGATGGCCGCCGCATGTGACCAGGCGGTGGTGGTCGATGCATCGCGGTCTGAGTACGCGCGGGTGGTTGCGCAGCCGGACGGGCGTATGACGTTCGAGTCGGCTGTGGTGCCGCAATGGACCCGTAAGGCCGGCGAGTGGACCGACATCAACCTCGAGTTGTTCCGCGACGCCGACGGTCTGTTGCGGCCGCGGGCCTCCGCTGCCGATGTCACCTTCAGCAGCGGCGGGTCCGGTCCGCTGGTGATCGTGAAGAACGCGGCTAAGACGATGACGATGTCGTGGTCGGGCGGGAGTTTGCCGGAGCCGGCGGTGGACGGCGACTCAGCTACCTTCCCGAACGTTCTGCCAGACGTCGATCTGGTGCTGAGGGCCACGCGTGTCGGCTTCACTCACGTCTTTGTCGTCAAGTCCGCTGCGGCAGCGTCCAATCCCGCAGTGCGTCAGATCCGCTTCGACCTGGGTGGCGACGCGCAGGTGCGTCACAGCCCGAGTGGAGCCTTGAAGGCGACCGCCGGCGCGGTCGTGGTCGCCTCGGCAGAGCCTGCGGCGATGTGGGACTCGCGGCCCTCGGCGGTGGCGGCCAAAGCGATCGGAAGGAGCCAGTCGGCCGGTGACGAGCCGTCGTCCGACGTATCCGCTGGCGACGCCGCGCAGGTGGCTCCGGTGGCTGCGCAGATCACGGGCGGCGGCGACCTCCTGCTGACCCCGGACCCGGCGTTGCTGGACTCTCCGAACGCCCATTTTCCGATCTACATCGATCCGCAGTGGCGTTGGTCGGATCTGCGTAACAAGTGGGCGTACTCGACCAACAACGGGTCGTCGAACAGCGACTACAGCGTGGCGCGGGTGGGGTTGAACCCGGACACCGGCGCCATCTACCGGTCGTATTTCGAGTTCCCGACGGTGGCTGACAACAAGGTTTCGCTGAAGGGGAAATTCATCGCCGACGCGCGGGTCGAGATGAAGGTGGACCACACCCACTCGTGTGACGACACCCCGACCTGGATGTACCTGTCGCCGGCGATCGACAAGACGATGCGGGCAACCTGGTCGAAGATGAGTTTGTCGACGATGCTCGCCGCCGCGGGCAGTCACGCCAACGAGGCGGGTGGGTGCGGTGCGATCCAGCCGGACATGACGGTGCAGTTTGAGAGTTCGGCGGTGACCACCCAGCTCCGGGCGGTGGCAGGCAACAGTTGGTCAACGATAACGCTTGGGTTCAGTGCCGCCGGAGATAAGAACGGCAGCGGCGAGTCGACGCAGGACCGCTGGAAGAAGTACTTCCCGGGGAACGCCAAGCTGTTCGTCGACTATGACAGTAAGCCCGGCGCGCCGGCAGGCTTGCAGGTGGCGGGCGTGGCATGCAACAGCGGTGTGCTGATGGTCGGCACGTTCACGCCGACGTTGCGGGCGACGTTCCCGGACGCCGACTCGTGGGACTCCCTCACGGCCCACTTTGAGTGGATCGAGGTGCCAGCCGGTGGCATGGCCACGGTGACTGACACCGCTCCGACACGCAAACCGGGACCCGGCGACAAGACGGGTATCACCCCGAACACGGTGGCGACCAGCGTCGCGTTGTCCGGGTTGGTGAAGGACAAGACCTACGCGTACCGGGTGAAGAGCACCGACACGTACTTCCAGTCGGCGTGGTCGCCGTGGTGCCGTTTTGCGGTAGACAACACGAGACCTCCGGTGACAGTGACCATGGTGACGGCACCCCCCAGCCCGGGGCGCGCGGGCAGGTTCCGGATCGAGTCGTCGGACACCACGGTGGCGACGTTCACCTACGGGTGGGGCAGCGCGGGAGAGTTCTCCAAGCCAGCGCAGGGCACCAGTCCGAAGTACGTCGAAGTGGACGCGACCGCTCCGAGGTATGGCCGGAATGTGTTCAAGGCCAAGGCCATCGACGGGACCCTGAACGAGAGCAACGAGTTTGGGTTCTCATTCACGGTGGGCCACCCGTCGTCGGCCATCGCCCAGTGGGGGTTGGAGACCTATCCAGGCATCGACCAGGCGGCAGCGCTGGCGGACAAATCTGAGGTGGGCGCGAGCACGCCGTTGACTGCCACCAGCGTCGGGTGGAGTGATGACGTGCGGATGGTCGACGGGAAGACCGCGACGTTCAACGGTTCCAGCAGCCAGGCAGCATCGTCGGGGCCGGTAGTGGACACCACCAAGTCGTTCACCGTGGCGGCGTGGGTACGGCCATCGCTGATCGATACCTCCAACGACCGCAACGTGTTGGGACAAGACCCAGCGATGACCACCGATAGCACCATGGCAGGCGGGTTCTACCTGGGCGTCCGCCGCGACTCCCAGGGACCCCACTGGTCGTTCCATATGCGGAACTCGGTGGACAAGAACAGCAGCGGCGCGACGATCTACGCCCCCCCGACGCTGGGCAGCGCGGACGTCGGAAGGTGGGTGCACATCGCTGGCGTGTACGACGCCGCGGCGAAGACGATGCGCCTCTACGTCAATGGCGAGAATGCTGGCGAGACGCCACGTGCGGCCACGCCGTGGGCCGCCACGGGCCGCTTTACAGTCGGCCGCACATTCTGGGGAGCCGCGGGCAACTGGTGGGCCGGCAATATCGCCGACGTTCAGGTGTTCGACCGAGCGATCGTCGAGCACGACTTCACCGGAATGCTCAAGGATGACCCCGACTCAGGCGGGTTCGACGAGCCCGGCATGTTGACGCCGATCCAGGTTGGTGGCTGGGGATTCGAGAGCGATCCTGAAGGCGCGTGCTGGGACCCGACGATCGTGAACTCGTGTGAAGCCAAGGACATGACGGCGTGGGCGCGGTGGCTGGCCCTGTCGAAGGGCGTCGAGATCGGCACCGGGCGAGGTGGGGACGGCAGCGCCGGCCTGCATTTCGACAGCGGGCTGGATGACGACGCTGACCCGAACACACCACCTGCACCGACAACCGAATTCGGGCGCTCGGCCTACAAGCTCAATCCGATAGGCGAGGTGGCGCAGTGGCAGCCAACGCCGGTGCTGCGTACCGACCAGTCATTCACCGTGTCCGTGTGGGTACGGCTCGAGCAAACCGACGACTACCAAACTGTGATGATCCAGAACGGGACAGCCGTCAGCGGCTTCTACCTGTACTACGGCAATGACAACGGTGGCGTGTGGAAGCTCAAAATGCTCGACACCGGGGCAACGCCGGACGACGGTACCGGGGCCACGTTCGCGACGGCGCCAGCACCGAACGTCGGCGACACCTGGCAGCACCTGGTGGGTGTCCTGGACGCCGACCGTCGGCAACTCAAGCTGTATGTCAACGGCGAACACAAGACCACGACCACGCTCCGGACATCCTGGCGACCATGGCAGGCGAACGGTCCGTTGGTGGTGGGTAGGAACGGCACCTGGCACCCGCTGCAGGGCACAGTCGACGACCTCAGCCTCTATCAAGGCGCGATGACAGACGCCCAAGTCCTGGCCCTACACGAAGCCCAGGAAGCCAACTAAGCCGGCTGTAGGTGCTGTGGTGGTGGTGACCAGCCGCCAGCACAGCACCCGCAAGCATCGACCTTCGGCGGCCACGGTGGACGCCGTCCTGTTGCACCAGTCCTCTACTCGAGTGGCTCTTGGTTCCTGGGAAGGGAACACATGTTGACGGGGTCTTCTCTTCGCCGGCTGCACCGGCGAATTCTCGGTACGCCAACGCGCCGCCTGTCAGTGGCGGGGTCTCTAGCCGCCGTGATGCTGGCGTCGCTCCTGGTGGGTGTGCCCGCCGCCCAGGCCCAGCCCGACCGGCGGCCGCATCCGGCGCCGGCCGAGAAGTTGGACAACGACGGCGGGCCGGTGGCGGGTAAGGGCTGGGAGCAGCAGCGGGTGCAGTACGCGCCTGCGCCCGCGCCGGTGTGGCCGGCCGCCGGTAGCGCCCACGTGGAGCTTGGTGCGGCTGGTGCCCGTGCGGCTGGTGGCCGTGGGGCGAAGGCGGGCGATTTGCCGGTCTGGGTGGACCGCGCCGCGGGTAAGGCCGGCGAGCAGCTGGTCGCGGTCGATGTGCAAATGATGGACCGAGCGGCAGTGCCGCAGTCGTGGCGTGACGGGCTTGTCATGAAGGTGAGCACCCCGCGCGACGAAACAGCGGGCACGGCAAAGATCTCGGTGGACTACAGCAAATTCCGGTACGCCGCCGGTGGCGAGTGGGCGTCGCGGCTGAAGTTGTGGCAGGTACCCGAATGCGCGTTGTCCACCCCGGACAACCCGCGGTGCCGGTCGGTGCCACTGCACACCGCCAATGACCTCGCCGCCGGTGTCGCGACGGCGGAGGTCGCAGTGGCCGCCGCGCAGCCACCGTCGGTATCCACGACCGGCGAACGACCGTCGGGCGGTGCCGCGATCGAGCATCAGGCGGCCTCGTTCGTGGTGTTGGCCGCAGGCGCCTCGGGCAAGGACGGTGACTTCACCGCCACCAGTCTGACTGCCTCATCGACATGGTCCTCCGGCGGCTCCTCAGGCGACTTCTCATGGTCGTACCCGGTACGCACCGCGCCGGCGACCGGCCCCGCGCCGTCGGTGACGCTGGCCTACTCGTCGTCGGCAGTGGACGGCCGCTCCGAGGTAACCAACAACCAGCCCTCGTGGATCGGTGAGGGCTTCGACTACTCGCCCGGCTTCATCGAGCGCCGCTACGTGCAATGTTCCGAAGACATGAAGAACGGCGCGAACAACACCCAGCGCACCGGTGACCAGTGTTGGCGATCCGACAACGCCACCCTGAGCCTGAACGGCAGCAGTGGTGAGCTCGTGTTCCAGCCGGGTAAGGGCTGGCACTCCCGCTCCGAGGACGGCTCGAAGATTGAGAAGCTGACAGGCGCGAGCAACGGCGACAGTGGCGACTCGACCTACGGTGACGTGGGGGAGTACTGGAAGGTGACCACCACCGACGGTACGCAGTACTTCTTCGGCATGCATGCCTTGCCGGGTCAATCGGCTAAGACGAACTCGACGCTGACCATGCCAGTGTTCGGCAACCACTCGAGCGAGCCCTGCCACCAGAGCGCCTTCACCAGCTCCGACTGTGTCCAGGCGTGGCGGTGGAACCTCGACTACGTCGTGGACGTACGCGGCAACACCATGTCGCTGTGGTACGGCAAGGAAACCAACAAGTACGCCCGCAACGTCACCGACTCCGACGACGTGTCGTACGACCGGGCCGGCTACCTAACCCGTATCGACTACGGCACCTACGACCGGACCGCGGCGACGCACGGCGTCACCCAGCGCAACACCACGCCCTACGCCCAGGTGGTGTTCGACACCGACATGCGCTGCTTCTCCAACTGCGGTACCGAGGCGAGCCCAGTCAAGGACTCCTGGAAAGACACCCCCTGGGACCAGGAATGCAAAGCGTCCGCCACGTCGTGTCCGCAGCAGTACTCGCCGACCTTCTGGACAACCAAGCGTCTGAAGACGATCACCACGAAGGTCTACGACACCACCGTGCCAACTCCTGACTGGCAGAACGTGGAGTCGTGGACCCTGAACCACACATTCACCGCCACCGCAGACTCCACGCACACCGGCTTGTGGCTCGACAAGATCGACCACGCCGGGCACGTCCGCGGGACCGTCAGCCTGCCGCCGGTCACGTTCACCGCGACGACGCTGGCGAACCGGGTGTTGACCGAGCATGGCACGTCGGATAACTGGCTGCGGATCTCCGACATCAAGACCGAGACCGGCGCGATCATCCACGTCGACTACAGCGACACCGAGTGCACCGCGGCGAATACCGAGTCGCTGGCGGCGCACACGAATACGAAGCGCTGCTATCCGGTGCTGGTGCCAGATCCGGACGACCCCAATGGCGAGCGGCTGGTCACGCAGTGGTGGCACAAGTACCGTGTCGAGCACATCGCCGAGAACGATGTGCAGCTCAAGGACAGTCGGCAGGCTGACGCCACTCACACCTGGTATGAGTACGCGGGCGCGCCCGCGTGGCACTACGCTGACGACGACGGGCTGTCCAAGCCGGACCGTAAGACCTGGTCGCAGTGGCGAGGCTATGCCCAGGTCAACATCCGAGTCGGATCCGACCCGGCCACCCAGAGCTTGACCGTCACCAAGTTCATGCGGGGTATGCACGGCGATAAGGCCAGCCCGTCCGGCGGAACACGCACCGTGACTGTCCCCGCCTCCGTGGGCGCGGAATCCGTTTACGACGAGGACCAGTTCGCCGGCCAGATTCGCGAACAGGTCTTCTATAACGGGGTCGCGACCAAGCCGGTGTCGAAGACCGTGAACGTGCCGTGGCGGTCCCCGCCGACCGCCAGTCGGACGATCAACGGTGACACGGTTGAGGCGCGGTTCGTGGCCACACAGGCCACCTACTCGTCCACGGCGCTTGGTGTGGACGGGGCGCGGGGTTGGCGTACCTCGGGCCGGACGACGAGTTTCGACGACGCGTACGGCACGGTGACCTGGTCGCAAGATGATGGTGACATTGCGAAGACGGGCGACGAGAAGTGTGTCACCTACAGCTACAACCGCAATCTGAGCAAGAACCTCATGGCGGCGGTCAAGCAGACCACCTCCACGGCGTTGGCCTGCGGCAAGATTGCGGCCAGCGTCGATGACGTGATCTCCGACGTTAGGACCTACTACGACGGCGCGAGCAGCGCCGACACCACGCCAACGCTCGGTGCAGTCACCAAGACCGAACAGCTCAAGGACTGGGCGCCGGGCACGGGCACGGTCTGGCAAACGGTGTCGCAGGCCACCTACGACCCCACAGGTCGGGTGCTGACCGCCACCGACATCAAGGGCAACGTCACCGCCACCGCATACACCCCCGCGGTCGGAGGCCCAGTCACCAAGGTGACCACGACAGCCCCTGCACCGTTCAACTGGGCCTCGTCCGCGGAGACCAACCCGTACTGGGGGTCCACCACCAAAACAACCGATCCCAACGGCAAGGTGACCGCTCAGGTGCAGTACGACGCCCTGGGCCGTACCTCCAAGGTGTGGAAGCTGGGCTGGTCGAACGAAAGCAATCCGAGCAAGCCGTCAGCTCAGTACACCTATAACTTCGCGCCTAACCGGGACACCTACCCGTACGTGACCAGCCAGGTCCTGAACGCCGACGCCAATTATGTGACGTCGTACCAGATCCTCGACGGTCTGCTCCGACCCCGGCAGACGCAAACCCTGTCGATGAGTGGCAGCGGTTCCCGAGTCGTCACTGACACCCTCTACGACGAGTTTGGCCGGGCAGCCACCAGCTACGCGACGCACGCCGAACCGGGAGCCCCGGCCGGAGCTCTCTGGTGGGAGCCGGAATGGTCCGTTCCCGCCGTGACCAAGACCGAGTTCGACCGGGCGTCCCGGCCCACGGCGAGCGTCTTTCTCGCTGGCGACGGCGAAATCAACCTGGCAGAGAAGTGGCGGACCGTTACCTCAAACGAGGGTGACCTGAGCACGGTCACCCCGCCGGCCGGTGGCACTCCCACCACCACCGTGACCGACATCGAGGGCCGCACCATCGCCGTACGGCAACACAACACCCCCGCCGGCGTGACGGGCGGGTACCTGGAAAACAGGTACGAGTTCAACCGCAAGGGCCAGGCCGTCAAGAACATCGACCCGGACGGCAACGAATGGGTGTATGAGTTCGACGCCATGGGCCGGCAATGGCGGACGAAGGATCCGGACAAGGGTGTAACGACCAGCACCTATAACGACGCCAACGAGCTGGTCAAGACAGTGGATGCCCGCGGTATCGCGCTGTGGTACGTCTACGACACCCTCGGCCGGAAGAAGGAACTGCGCGACGGCGCCGCCACCGGGGCGCTGCGCGCGGAGTGGAAGTACGACACCCTGTATACCGGCCAGCCCGGGTACAAAGGCCAGCTTACCCAGACGATCCGGTACGAACCGGCCGGGTCGGCGAACGCCTACAAGTGGCAGGTCCGCAGCTTCGACGCCCGCTATCAGCCCAAGGGCTTCCACTACGTGATCCCCGCAGTCGAGGCGGGCCTGGACTCCACCTACGTCTACGGCTACGAGTACGCCGACGCCACCGGCGCACCACTGTCGATCTCCTACCCCGCCGGCGGTGGTCTGGTCGACGAGAAGATCACCACCGACTACGACGCCACCACCGGCATGCCGACGAGCATCAACACCAGCCTGACCGGCTCGGTGGGCACCATGGCCGCCGCCACCTACACCACCTTCGGTGAGCGCGACGGGTCTGTCTACAAGATGCCCAATGGTGTCTACACCCAAGACACCATCTACCGGGATGAGGCGACCCGACGGATCAAGCGCACCACCATTGAACGGCAAAACGCCGCGGGCACCGTCTCGGACCGCAACTACGACCACGACGACGCCGGAAACATCACCTCGATCGCGGACACCCCGCAGGTCGGCGTGACGGACGTTCAGTGCTTCCGCCAGGACGAACTCGGGCGACTCAAGACCGCTTGGACGCCGAAGGCGGGGGTGAGCTGCAAGACCGACCCGAGTGTGGCGAACCTCGCCGGCCCGGCACCGTACTGGCAGGACTGGACGTTCACCACCACCGGTTCCCGAGTGACCGAGACCAGCCACACCGCCACAGGGGAAACCACCCGCTCGTACGCTACGCCCACCGGGGGCCAGAACGTCGTACGCCCGCACGCAACGACCGCGATGACGACGCGAGCCTCGGGCCAAAGCGACGTGGTCAACAAGTACACCTACGACAACACAGGCAACACCACCTGCCGCCCCGCCGGCAACACCGCCAACGACTGCGCCACCGGCACCAACAGCCAAACCCTTGGCTGGAACGCCGAAGACAAACTCGCCACCGTCAACGCGGGCGGGAAGAACATCGAAACCAACGTCTACGACGCCAACGGCACCCGGCTCATCCGCCGCGACACCACCGGCATCACCCTGTACCTACCCGGCCAGGAAATCCGCCGCCAAGGCACCGTCAACACCGGCACCCGCTACTACGACTTCGCCGGCACCACCATCGCCAGCCGCACCGCAAGCTCCGCAATCAGCAACCTAAACTGGCTCTACGACGACCACCAAGGCACCCAACAAGTCGCCATCAACGCCAGCACCCAGGCCGTCACCACCCGCCGACAAGACCCCTACGGCGCACCCCGCGGAACTAACCCAACCTGGCCCAACACCAAGGGCTTCGTCGGCGGCCACAACGACCCCACCAATCTCGTAAACATCGGCGCCCGACAGTACGACCAGGCGCTTGGCCGGTTCATATCGGTTGATCCGCTTATGGATCTATCTGAACCCCAGCAATGGAACGCATACTCTTATTCAAACAACTCTCCGGTCACTTCCTCAGACCCAACCGGCCTGATCCCGACCGATTGCATCACTGTCAGCAG
Organism: Micromonospora sp. NPDC048947; assembly: GCF_040649495.1. Taxonomy (NCBI): domain Bacteria; kingdom Bacillati; phylum Actinomycetota; class Actinomycetes; order Micromonosporales; family Micromonosporaceae; genus Micromonospora; species Micromonospora sp. NPDC048947. Next base: position 108,778 of record NZ_JBEZFO010000006.1, read on the forward strand.
CTGCCCCGATTACCGACCAGGCGATGAGTTGGGAAACCGAGAGGAGAAGGCTAAAAGCCCTGACTGTTGGCCTCGATGCTCGGGCACTAAAGACAAGCGGAAGACTTCAACCTACGGGAACGGCGGAAGCGACAATGTTAATACGTTATCCCGCGGTGCCACGCTGGCAGATCAACTGATCCTGGCACCTTCACCTGACCAGCTTCGATCTAGTCTGAATGTCGCCGAGGGAAACGTATGTCGCTGGAAGATCCTGTGTAATCGCGACGACTCATACGTCCAGGCAGTGATGGCCTCGACCATTTGCGAAGAACATCCGGATTGGTGTGGCTGGTCTGCCGAAGGGCCTGGGCCGATCGTCGCTGGGGGCGAAGAGGAGGCGGGAGCCGGACGCCTGCTGCGCGCTGTTCTGCCCGGCGCGCTCAAGGCGGGGAAGAATGCAACCGGCGGGTATAAGGTCTACATGGGATACGCCGAGGATGGCACAACTTGGGTATATTCTGGTATTACGAAGCAAGGAATCCAAAAACGGCAATACCAGCATCGCAGCCTGGGTAAGAAATTCGAGATTAAGTCAATCACGCCGGGCACTGTCACCAAGGGCGAGGCTCGAGCTATCGAACAGGCATTGATTCAACGGAACAAGGGTTTGAATGAGATCAATAGCATCAGCCCTAAGCACGACTATTTTGACAAATCCGTCGAGTGGGGCGAAGCGTGGCTGCGGTCGAATAACCTGTGAGGATTACTTTGAAGAGAAAAAGGCGTGAGGGTGTGATGCATCATCGAGCGGGCTGGGTCGGCTAGGATGCGCATAGTCAGAGGGCGGTAGTTGAGGCGATGCCGGCGATGGGCGCGACGCAACTCTCCAGTTGTGGGTGGCCACACCTGGATCGTCGGATGGAGGTTTAAATGCTGGGCGGTTTCGTCACGGTCCGTACCCCGGTCGACATTAGTGCTCTGGAGCGGCAGATTACTTCCACCGTTCAGCGTGTGCAGATTGACGAAGAATTACGCGAAGATGAGTATCGGTTGCTTGACGGGTTATTTGAGCGGAAGCCCGAGTTGATGCTTCGGGTTTTTGGGTTCGACGAGGAACTTGCCACCCTGCGCTTCTTGAGATTGTTCCCTAATGTTAAAAAGTTCAGCCTCTCTGGTCTCTTTAAGGTGGCTAGCCTGGAGAACCTTTCTCTGTTGTCCGGCGACCTTATTTCGCTAGATATTGGTGAGACGAAAGCAAAGCTCGACCTGGCGCCCGCGACACGTTTTCGCGGGCTCCGGGAACTGCGAGTAGAGGGGCACATCAAGTCTCTGGACGAGCTCCTTGAGTCCGTTCCTGAATTGAAGGCACTCTCGCTCTGGCGGCTGCCATTGGACCGGGTCTCCTTGGAGGAATCTCTTCCTAGAAAAATTGAGTCTCTCGCACTCACCCTAGGATCACTTAAAAGGACTGACTGGCTTACGAATCTCGCCGACCTGCGTTATCTGGCTGTTCGGAAAGTTAGGGGGATTGATGATTTTCGCTGGTTAGCATCGCTGGGCAAGCTTGAGTACCTGTGGCTCGATGGTCTTTCAAAATTCGAGGAAGTCCCCGACCTGGCATCTAACGCCGCGCTGCTGCGGATTGATCTGACCGGCCTACGAGAGCTGCGGGCGGCTGATGCTCTAGAGCCAATTTTGCATGCGCCCGCGATTGAAGAATTGCTAGTGACTGAATCGAGACTCCCGCCTGATGCCTTTGCAGTTCTTAAGCAGAAGGAGAGTCTGCGGAGAGTCGGGGTTGGTCTCGGTAGCGACCGCCGCGACGACGAGGCGAACGCAATTCTGCAAATGGATGCACCGGAGTTTATGGGCCAATTCGCCGCTCATCGTGGTTTGATTGCGACCCTCTAGTGCGGCAGCGTCCGTTCAGGAATGAGCGGTAGTTGCCAACGGGCAGGGATTCTCCGCCGGCTTAAGCATCGGCAGCACGACGGCCGGTGAGGTGCCCGAGCGGCTCGGATGTGTCCCGCGGCCGAAGACACCGACGCGTACGTTCGCACTGGGGTCGTCATTGAGCAGGTCATGCACTGGTGGGGGAAGGCTGCGGGTGTTCGGCGAGAGTCCCCGGCATGGGTTAAGCCAGGCGTAGACGCGTTTTGCGGCGTCGACGACGAGGTAGTCCGCACGCCGGTCACCACTGTCGGTGAGGTGGGCCTGGTCGCGTGCGCGCCGACGCCGGGCGAGATCTGCCCGACGTAGTCCCAGCCGTACTCGGTGGACGAGCGCTGATGTAGCCACGCCTCGACCGCGCCGTAGGCCCGGCCAGCCGATGCTGGCCAAGACATCGGCAACGCCCTTGGAACTCACGGCACGTCTTCGCCGGCCGGTCACACCCTGGATGGTCGACCACGCCATCTGGCTTGACGAACGAACACGCTGAACACTGACCTGCCCCGTTCACCGCATCCGCAAGCGCTGAAGAGTACGCCTGCCGCCTCCAGGTGCCGTAGGCCCTCAAGCGCGTCGAGCCTTTCGGCGGAGGGCACCGCTACGAGTCCTCGAAGTCATGGTCAGCGGCCTGCTGGATAGCATACTGAACTAGGTCGTCTACGTGAGCGAGGAATTCCGCCAGCTCAGTCGCGGTTGGTAAATCTCTTCCCTGCGGATCCCCGTATCGAGCAGACGGTCGGGCCTCTAAAAGGTGCCTCATTGCCTTATACCAGTCAGGTGTACCGTTTCCGACGTGCGTATAACTGTTCAACCAAGCCTGGCGTGCGCCATGAGAGTTGCGCCCCTTGTGTATAACATTTTGCAGGGAGGCTATGGCCGTTATCGCTAGCTCGCCGGCTGCCAGTGCTGTCTCGACCGAAGGCCCAATCCGGCCTGCCGCAAGTGCCTCGCATCCAGTCGCCAGAAACTCCTGCGCTCGGTCGAGCAGTTCGGCCGCGCGGTCGCGGTTGTAACGGAAGTCGAACGCCACCATGATGCCGCTACCTGGGAGTAGGGCAAATGCGATCCATCCGGCGCTAGGCGGGACATTGGCAGGACGCAGCGCTGACACCTGCTCGACGTTTTTCGTGGTCACTGGTTCACCCGCTGCTACAGCTCCGCGTACCTTCGCTTTAGCCACCAGCTCGGCTTGATCGTTCAGCAGGACTTCCGGTGCACCGTTGGGATGGAGTATTACTACTGCCTGAGCGATCTGCTCACGAGATACATCCAGGTTGCTTCTCTCGATATGCGGCAAGATCCAAAGCGTGAACATTTGATCGATCAAGTCACCTGCACGAAGTGCAGGGTTAGCTGTCTCGGCTCGCTCCGCGTCACTCACTGCACAACCGTATGCAGCGGCAGGCCCTCGCGTCCATGATGTTTCACTCCGTCTGACATCCGCCCGTGCAGATGTCGAAAGTACGCATATCTCGCTGCTCGGGTGGGGTGGGCGCGAGGCGGCCACGGCCTGATCGTTTGTACGTTGTGGACATAACTTCAGATCTTGCGGTGGCCGCGTGTCACAGCGTAGCTGCTGGTCGGTGTGAGCGGGTGCTGGCCGAGGTGCTGGGCTGCTTCGCGGGCCGGTTGGGCCGAGTGGAACCGCGACGGGCGGCGGGACAGTTCGTGGCGGGGCTGCTGGCTGACCTTGAGGTCCACGGTGATCCTGACCCGTCGTAGGGACGCGTCGCGGGCGATCGACAGGGCGCCCCGAAGGCCGGATGGCGGCGGCCTGCACGGTCGCTTTCTCGCGGTGTGGACAGCACGCAGCTTGGTCAGGACCTTCCAGGTCTTCAGCATGGCGATGGCTCGCGCCGCGATCCCAGAGGCGGGCATGACCACAGTTGGCGGCCCGCTGACGGCCAGACAGATTCGGTCGGCGACGGTGGCGCTTGAACCGCGTGCACACGCTCCCGCCGGCTCCCTGATAGCGCTTGTCCGCGAAGGTCAGCACGTTTGGTCTGGCCAGCGCGTCGATCAGCCGGGAGTGTGGGCGGCGGTGAGGTCATGGACCACGCCGGGCGGTGCGGCCGATGCCCAGACCAGCCGCCGGCGGCATCGGCCAGGACCTGCACGTTCACTCCGCGGCGGTGGTGAGGCGGTCGGGGTCGACGAGCCCGTCGGTGAGGGACGGTCCGCTTGTGCTTGCCCGAGTAGTAGGCGTGTCCAAATCCGCTGCAACCGTCGTGCGAGTGCCCTGTGTACCGGTCGTTGCCGGACAGCATCGAGAGGGCACCGTCACGTCAGGTTCCGCTGACGGTTCCGTCGATTGCGGAAGGGCTGCCACAGATTCGGTCAGCACGCATGCCGTAAGGCGGGCGCGACACGGTGGCAGGGCCAGCGGGGGGCGATCGGACCTGACGGGGTTCCGTGTGGGACCCCCGTTTACCCCCCGAAAACTCCGCCCATTCTTTGACGAAGGGTGACAAGGAGCGATGAGCGCCTGGCGGTGTCTCCGCAGCTCAGCGACCAATGTCGGCAAGCAATGACGAACTTGGTTCGGTTACTGATGGTAACAAGGGGTTTTGACAAGTAATGACAAGCCTTGAACGAGGCTCGACATGAGGTTGTCCTGAGTTCAAGTCCCTCGTCCTCCGAGCGCATGGCCCCACGTCCGGCGTCGCGGTCTCGTGCCGCAGAAGCGGGGCGCGACGAGCTTGGCCGCAGCTGCGGACTGCAAGTTAACGGACTTCGCCGCCCAGCTTAGAGCAGTCGCGCAGGGGAGTTCACTTGCCGCCGCCGGAGTCTCGCATGTTCAGTGCGAGTGGGCTCCATTCTGCCGAACGCGTCCGTGGTGTAGCTCGGCAGGTGGTCTCTTATCCAAGGCTAACGCTCGCCGCGAGCACCTGATCGAGGCCGCAGGCGCCAGCGGCGGAGAGGCCATCAATCACGTCGAGGCCGCATTGCCTGGTCCGTTTTTCGCCCTGTCGGCATAGGCGTAGCACGACATTGATGACGTGGTTGCTCATCGCGGCGCGGGCGGTGCGGATGTCGCCGAGTTCGCGGCCAGCGGTCCCGACTGCCCTCTCACAGGCCGGCAGAGCAGCCACGGGCAGCAGTCGCGTGCTGTCGTCAAGGGCTGTGAACAGCTCCTCGAAGTGGGCCTCGTAGGCAGTTTCAGTTGCCCGTCCTCCGGGGCTGCCGCCTGCGCGCCGCTGCAGGTCCACGTGTAGGAGTGGGACATGAGGTAGTGGCAGCGGCAGCCGATACTCGTGAGGTGTCGTCAACATTTCGAGATCAACACCGGCGGCGCTGGCGAGCGCTGTCCGTGGCCATTCTGGCGGCGTCGCTGTGTGCTGTGCTGCTCGTGGTGTGGTTCATGCCGGTGCCTGCCGGGACCGATGCGGGCTCCTATCAGGCGACCGCGATCGCGGCGGTCGCGGCGATCACAGCGGCGTTGTTGGTCGTGGTGCCGGCCGTGGTCGTGGTTGCGATTCAGGCACTGTCTCAGTTCTCGTGGCGCACTGTCCGAGTGCTGGCGGACCGGCGGATGGCGGCATGGGTCGGCGTAGCGGCGGTCGTCGGTGTTTGCGTGCCGCTGGGCTTGGCTGTCAACCCCAGCGCACTCACGACCCGCGTGGCTTTCACCTGTTTCATCGGGTCGATTGTCATCGTCGGTTGGGTGACCTGGAACGGTGCTCGCCGTGCCACGCCGGAGTGGCTAGTCCGCCACGTGGCCACGAGAGTTCTACGCCTGAGCGGTCGCCGGCCTCGTGCACGGCGGGAACTCGCCGGGCGCATCACGGTGCTCGGCGACCTGGTCGGAAGCCCGCGTCTGCCGGTCCGCGAGCACCGCCTGGCCGCTGTGGCGTGGGCCGTCGGCCTGACCGTACAGGCCCGTGCTGGCGCGGACGTCGACGATGTCGCTCAGGCGGTGCGCGAGGTCGGAGCCGATCTCAGTCGCGAAACGACCCCGGACCATCGGGCGGCGATCACGGCCATCGCTGCGCTCGGTGAGCGTATGAGCTGGTCGTTGTCCATCAGTGATGCCGTCGTGGACGTCCTGTTCGACCTTGCCGTGCAGAACCGCACTGCCGGGCGGCACCAGGTCGCCGCGGAAGCGCTCGATGCTGTCGTGGACGCCGTCGGCGCGCGACTCGCCGAGATCACGCCATCGCAGCAGGTGCTCACGCTGGTGGTTCTGCCGCGCTCCTCAGCCGACCCGCGGCGAGCGCAGGCCACCAAGGCCGAGCTGCCCCCACGCTTTTCTCGCCGCCGGACGATCGTCGTACCGCCCACGTCGTCGAACCGTGATCAGCCCGTGATCGAGCGGGTCAACCAACTCACTCGTCAGCCGGTGAGTGTTGCAGACCTCGGACAACTGCTCGCCGACCTCGTTCCCGACCGAACGACCGGGCAGCGGCTGAACCGAGATGCGCCGACCCGCGGTGACCAGAGCTACGAGCTACTGGAGTCCACCGTCGACCGCATGATCGGCGTCCTGACGTCGCCCACGCCTACCTCGATTGGCTGGGCCGGCGGACACCACGAGGCCAGCGGCTTCTCCGCCGACGTGGAGCGTCTAGGCAACTTGGGTCTTCGTCTCTACACCCGCCATCGATACTCGCGATCCGACGCGATCGAGACCCATCTAGAGACGGTCGCAGCCAAAATCATCGGCACTGCTGCCGCCCCGCCGACACCGCCGGACCGCACCAAGTGGCGTAACGCCCATCTATCGCGCCGCCCCAGCCCAGGATCGATGATCGCCGCCACCCTTCAAGACCTGGCGATCGGCGCCTTCGAGGCTGGCTATGACCGGCGGGCACTGCTGACCGGTCGCCGGCTGCTCAGTCTTGCCACGACATCGGCAATTGCCGGTGATCACATGTCGACCCGTTCATACACCGAAGCGATCTACAGGTTCATCAACCGCACCACCTACCACACCGGCTCGATAGCCGTCGCAGAGCGAGGAGCACTCATCATCGCGGGACTGATCCGCGAGTCGGACGACCTGCGCCGGGCTCTGCCTACAGACGAGGCCGACCCGGACGACCCGGTCAGCCTGCTACGCGCCTTACCGTGGCAAGCGAGCGGATTCGAGTTCGTCTTGGCTGCCGCCGCCTGGCAATCCGAGCTCCGCGCCGTCGGCTGGCTCCGGGATGCCCGACCGCGCCTCCCGGACCCAACAGCGGACGAGCGCCTTCCCTCCGCCATCCGTGAGCAGGCATTTAAGGAGCTTAACCTCCAACTCGGAGGAGCCGATCCGATCTACCCAGCCTTCCTCCTGCTGACGCTCTGGGCCGACGCGGTGGTGGCACGCTTGCGCGGGGACAACCAGCCAGCCAGCAAGCTGGCATCCTATCTGGACGCGTATCTGGCCGACCATCTGGCGGAGCTTGACGACCACCACCAGGGCGAATGGTCCGAGCCCGACGAACCCTTCCCCAACGACGAGCGGGAGAATCTCGACGACGCGCCAGGGCCCCAGATCGACAGTCCCCAACTTTGGCGCATCGCCAATATGATCACCGTCTGGGCGAAGCAGCCGGAGACCAAGGCCGCGCCGGTCATACCGGCTGCCAAAGAAGGTGCGCGCCATCTGCTCAGCTTGCTCGCCGAGGCAGCTCGTACTCCCGGTTTCCAAGATTGGACGTACCACGGTGTGACCGACGCCGAGGACAGCAGCTTGGTGGTCATTCGGTACCCCGACGGAGAACGGATCCTCCTACGAGACGAGGAAGCTGGCGGCCGAGGTCTGTTCAGCTGGGGCTATTCCGGCGACGGTCCCCATACGCTGGCCGAGGCGCTGGCCACGCACGCCGCTGGTTCGCTGCTGCGTTGCACCGATTGCTTCGGCGCGAGTTCCATCGCGCGCAGCCTGATTGTCTGCGCAGCATGCGCAAACAGCGGTCACCGGCCCGGTGTCGCTAACTTCACGATGCTGCTGGTCAGCCGCGTGATCTCGTCTCTACCGCGAGAGGCCCACACCCCGTCCGCGCCGTCGAACGTGCTGTGGACGCTCACCCGAGCCGAACTCATACGATCGACGACCGGCCGTGACTCGCGCCGAACGCCCGGGCTCGCCGCACCCCCCGACGATGCCCCAGAGCCGTCGCCAGCGCCCTAAGAGACGGCGTTGACGCAGTCCCGAGTCGATGCTGGATCGGCTCTCTAGCGTCCGGATGTCAATGGATGCCTCTCTCCTGCCAGTAAGCCGGTCCACGCCGTGGTAGGCATCCCGACGACGTTGGTCGGGTCGAGGTCGTGCTGGCCGAAGGCGCTCGGGTGCAGGCGTTCCGCCACGAGGTCATCCTCGGGTGACTAGGAGGCGAGCGGTCCCGGTGTTCCTCACGACGAAGCCGTAAGCGTTCGTCCAGGTGGCACGCTGATCCAGGTGTAGGAGCCACGGCGGACCATCCCGGCGATCGAGCGGCGTGCCGGGTCGGATAGGACGGTGAGCAGTTCGGTGTAGCGGGCTCCGGCAGCCTCGGCGCGTGTCGGCGCCCGCCACGGCGATCCGAGAGTCGTTCAGGCGGGTGCACGCCTGGAAGGCTCGGCATCCGTCGGTGTCTGGGCATCAGCGCCGCTACGAGGCACCACTGAATCCCGGGCCGCCACCGAGCCGATCACCGCCGGCCTGACCCGTCGTAGCAGCACCGTTTATGGTCGCGAGGTGTCTTCTTCTGCTCCTTTGGTGACTCAGATCGGTCTTTCCGCGCCGCGGGTCGCCGTGATCTTCGATGGCGGAGTCGGCTGGCATTACTGGGCCCGATTGGTCCTGCACGTCGCCAGTAGAACGTGGGGCGGGCGCGGCTTCCTGCTCGTCCCGCACGTCGACGGCATCGTGGACCCGGTGCTATTACAGGCGGCCCGCCGGTACGATCCGGACTACGTGGTGCTGCTGGAGACCACCTTGGCCCAGATCGAGCGGGTGGCGCCGGGAAGCGTCCCGCTGACCGTCGAGGGAGCGGTCCTGGACAATGAGGCCCGGGCGCAGTTGCTGGAGCAGGTGGGTGACCACGTCGTACCGGACCCCGCCGGTGAGCGGGCACGCGAGGCGGTCGCCCGTGTCTGCTCGCCGTACCGGCGCTCGCACGAACGCGCCGACACCGAGGAGTCGATGGTGTCGCTCGGCGTCGGCGGCCTGGACAACACCTTCACGCCGTTAACCCCGCTGTCCGCGATCCCGGCGGTGGCGGGCGCCCCGTACTTGTCGGCGCCAGCGGGGTGGGACGGGCCGCTGGGGGTGCTGGTCGCGGCCGGCTGCGGCCTGTTCGACGAGCCGCAGAACGGCGCGGCGCCGCCGATTGATGAGAAGGACGAGCAGTTGCTGCTGAGCTGGCTGCTGTTCGGCGACGACCCGGCCGGCACCCGTCCTGCGGACCCGCTGCTGAAGTGGCTGCTGTCGCCGGCGAACGATGGCAACGACGGCACCGCCTTCCAGCGGACGACCTTTGGCCTGAGCCGGGTCAGCACCGGCGTCCGCCCCCGGCATCACGCCACGTTCGTCGTCGGTGATACCGCGGCAGACTTCGCTGCCGCGTACGCCCATCAGGTGCTCTATGGCGATGGCTGGTGGCTGCCCGCCGAGCTGTCCCCAGTTGGAAACAAAGAGCGTGCCGGCCGCATGCGGCACCTGCTGCACAGCAGGGTCATCACCAAAGCCGCCTTCCGTCACGGGCGGGTCACCGTCACGTCGGTGTCGGCCGGCGCCGAGACCGTGACGGCAGCGGTTGAGGCCTTGCGGGTCCCGCCGACCGGGCTCGGCGGGGACGCCGACGCCGAGCAGCGCAAACTGCTAGAAGCCGCGGTCGTGGCAGGTGACCTCGCGTTTCCGGCCGACGGCGTGACGAGCTACGCGGTGACCGCGGACCTCGACCATCCGGTCGCCATTCCGGCGATGACCGAACCGGACGGCACGATCACGATGATGTCGCCGGTGCCGGTTCCGGATGTGGCCGACCCGGGACTGCGTGACGCTCCTGGGCTGAGCTGGCAGGTGGAGGTCCGTTGCGAGGGCCCGGGTATGCCCGCCGGTCGCGGTTTGCAGGGTGCCCACCTGGCGACCGCGGATGTGGACCCGTTCCTGACCTGGATCCGCAGCGGCCGGCATGGGCCCCGGTTCGAGTCCCACCGGTACAACCTGATCGTGGCCGGCACACCGCGGCTGTCCCAGCTCGCCCGGCCTAAGCTACGGATCCTGTCGCTGCGCGAATGGGCCGGCCGGCTCGCGGTCCAGCACCAGCACTCGATCCGGGTGTCCGACGCCGGACGCCGTGCCGACGTGCTCCGGGCACTTCTCGGCGGCCGCGAGAACCTGGCTGCGACGTTCTCCGGCCCGCTTCTTGCGGTGCTCAGGGGTTTCCTGCGCAAGTCGGGAAAGAGCATCGACCGCTACCGCGGCGGGGAAGGGGCTGTCCTGCACGCGGCCGGCACCAACGACGCCGGGTACGAGGGCTACTTGACCTTCGAGGGCGTCAAGGCATTCGGCTCCCGCTCTACCGACGAGGCGGTGGCCGCTGATATCGACAGGCTGACGGGCAGCGGGCTGCTGACCCGCGGCATCATCGTCAACTGCGAGCAGTGTGGCCGCGTCGCGTTCATCAGCCTCGGCCGTGCGGGTCAGGACAACACCTGTCCGCGGTGCGGAGCCGCCAATCCGCTGACCAGTGCCCGCTGGCATCAACCCGTGAGCGGCCCGCCCTGGTACTTCGACCTGCATCCGGTCGCCCGTGACCTGCTGCGCGACCACGGCGAGGTGCCGCTGCAGCTCGCTAACTACCTCCGCAGCCGCAGCCGGCGGTACACCGACGCCGCCGAGCTCGAGCTCTGCAACAGCGCGGGGTCCCCGATCGCCGAAATCGACCTGCCCGCGTACGCCGACGGCCAGGTCGTCATAGCCGAGGCGAAGAGCAGCTCCACGCTGGGGAACAAACCGGTCAAAGAAGTGCAGAAGAAGGCGACAGCGGCCAACCTCGTGCAGGCCGACCAGCTCATCTTCGCCACCTCCGAATCGGCTTGGGAAGCCGCCAGCCTCACCGCCATCCGCACCATGGTCCGCGCGCAGCCTTGGACCGGCGGCCAGGGCCCGGCAGTGCGGATCATCACCGGTCTCGGGACGGAGAGGTGCCAGGACCGGCGCATGGACCTCGCGGACGGGGCACTCAGCGACTGGTGACCACCGCGCGGGCCCGGGCTCGGCACCTCGTCGGACGATCATCCGCGCTCGCCCGGTGAGGGGTATCCGCTGGAGGCGAGCAGCACATCGGAGGTTGCGGGCAAGGGGGGCCAGTCGATCCGTCGCGCAAGGCGTGGCGGGGGTGGCGACAGCGCCGACATTGTCGCGTGGCAGCAACGTAATGACGATGGTTACCTGGGATAGGAGTAGGGTAGGCTGCGCGCTCGTGCCGGACGTGACATTGCGGGAAGCGAGCCTTCGTCTATTGGCGTGGGATCGAGATTATCTTTGGCGAATCGGTGAAGCCTGCATCGGACGTCCGGACGCCACCACTCTTCCGCTGCTCAGCACATTGCAGCACCTTGCGCTTATCAACTACGAGGGCCGGCGCTTTTTGCAGCAGGAAGATCCGGGACAACTTCCGCATATCCCGCAGCTCGAAGCGGAGGCCGCCGCAGCGGCCAGGCACGCCAACAAGCTCTTTCTAGACACTAGCGGGTACCTCGACGGCGTCATCCGGCACTACGCGGCGATCGCGGGACAACACCACCGCGTATTCTTCCCTGCTGATCGACCACTCGGCAGCCTGTTCGACGGATTTCGTCGCGATCTAGGCGTACTCCGGTATCGCGGGCATCTCATCGCCACCACACACACGATCCATTTCAACTGCGGTCTGCCGTCTGAAGCTTTCGGGTCCCTCGACCGTATGGGGCCGCGGCTGGGTGCGATGGCAGAAGGCTTCGGCAACTTCGCGAGGGTCGATATAGCTGCATCGGCGGATGCCAGGAACTATTGGTTGGATGCGCTCAACGAAAACGACTTCTCGTTCTCCAACGTGAAGTCACACCGGTTCTACGGGGCTGCCTTCTCAGGAGATGTCGAACCTGACCTTGTGGCAGCGCTCCTATCCCTGCAGGTGGCGTGTGCAACGGTGGATCTCCTGACGGGACAGGCAACGCGTCTGCCCGACGGGACGTGGCCGATTCCCGTGCTCAAGCTGCGCTATGTCACGCTGTACCAAGTTCTAGACAGCCTCCGTCACCTGACACAAACGAGGGGAACGGTTCTGCCGGCCCTGCTTCTCCAGCAGCCCTCGGCGGAGCTGGTGCTGTCGGGGTCGGGTCGGAAGCTTCGCAACACGTTGGTGCACTACGGTTTGCGGATCAACGGCGTCTCGGTGCTTCCGGGGCAGCGTCCGTTATTCGGCATTGTTGAGTATCTGCTGGACGGCATGACCTATGGCGAGCTGAACACCTTGGTGGACGGGTTGCTGCGGGATGCCTGCGATCTGCTCAGGCAGTGGTCTCGGATTCAGTGAGCACCCGCCGGACACGATGCCTCACGACTCCCTACCGACCCCCGTTTACCCCCCGAAAACCCCCCGCCCTTAGTTGACAACCAGTGACAACTAGCGATCATCGCCTTCTCGTGTCTGAGCAGCTCAGCGACTATCCCTGATGAACAATGACAGGGCCGGTTTGATTACGGATCGTAACAAGGGGTCGTCGGTTCGAATCCGGCCGTCCCGACAGAGTTTCGGCAGGTCAGAGGCCTTGATTCACTTCGGTGGATCGGGGCCTTTTGCCGTTTCGTCTCACAATTCTGACGTACGCGCGTACTGCTGATTTTCGGGTGATCGAGTCACCCGAACAGGCCTCATTCGAGGTGCTCGGCCGGTCCCTCGGGCTGTACGGGCGGTGGGCCGACGGGCGGCGCCCCTGTTCGGCGATCGTCGGCCTGCTGCCGGCTCGAGAGAGATCCGCTAGACCACCCTCACTGGGGCGGCAGTGGTGTGGCCGGGCGTACCGCCGTGAAGTCGGCGTGCTCGTACCGGGTGGCGGAAAGCAGTAGCAGCCACTCGTCACAGCCCTGCCACGGGTAGAGGTCGGCGGCTCCGCCGCGCACAGTGCGGGGCCCGTCTCCGGTCCGCGGTCGCGCGGTCGACGGTGCGCCGTAAAACCCGGCGATCCACACGTCGGCGCAGAGCTCGTTCGCCGATCCCATCGCCACCAGCCCGAACGCGTTCTCGCCGGCGGCCGTCCGCGTCTCGTCGCCGAAATCGTCGAGAAGCTGGTCCTCGTCGGGTTTCGTGTCCCCGCGGAACGTCAGCGTGGTGGTGCCGGCTCGCGCTGCGTACTCCCACTGCGCCTCGCTGGGCAGCTGGAACGGCAACAGCTTGAGCACGTCCTCCAGGTCGCCTTCGAGCCGCGCAGTGCCGGTGTCCGCCTCGGCGTAGTCGTCTTCGTACTCGGGCAGCCAGTGCTGGACCTGCGCCACGGTCAGCGGATGCCGGGCAAGCAGGAACGGCTCGACCCGCACCTCGCGTACCGGCTGTGCGTCCTTGGCGCTGGCGAGGAACGGCTCGATGGTGTCCTCGACTCCTCCGCTGCGCTCGATCGCGCGTACCGCGTCCAGCTCCGCCTCGGACAGTCCCATCCGGAACGTGCCGCCCGGAACCTCCCGGAACACGACCCCCGACGGAACATGCCGCCATGCCGGTCGCCCGGCCACGATCTCCTCGGTCCACATGGCGGCGAACGCTAGCAGCCAATCCGTCCGGCGGTCTCTCCCGATGACCCGCAGCTCGCGCACTCATCAACCGAATGTGGCGCTTCTGACCGGCGCTATGCCGCGTTGGTGCTGATCGGCACGTCGATGACATCCCGTGCGACCACGATCCCGTCCTTGACGGCCGGTTGACTGGCAGGAGCGCGTATTCGTTCGACGCGAATTCTTCCTCAATGGGGCGGCCGCTGTCGGGGCGCGTCACGCACCGTAGCCAGAGCGGGCTAGCGTCGGCGTCCGGATCTGCCGAGATGAGCGCGCCCCAGTGGGAGCGGGCTGCACATCGTCGCTATGGTCGCTGTCGTGGAGACACTGGGCCGACTTGCCGGAGTCACGGTCGACTGCCGGGATCCGCAGCGGCTGGCTGACTTCTGGTCCGTGGTGCTTGGAGGACGCGTGACGGAGTCTCTTCCCGGCTGGCGGCGCGTCACTGTCGCCGGGGGCGGCCCGGTGCCGACATTCCAGCCGGTCCCGGAGCCCAAGGCCGGCAAGACGCGACTACACCTCGACATCGCCGTTACCGACGTTGACGAAGCGGTCGATCGGATCGGGATGTTGGGCGGGCGGTGGACAGGTGAACGGCATGACTACCAAGAGGGCGCAGTCCTCGTCATGACCGACCCGGAGGACACCGAGTTCTGCGTCGTGCAGTACTACCGGGTGTGATCTGGTTAGGCTTTCGACCGAGCATCCGAGACCTGCTGATGGCGTCGTACGCACCGTCGTCGTTGCACACTGATCACAAGCGGCCGCGAGAGTGTGGAGCCGTCGACGCACTCTTCTGCCGCTGTCTGCGCGCTGCAGGCTTGTCCGTAGCGCTCGGTAACCGCACCGACAGCGCGGCTGCTGTTCGCGATATCGGGTACCGTCAACAGCAGCCGGCTGGACTGGCGGTCAACGAGCGGTGGACAAGAATTCTTTCTGGGCCTGGCGGAGGCTGCTGAGGTCGTGGGGGACGGGCATGACGCCGTAGCGGTCGAAGGCGTCAACGCTCGCTCCAAGCGACGGCGGCGAGTATCGCTGCCACTCGGCCAGCGGCACGCTTGGGCCGACCGCGCGTAGTGGCTCGGCGAGCCGGTCGAACTCCACCTGCTGCCACTCGCGCAGCTCGTCGAAACGCCGCGCGGAGGCCACCAGCGAGGCGGCGACCTCGGTGTTCGTGGCCGTCGGTGGCTGGACCACGTCGCCGTTCATGAGCGAGTGCCGGCCCAGCGGCAGTGCGGCCCGGTGGCCGTACCATTCGCCGACGAGCTGCGAGACGTGTCGGCAGGTTTCGCAGGCCAGCCATGACCACCGGGTTCGGGTGGTCACCGTATCCCGGACGCACAACACACACAGGTCGAGGTCACCAGGGATGTCCTGGTCCTGCCACTGCTGCTCCCACTCTGGCGTACGGGGCTGGCAGCGGCACCGCTGCTCGCGTGGGGCGCCATCGCGGAGGTGCCCGCAGGTCAGGCAGACCGCGAAAGCGGCAAGGTTCAGCTCTTCGGATGGCACGGTGAACTCGCCTTCTGGTGCCCGGGGCACCCGCTCTTGCCGTACCGCAGCTTGCGGTCGGCCTGGTCTTCCCCCGGGAGCACCGTGCGCGGGTGGCGCGGTTGCCGGGTCAGCAAGCCGGGAGGCTTGGCGCTGACCGCTCTTGACGCCCTGGAAGGGTAGAGATCAGCGAGGTCGGGAGCAACCCCGGGCAATTCGCGGGGGAGACCTGAGCCGACGGCGGTGGCAGATCTATTCGTCGGCGGCGAGTCGGAGCCGGGCAAGCAGGTCGGCGACCTCCGGGTCAGTTCATGATCTGGGCCGTAGACGACGCAAAGGTCGTCGTGCAGCGGTTGCAGCTCGTTCACGTCCTCGGCGGGCTTGTCTTCGGGGACCAGCAGTATGCCGATGTTGCGGCGCAGGTCGAGAGCCGTGGGGGAGACGTCGCCGGAGGCGGCGCGTACGTGCGTCAGTACCTGCCGGAGCTGGCACGAGAGACCACCCGCAGCTGTCGATTACCGTGCACTCGACAATGCGCGGGTCCTCGCTGCTTCGCCAGGCGTTCTAACGGCTGACCGGCTCCTTCGTGGTCCGGCTGGTCCGCCGCAGGTGGCCCCCGATCGTGGCCGCATGGTCGTCGACCGGGGGTCGAAGAACGTACGTCAGGCGATGATCGGCGGAAGCTGTCCGTGGGGGAGGTCGGGCGGGCTGCTCAGCTCCGCCAGGAGGGCGTCCACCGCGGGCCGTTGCGGCGTGCCGCCGAGGGCACGGGTGACCGCGAAAATGCGTCGCTCGATGGTCGGCTCGACCAGTGGTTCTACGTGCACCCCGGGTGGCACGTGGCGTAGCGCCAGCTGCGGCACGAGCGCGGCGCCCAGCCCGGCCGCGACGAGGTCCAGCGTGAGCGCGAAGTCGACGGCACGGTGCCGGATGTCCGGCTCGAAGCCGGCGAGCCGGCAAGCGTGCAATGTGGACCGCAGGCAGGGCGTGTGCTCGGCGCTGGCGATCCATGGCAGGTCACGCAGCTCGCTCAGCCGGCCGGTGCGACGGCGCCATTCGACCGGGGTGATCAGGTGCATCGGGTCGGTGGTGACCGGATGCCGGTCCAGGTCGTCGACGAGTGGCACGGGCACGTGGTCGTACTCCTGTAGCACCACTACGTCGAGGGTGCCGGAGCGCAGGTCGAGGCGGCTCTGTTGGTCTTCGGCCTCGATCACCCGCACGTCCAGCTCTGGGTGCTTCGCCCGCGCGCGGGCGGCGGCGGGTGCTACCAGCGCGCCGGCTGCGGACGCGAACGCGCCGACCCGTACCGTGCCGCTGACCCCCTGGCGGAGCGCGGCGAGCCCGGCCACCGCCTGCTCCACCGCGTCCAGTACGTCCTTCGCGTGGTTGGCCAGCACCTGGCCGGCCGGGGTGAGGACGATTCCGCGCCCGGCCCGCTCGACCAGCTCGTGCCCGGCTTCGCGGGACAGCTGGACGAGCTGCTGTGAGACCGCCGAGGGGGTCACGTGCAGCGCCGCGGCAGCGGCGGTGACGCTGCCGCGCAGCGCGACCTCGTGCAGCACGCGCAGGCGGCGTGCGTCAAGATCCATGTAGCCACGCTACAGCAGCGATGAAGAACGTTGAACTGGTCCTTAAGTATTTTCTCGGGCAACGTGGCTGCCGTGAAAACATCGCACCGACTTCTCGCCGTGCTCGTCGCCGCCATCTGGGGCGTCAACTTCGTCGCCATCGAGCTGGGCCTGCGCGACCTGCCGCCGCTCGTGCTGACCGCGCTGCGCTTCGTCGCGGCGGCGGTGCCACTGGTCTTCCTGGTGCCGCGCCCCAGCGCCCGGCTCCGCTACGTGATCGCCTACGGGCTCGTGCTCGGCGTACTGAAGTTCGGCGCGCTGTTCACGGCGCTCGCAGCCGGCATGTCGGCCGGTCTGGCCTCGCTGGTGCTGCAGGCGCAGGCGCTGATGTCGGTGCTGCTCGCGGCGGCAGTGCTGGGCGAGCGGCCGGCGCGGGCGCAGGTGGCCGGCGTACTGGTCGGATCGGTCGGCATCGGGGTGTTGGCGATCGACAGCGGCGGCCACGCCACGGTGATCGGCTTCGTGCTGACGCTGTTCGCGGCGGCCAGCTGGGCCACGGCGAACCTGGTCATGCGGGCCAGCGGCGAGACGCGACCGCTCTCGCTGCTGGTCTGGTCGAGCCTTGTGCCGCCGTTGCCGCTGCTCGGCCTCGCCGGCGTGGTCGACGGCGGACAGGCGGTGCTGGATGCGATCACCGGCCTGTCGTGGCGCGGGCTCCTCGCCGTGGTGTACATCGCGTACGTGTCGACCCTCGTCGGCTTCGGGATCTGGAACCGGCTGATCGCCCAGTATTCGGTCGCGCGGGTGGCGCCGTTCAGCCTCCTGGTGCCGGTCTTCGGGATCAGCGCGGCGTGGCTACTGCTCGACGAGCCCGTCGGCGCGACGGAGCTTGCCGCGGCCGCCATCATCCTCGCCGGGCTGGCGCTGGTGGTCCGGCGCTCCACAGCGGACGGCAAGAACGCCACAGCCGAGAGCGAGGGCCGCAAGCTCCGAGTACGTCCCGGCCGCGGCCACCTGGTCCGCAGCTACGACACCTCCGCGCGCTGATCGGGATCCCGATGCCGGCTCACCGGTCGCCGGCATCAACGCGCACGTTCGTCGTCGTCACGGCGAAGTTGGCACGCCGCGCGGTCCGGGGGCCCCGGCATCATCAGTACGCCCACCTCGGCATCTCTCTGCTACCCGAGGCGCGCGGCCAGGGGTATGGGACCGGTCCGGTTGCTGGGCCGTGCAGCAGCGAGCGGGCGAGATCGTGAGATCTCGCCCGCTCCTTCTTGTGGCGCATCTCGGCACGCCTCGGGGTGCCTATGCTGGCTTCCGCACCGTCAACGTCTGGTAGGTGGCGGCGTGGGGCTGGTATGTCGGGTTGCCGGAGTAGGCAACGTGGACCTGGTAGGCCCCGGGCTGCAGGTCGGCGGTCTGCACTTCGACGACGGCCTTACCGGCCGCCAATGGCGCGACTTGCACCGTGCCGCCGAAGGTGACGGTGACCTCGCCGGTCGGGGTCGGAGCGTGCGGCTTCGGCCGGCCCGCCGGCTCAACAGTCACGTTCAATCGGAACGTGTCCCCGCGGACGACCGACGCCGGCTTGGCCTTCGCCTGGACCTTGACGGCGGCCGGGCCCGAGGGCACCTCGATCGACGCCGTGCCTTCCGACGCCTTCAGGTAGTCGAAGCCGAGGTATTCGGCCTTCACCGTCCGGGTACCCGCGGGCAGACCCTTCGGCAACGTGATGGTGGCCTCGCCGTCGCTCAGGTGGGCGAGCTTCGACCACGAGCCGATGCTGAACCGCACCTGACCGCCGGTCTCGAACCCGTCGGCTGCCGTGACTGTCACGGTGGCCCTGGTCGTCGGGGCCCCGCTCGCGTACGGCTCGACAGCCACCTTTGTGGTGGTCGTGACGTCACTGTTCGGGTTCCCGCGGATGTCGTTCCACTCGCGGACGGTCAGCGGGATCACGGTGCCGTGACGCGGACGGACGACACCCGCGTTGGTCATCGTGATCGCCTTGGCGTTCCAGGTCGGGGCCTCGATATTCTCGTGGCACGCGGCCTGGTAACCCCCACCGTTCGTGTACCGGTCGCCCCAGAGGTAGAACTGGCCGGGGCAGGAGGTGTCACCGGGGTTGGCCTTGAAGATGACCGGTCCCTCGTACCCCTGGTTGGCGACCCATGTCGTGCGCCCCAGAGCCGGCGCGACCATCGTCCAGTTGTTGAGGTTGCTGTCCAGGAAGTCGGTGTGCTTCTCCGAGAAGATGTCCGAGCCCTGGTTGCCGGCCTCGTTCTTGGTCACCCGGTAGTAGTAGTCACCGACCCGGATCGCGGTCGTGTCGATCCGGGACAGCGGGGCCGGGTCCTGCCAGACCTGGGGAGCGGAGAACGTCTGGAAGTCTCGCGTTGTGGCATACCACATCTGCGCGTTGCCCTGACCGGTGCGGTTCACGGGGTCGTTCCACAGCGACTGGGCCCAGAACACGACGTAGGCGCCGAGCTCCTCGACCCACAGCGACTCTGGTGCGAAGGCGTTGCCCGCGTTGTCGGGCGCGACCTTCACGTGTCGCTGAGGGGTCCAGTTGACCAGATCATGTGATTCGAACACCTCGATGTACTGGGTGTCGTTGATGGCGTATCCACCCTGGTCGTACCAGTTCAGGTCGGTGGCGATCATGTAGAACGTGTCGCCGACGGGGGAGCGGACGATGTGCGGGTCACGGAGCCCCTGGTCGCCCAGTTGGGAGATGAGTGACGGCCGACCTCCGGTCAGACCGGTCCAGTCCAGAGCGGTGTTCCCGTTGGATGTGGCGAACATGATCTGCTCGCCGTCGGCAATCCCCTCGCCCTTGAAGTACCCCATGAAATACCGCTCGTACTCCTCGGAACGTGGCATGGCGGTGATGGTCACCGGGAACGACTTCTTCCGCGAAGCCGTACCCTTGGTGATGGTCGCCGTCAGGGTGGCGGCAACATCCTTGTGGCCGAAGGCCGGGCGGGTTACCTCACCCGTCGGGGTGACGAGGCGGGTGGTCGACCTCCAGGTGATCGTGGATCCGAACTCGCCCTTGGCGGCGAGGTCGAGGTTTCCGCGTACGTCGGCGGCGCCGTTCAGGGTCAGGTCGAAGGCGTCCCGGTCGACCGCCTGCGCGTCGTCGAACTCGGCCTTCACCACGACGGGGATCGCCCGGGTGGTGACCTCCTCGGCGCCCTTGCGGACAGTCGCCGTGAGCGTGGCTGTCGCGTCGGGCTGCCCCTGCGCCGGCCGGGTGATTCTGCCGGTCACCGCGACCTTGCGTGCGCTGGCGAGGGCTGGCGGGGTGTTGACCTCGACGACGGACGGGTCCGAACTCGTCCAGGTGATGGCCGAGCCCGCCACGGAGCCCACCTTGGGCAGGACGAGGTCGCGTACGACCGCACTGGTCAGGCCGAGGTCGATGGCTGCGGCGTCGGCGCGAACGCCGTCGGAGACGGTCTTCTCCGCCAGGGCGAGCGTCTCGTCGAGACTCACTGCCCGGTCGTACACGCGGAAGTCCCGGATCGTTCCGCGGAACGAGTAGTGGCTCGACGTCTGTGAGCGACCGAGGAAGTTGCAGTTGGTCCCCGCAGCGTTCACCGACGGCGCCGTGGTCAGGTTCGTCGAGGTCGCGTGCAGCACGCCGTCGAGGTAGAGGTTGCCGGTCCAGCTCGTTCCGTCCGAGTTCAGTGACTGCGTGTAGGTGACGTGAGTCCACGCTCCCTCGCGCATGCGGACGCGGTTCTGTTGGAGGTTCGCCGGACCCACCGCGACGCGGAACCGTTGGGTGTTCGACGCGAAAATGGAGCCCTGGGCGCCGGTGTCGACGTCGCACGAGCCGGACTTGCGGCCAAGACTCCACATCTGGTGCTCGCCGACGTTCGCCGGGTCGACCCACACGTCATAGTCAACGGTGAGGTTGGACATGCCGGCGGTCATGTCGTTCGGCAGCGCCACGTATGCACCGTCGAGGGCGCTCTCGTAGGAGTCGGGGTTGAACCTGACCCCTTCGCCGGTCAAGGCCGCCTTCTCGGGATTCACGAGCGTAGCGTTCGCCGTCGCGCCCGCGCTACCCGAGTTGACCAACGTCGTCCCACTGGTCTCGTCGAGGGCGAAGTGGTGCACCAGACCATCGGTGAGCCGATCCTCGTCAGCGTGCGCGGGCGTCGCCGCGAATGAGACCGACAGAAGCGCACCCAGTGCCAGGACCGCGACACCTCTAACCTGCCGAGTCAGCCCGAGACGTGACCTTCGCTGTCGCAGTCTCAATTGATCCTCCTTGACAGGGTGCGGTTGTTTCTAACGTGGACCAGACGTGTTAACGCTAACTACGGGGTGCTGCCGGGTCAACGCAGCGCGTTGCAATCGGAGGCCACGGAGCCCGTGCTTGATTTGCCCCCACCGGTCGGGCTGTCGGGGTTCAGATGATCTGGCGGTGCGAGGTGGTGATGCGGGACGAGGTCGTCTGCGGATACACGTTGATTGACCGGGAGGTCTACCTGCCCAGGGCGTGGACCGACGACCCTGATCGGTGCGCCGCCGCCGGCATCCCGGACGTCCTGGCGGTCTCGATGAGTCACCGGGTCACCGCCCGCCCAGCCGACGGCCCGGTCCGCGCTGACGGGCTCGCCGCTGACCTACCCGCCCGAGCCTGGAACCGGCTGTCCGCCTGTGCCGGATCGAAAGGCGCCCGTGCGCGGAACTGCTTGAGTTTGGTGATACAGCGTTCGGCGGTGTTGCGCTGCATGTACCGTTCGGGGTCGATCTTCGGTGAACGGCCCTCCCTTCGAGCCCTTCTTGCGCCGGTTGGCGGCCTGGTCGGCTTTGATCGGGATGGTCGCGCCGATCCCGCGGCGGCGCAGATGACCGCGGAGCGCCTTGGACGAGTACGCCTTGTCTGCCAGCACATGACCGGGCCGGGTCCGCGGCCGTCCGACCCGCCGCCGAATCCGGATCCCCGTGAGAACGGCACGGTCATTTTGGCCGCACCGCCGTGCGAGACTCCTCGCCGCTGGACGGCCCGCTCACTACCCGCCCTCCATGGGCCTCCACAGAGGCCGCCAGCGCGTCAAGCTTTACGCCGAACCTCCTGTCCGTCGCCGAGAACAGGCACACGAGCACCACGTCGGTGCCCGCCAGCACGTAGGTCAGTGGCTCGGTCGGAGATCACCGCAGGGCACCATGCCGTCAGATGCCATACGGGCAGCTTTTCAGCTCGACAGCGCAGTGGTCGGCCGAGCCGGGGGCGCGGACAGCGGCATGAGAGTGTTCCTGATCTTGAATCAGAAACCTCGGAAGACACCATCCGCGCCCGCTGAAGTCGCAAACTCGATGTAGTCCATGTTCGCAAGCGACAGGTTGTTCTGGATCGCCTGCACCTGCTGCGGCAGTGCCCGGAACGGTCGCGCGTCGACCCCGACGTTGAGGTTGATGACCAGCACGGGGTGGTCTGGCGTGGACACAGCGACAGCATCGATCACGAACAGCACCGGGTGCCGGTACTCGTGCGGGTAGCTCGGTGGGTAGCCGGCCACGATCGTCTCTTCGTCCAGGCCGTTCAACGCGCGGTCCTCAACGAAATCTACGTCCGCGCCGAAGCCCTCCTCGGTCGGCTCCGCGATCCACTCCCTGATCCGGTTCCAGTCGGCGTCATCGGTGAAGTCCGCCCGCACCACCGGAACGCTCCACGTCCCCGGCAACTCTGCCACCGACGCAGCGTAACCGCCGAGACAGGCCCTGGCCTGGTGGCGTACACGCAGCACGCCTGCTGCCCTCAGCGCGGCCGGCGTTCGCCGGCAGCGCGCTCGTGGCGGCATGGGCGTACGTCTCTATCTGGCGCTGCCCTCGGACGCCTCGGGGCCGGCCGAGTTCGGCAGCACCAACGCTTGAGCGGCGATGACTCGTTCACCGTTGAAGGTCAGCGCCGGGGAGCCGTACAGCCGATAGCCCTGGTCGAGAAGGCCGCTGATGCGGGCGCAGAAGTCGGCATCATCGGGGCCGGTAATAAGCCGGTAGCGGAGGGGCTCAGAGAGATCTGACACCGTCGCATTGTGCCCGCCCGGCTATGCCTGAGCCCAGATGTCCCGGCTACGCCCCATCCTGACCGGCCGCGCGACCAGCGGCAGATCCGTGCATCCAGACCGATCTCTTGAAAGACGTGGTTCAGGCGGCTGACCCGAGATTCGTGGTGAGCATGGTGCTCGACCAGCCAGCCACAACGGCCAGATCGTTGATGGGTGGGATGGGCTGGCCTCCGACGGCTGCCGAGCTCCCGGACCTGAAGCGCTGCTCGATACCAGGGTTACAGGCGAGGTAGCGCTCCGCATAGTCGCAGACCAAGTCGACGCGGTCTCGGCTGGCCAGCCACTCCATCACGGTGAACGGCAGGCTGTAGTCGCCAGCGCGCGACGTTACGATTGAGCTCGGTTCGCTCGCCTCGACGAACCACGGCAAAACGGCTTCCCGCACCATCCTTACGAACCGCGTCAGCTGCGCCCGGCGCTGGGACGGTTCCGTCAGTTCAACGTCGCCGTCCTGCGCGTCACCGTACAGATGGCCATTGACGCGGCCAGACGCGTAGCCCAGCGGATGACCGCACACGACGTCACCATCTGAGGAAGGCACCACGCGGCCCGCATGCGCCAGTCTCCACTGCCGCAGCCCGGGATCCCGCACTGACACATGGGTCGAGATCTTGATTAACCTGTCAGCCCGATTATGCGAACTGGGCTGCAAGACGATTTGCTGGACCAGACCGCCAGCCTGGCGCTGCACCGACCGGACCGCCCTGAGCCAGCCAAAGCCGTCCGCCGCCAACGCGTCACCGATCCACGCTCCAGCGGCGTCGACCACGTCCCTAGGACGACGGGCCGACACCAACTCCTCGTCCACCACCGGCCAAGTGTGGACCACCAGTCGACCGACCAAGATCTTCGCCCTCAAGCACACAACGCGGCATGAGCGTGGACGTCGCCTGAGGTAGCTTCTGCCTCTGCAGCGCCGCGTACGCCGCGATATGGGCGCCTCCTTGCTCCGGGTCCGCG
Source organism: Micromonospora sp. NPDC048947 (assembly GCF_040649495.1). NCBI lineage: Bacteria > Bacillati > Actinomycetota > Actinomycetes > Micromonosporales > Micromonosporaceae > Micromonospora > Micromonospora sp. NPDC048947. The sequence continues at coordinate 132,540 of NZ_JBEZFO010000006.1, forward strand.
CCGAGGCCCCCCAGCTCGCCGACCAGCTGGGCTGGCAGTTGCAGGCGGTGCCACCCGCTTGGTGCTCGATCGTGCTGCCGTCACGTACCCCGCAGCAATTGGCCGCACACGTTGCGGAAGCCAACGCGAGAGGGCAGGAGCTCGCCCGCAGGCTGGGTGTCAAATGAGAGCCGCCGGTCGACCGGCGGAAACAGCGGTTGTTGACCTTCACACGTGACGAGGTCGGCCGCCGCGTCTGCCCGCGCGGCGCGATGACCTGGTCGGTCAACTGGGACGTGACGAACGGCAACCGCTTCGCCAACACGGTCGGCCCGTACCTGGACGCGCTGCCCTGAGACCGGCACCGCCGGCACGGATCCCGCAACGGGATCCGTGCCGGGTGGGCCGATCAGATGAACGTGAGCGAGCTGAAGAACGCCGGGTAGCAGTCGACATAGATGTCGTAGACGCCGGGCGGCACGTGCACGGGGCCCAGGGTGGCCCCGTTGGAGCACCGGGCGCTGACCGCGGTCGTCGGCTGGCCGGTGAGGGTGCAGCCCTGGAACACGATCAGCCACGGGTCGATGTACTGCCCGGCGTACGGGCAGGAGCCCGACATCACCGAGAAACCGCTGCCCTTCGCCGGTGAGGCGGCGGCCGCCGTCGACGTCGTGACGCTCAACGTGCCGGCGGAGCTCGCCGATGCCCGCTCGGCTCCGATGGCGGCGACAGCCGCGTCGCCGCTCGGCGCGGGTGCCGCGACCGCCGCGGACGGTGCGGCCATGAACGCGGCGAGCATCGCCGTCGCGGCCAACAGCAGACTGGATGCGCGGAGAATGCCGGATCGTACTCCGGCGGAGGGTCGACTACGCCATTTCATAACCAGAACCACCTCTCGATTGCTGTGCGATCTGCGGATGCCGGGGCGCGTACCTGGTCGCGCCCGACCCGGCCGGGCCGTCGTCTGACGTCCATGGCGAAGCGTTCCAGGGTGCCGGTGGCCGGGTCTTCGTGATATTGCGAGAACCGGGTCGCCGGCGTACCTCGGTTCTTGCGAATGTCCGCAAGGCTGTCCGGTCCGCGTCAACCGGGCGGCGTGGCCGGAACGCATCGATTACCGTTGACCGGCATGGGCGGTCTGTTCAGCCTGTGGCGGCAGCGAGTGGCCGACAACGCGCGCCGGGCGGTGGACGCCTACCAGGAGGAGCTGCTGGAATACCGCAACCTCGCGGTGATGCCGCGGGTGCGGTCGGAGATGCTCGATTTCGCGGTCTTCCTCCGTCAGCGCACGGTCGACCTCGCGGCGGACAGCGCGCCGTTTCACGTGCAGGATCTGGACCTGATGGCCGCGATGGGCCGCCAGCGCGGCGAGAAGGGACTCACCCTGACCGCGCAGCGGCAGGTGCTGCTCGTGCACACCCGGCTGACGCTGCGCGAGGTGTACGAGGCGGCCGGCCCGAACGACATCGCCGCGACGATGCACACGCTCGCCTGGCTGGCTCCCGCGGGACTGGCCGCCCAGGGCGCGTATACCCGGGGCTGGATCGAGGGGCAGCGGCGCGCGCTGGCGACCGTCGCCCAGGTGCGGCTGCTGACGGTGATGCTGCTGGCCGGCGACGACAGCGCGACTGAGCTGGCGCGCAGCCTGCACATGTCGGTCCCCGACCACGTCGTCGCGACGGTGGTCCGGGTGGCTGGCGGGTCGCCCGGGCCGGACCAGGCGGCGCGGGACGAGTTCGCCGGCGCGCTGCTGAAGACGCACTGGCTGCCGCTGAGCTGGCCAGAGCCGCACGAGGTTGTCGCGCTGATCCCCAGCACACCGGGCGGCCGGCAGCCGGCGGTCGAGCGCGGGCTCGCGCTGGCCCGCGACGTGGCCTCGATGACCGGGCGGCCGTGCGCGGCCGGCACCGCGCCTGGGCGGGTGCGCGCGTTCGGCGACGCGGTGGCGCTGGCCCGGCAGGTCAGCGAGGTCGCACCGGTGCGGGCCGTGCCGCGCCACGCGTACACGGTCACCGACGTCTTCGCCGAGCTGGGCGCCGCCCGGCTGGCGGAGGTCGGGCAGTGGCTCCAGGTGGTGGCGGCGCAACTCGACGCCGGCCCCGACCTGGTCGCCACGCTGGACGCCTACTACCAGCACGACATGAACCGGCTCGACACCGCGGCCGCGCTGTGCATCCACCCGCGCACGCTCGACTACCGGCTGACCCGGGTGCGCGACCTGACCGGGCTGGAGGCGGGCTCGACCCGCGGCGTACGCGTGCTGAGCACCGCCGTCGCCCGGATCCTCGCCGGCTAGATCAGCAGCCGGGTGAGCTCCATGCTCTTCATACTGATGTAGCTCAGCTTGTTACCGAAACGCATCGAAGCCTGTCGCGAGCCGATTATGCGCAGACGGTGTACGCGTACTTCAAGCGGCTGAACGAGCGGGGTGTGACCGAGCGGATCCTGACCGAGTTGCGCGAGCAGGTGCGCTTGGCGCATGGCCCGCGGCCGGAGCCGACGGCGGGATCATCGACTCGCAGAGCGTCAAGGGCGCGGACACCGTGCACCGCGCCACCGGAGCAACGTGATTTGACTTCGTGGCTGCTCGCTTCGGGCTGTTCAAGAACTATTCCCACGGTGATAAGCCACAGCGCAGGACGTGATCGACGGGAAGCCGCCACAGCGACAGGTCCCGCAGACCCGGATTGGCGTGCAGCAGCTCGGGAAGACCACGCCGGTGCTCAACGACCCTCAGTCGGCGAAGCCGACGAAACTGGGCAACCGGAGTGAGATCGAGAGGTCTGCGGGTCTCGCCGATGTCAAGGAACTCCACATCAGCGCTCAACTGATCCAACGGGGCCAGATCGGTCAGGTGCCACAGGCCCGCGACACTGAACCGGCGAACATCGGGAAACCAACGCAGGAACCGCAGCGTCGCAAGGTCGTCATCGAACCCGTAGACCCGCAGCGGGACCATCGGATGATCCACCAGGAGCGCGGCCACCGAGCGATACTCCGCCTCGATGAGCGGCTCACTGAACTGGACGACATCCGCCTGGCCCAGCCGGGCGCAGAGCTGCGCGACGTCGACCGGACTCCGCACCTCCACGACACTGCCCATCCCCAACATGATCCCGCACCACCTACCGCCCGCGGCAACCGGAACATGTTCGTGGTCTGGGCCGCCGCAGCAGATCCGGATACTCGGCGACGACCTGGAGGATCCAGGGAAGCATGGGTCCATGACCGAGCGCGTGAACCCCACCAGGCTGATCGAGCAAAGCGGTAAGTGGCTGCTACCGGTCGGCGACGGCGTCGTGACACAGCTGCGGATCGACTTTGCATTCACGCTCATAGTCGAGTCGTGGATCGAGATCCGCATCGAAACTGAGTTCTCCTACGGCACACCCGGCGCCGAAAGCCGGTTCGACCCGTCGACGTCGACAGGTCTGGCACCGTTGCTCGACCGGCACCAAGCGCAGATGACCGCCGCCGAGATCCGCAAGGACGGTCGGCTGACTCTGACCTTCGCCGACGACGCAGTCCTCGTCGTCGAGCCGGACGATCAGTACGAGGCGTTCACCGTCACGAGCATGCCGCCGCCGGGATTCCGGGGATTCCGCTTCGTCGCTGTCCCCGGCGGCGGTCTCGCCCACTGGGCAGCCGAACACAGGCAGTGATGCACACACGCCTTCACGAGCAGCGGCAGATCCATACACCGATCGTGACGGCGGTCCGTTGGTCCCCAACGCCCTAGTCGGGTTGGACTACGCCATTTGGCCGAACGGGCTCCTCCGTAGCATGGTCCGTCATGCACCGCATCGCCATCAGGCCACGCATCCAGATTCCGGTCCTAGTCGTGATCTTCGCTGTATGGACCCTGCTGGGCGTCACGTACCTCACCCCCGGGGACGTACTGGCCGATCGCGACTGGTTCGGCATCGTGCTGGGATGCCTACTCGTCACAAGCGGCCCGGCCGGGATCTGGCGTGCTCTTCGACTCGGCGTGGTAATCGGCGGCGACGGTGTCCGTGTCCGCGGCTTCGACAGCCGTGACCAGGCCACACCGTGGAGCGCGATCCAGTCGATCGACTGCGTGCAGGTCGATCTACGGGGAGGCTTGCCGCTCTACGCCCCCGTCCTCCGTCTCGGCGACGACACCATGCCGCTTTCGGCGCTCGGCTCGTAGTCACGGCAGGACGCCGAGCTCAAGGTCGAACAGCTGCGGAGCCTCAAGGCCAGCGGCGCGCGTTCCTGACCGAGACGCAGAGGCGGACGCCCGACCAGCGGCAGATGTGCGCATCCGACCAGGGCGATAAAGACAGCCCTCCACTGGAATTGCCGACGACGCTTCGCTCGCCACACACCTGCTCTGGCTTGGGGCTGCCCCGGCAGATGGAACGGCCGGAAAGAGTACGGCTCAGACTAGATCGCGCCAGAGCTCGACGCTCGCCGTCGGCTCCCACGGGGTTTCGCCTGGGCCCACTCGACCGAACTCCCGGCCGATGTAGTCGGCCAGATCCAACCCGTAGTACGAGACCTCCGGTGACAGTGAGTATGGTGACGGCACCTTCTGGCCCTGGATGGGCGGGCAGGTTCCGGATCGAGTCGTCGGACACGACGGTGGCGACGTTCACCTACGGGTGGGGCAGCGCGGGAGAGTTCGCCGTTGCGCAGGTGGGCCAGGGCCATCAGTGCCTGCTGCTGTGCGGGCAGCCTGCGCCAGCGCCCACCGAGCGCGCGGCGCCGATCGCGGATCAGCTCGGTCAGGCGGGCCAGGCTGCGTGTGGACAGCGGGATGCTGGCACGATAGGTCAGCAACGAAGCTCCTGTGCTGGGCAGTGCGTCTTGGTCGACTGCTGTCCTACCGGGAGATTCGTCCTGTTTGGAGCAGCGACACGCCGCTGAGTGCCTGCTCAGGAGCCCATGATCACGACGAAAGTGGCTCAGTGACGTTATCTCACCGTCCACCGATTCGGCCAATTGCGACCTATTAAGCATCGTCGTGCATTTGGAGGGGCCCCATTAGGGCCCCTCCAAATGCAACTAGAATGCTACTTGGCCGCCGAAAGTGGTGTCCCAGTCCCTGTAGTTGTAGATCTGCACGCGGAACCTGGTCCCATTCAGCACATCGGTGGCGATTACTTTCCACCCGGTGTCCATAAGGACAGTTTTCCAAGAATTACAAGAGCCTGTTGACAACCAGCAAACACGGACCTGCACGTTGCCCTGCTCAGGGTTGGCAAACTTGATGTTGATGTCGGTGCAACGAGAGGTTGTCGTGTAGTAGCTGGAAGCCGAAGGGAGGTATCGATCGCTGGCGGCGCCCATGGTCCGGGTGGGGAATGAGACAGCGCCGCCATAACACGTGGCGGCTGCACTCATTGGCCCACCCATTGGCTCTGCCGAGACCGGCGCCTGACCGACCAGCATGGAAACTGCAATCGCTGCAACCGAGACTCCGGCTGCAAATCGCTTCCTTAGTTTCATTCCAATTCCTCCCCGTTGGCTTCCGTAGTCAGGCCGGCGTCATCAGTTAAGTATCTGACCCGTGCCAGCCGTGACCGATGCCGTCACTTTATTAAAGATCACCACCGGTGTCAAATACTTAAATACGGCAATAGCGCTCAATTTGCTTAACTGCTAAGCCGCAGTGAACCGGCACTGTCGTGGGATTCCCCCCGTCTACAAATTCCGGTTGGAGCAATCTCACTCATGGATATGTCCCCCCGCATCGGGATTCGCTAGGTCGGCCGGCCCTCCCGTCAGCGTTGGGACGGTGCGCTTTAGGTGAAGCCGAGGGGTAACTGGTCGCTCGGTCATGCGGACACCCCTCCAAGGTGGACCTCCGCGCTGATCTTCTCGATCAACCGGCGGGACTGGTCGTGTTCCAGGGCCACCGCGTCGAGGCCAGCCCAGACCTCCTCGTACGCGGCCACCCCCGACTCCCGGTCGAGGTACAGCGCCCCGGTCAGAAACTCGCGGTAGACCACCGGCCGGTCCGGCTCGACCCGGTTGCCGGGTGGGAAGTCGAGCAGCATGATCGGGCCGGCGGTGGCGGCCCGGGGCGCCCCGGTGGTGGGGGGGCGAGGCGCGGTGGAACCCAGCGCTGTCCTGTCGGCCGGCCCCTGTTTACCCCCGAAAACCCTCGCCTGCGGTTGACAATCAGTGACAATAAGCGGCCACTGCTTGATCGCATCCGTGCAGCTGAACGCCTGTTCTTGACAATCAATGCCAAGCTTGATTTGGTTACGGATGGTAACAAGGGGTTTTGACAAGCAATGACAAGCCTGAGCGAGGCTCGACAAGAGGTTCTTCTGGGCTTAAATCTCCTTGTTCGCCGCGGCTGCCTTGGTAACTACCGCGCCGTGACGCTGGCCGCCGCCGGTAGCGGCGTCGCCGTGAGCGTGACGCCATCCGCCAGAAAACAACGGCGCGAATCGTGGCAGATCACGCACCTGATCTTGGCGTTCGGCGGTTGGCTAGGACGGGGGTTCTCAACTCCAGGAAGGATTGCGGCTCGGCAGCCAAGGCCCGGACAGCGACTCGTACTCCTCACCAGTTTCAACGGTGAGAAGGAAACTAGCTATGGAACTGGCCACCGTGCCGTGCAAGCCGGCCAGTAGCAACGGGGCAGTCGCCAGGTCCAGCGACAGCGCTGTCGCGAGTCGGACTCGCTGAGCACTAAGCTCCGGCTGGTCTCTGAGCTCGTCGCGCTCCAGGTGCCTCGCAGCGGACTCCATGGTCACCAGATCCCCGCTGCCGGAAAACTTCAGGCAGTCCCATCAGGACGGCAGCCCGATCATGACCTCCAAGGCGTTGGCAAGGCTATGGCCGATAAGGCCGGCCTGCCCTCCGCTTACCTGCAAGGCCGAGCGTCGGTGCCCACCACACGCCCCTCACCCCATGTGACACCCCGCAGGCGGCAGATCCGGATCCTCCGGGCAGCTACGAACAGGCTCCTGGGATCATGAGAGGCGTGGCCGGATTCAGTTACAAGACGTCGTGGCTGGCTGTCCGGAACCGGACCCCAGACGAGGTAGCCGATGCCCTTGGTCTACGCGACCGGGAAGTCCTCGACTGGACCACTGGCACCGACCGGGCCTACCGGCACGGCGTGTACGTGGTTGCGCCCGTGCCAGGCTGGACCTTCGCCCATGGCCGGCGGCATATGCCACCGGGTTTCGACGCGACCGAGTCGCCCTTTCCCGATTGGCTCGGGGCGCTTAGTCAGCAGCTGGGTGAAGTGCAGTTTTTCGCCAAGCTCCCGAACCACCCTCTCAGGTCGTGGAGGCCGAGGCCGTCTCGCGGACCAGCGTGACAGCGCTGCGGTTGGCGGCCGGAATGATCAGCGCCGATGCGACGAGCGCGGCGACGGCGATGCCCAGCCATCCCCAGAAGCCGAAGGCGATGACCAGGCCGGAGAGCGCCGCCGGGCCGATGATGTTCTGCGTGATCACGTGCAGGTCGAATGCCCCCAGGTACTCGCCCTGAGCGTGCTCGGGGGCGAGGCCGAACGCGAGCCCCCAACCGGAGGCGGCCTGCATCACCTCGGCCACGGAGAGGATCAGCACGGCGGCGACGATCGCCACGGACGCCAGGACCACGTTGTCGTCGAGCGCGGTCACCGCCAGGACCGCGCAGCCGCCGGCCAGCCAGTAGCCGGAGCGCCGGGCGAGCCGACCGGCGCCGTGCACGGTGTCCGCGCCCCGGCTGGCCCGTACCTGGAACAGGATGACGAACCCGGTGTTGACGATCAGCAGCAGAGGAATCAGGAAGTGCGGCAGGTCGGTGCGGTTGAGCGCCCAGAGCGGCATCGTCACCAGGATGATGCTGACGTGCGAGGCGAGGATCGTCGAGACGCCGATCACCGCGAGGAAGCGTGGGTCGCGGACTGCGGCGAAACGCTTGAAGCCCACCGGTGCGGGACGCGGCGGCACGTCGGGCAGGCGGGTGACGAGGAGCGCGGCGCCGGCCATCAACGCGGCAGTGGTGAGGGGGATCAGCACGAGCAGCCGTTGGCTGAGGGCGGCGACGGCCGCAACGCCGATACCGATGCTGAATCCAATGTTGAACACCGACCGCATCATGGCCTTGAGCTTCACCCGCTCCTCCGGGGGCACGAGGTTGCCGATGAGGGCCCCGTTGGTCGGGCCGGTACCGTACTCGAGGAAGCCGACGGTGACCACCAGCGCGAAGAAGGCGGTCGCGCTGTCGACAAGGCTGTAGAGCCCGAATCCGACCGCCAGCGCGGCGAACAGGATGACGAGCAGGCGGCGGGCGCCCACCCGGTCGGCGATCACACCGAACAGGACCGACGAGAGGAAGGCGGACAGGCCGGCGGCTGACAGGCCCAGGCCCACCTGCCGGGCGTCGAGTCCGACACGCAGCGTGAAGTAGACGACGCTGCCGCTGAGGAAGACTCCCTTGCCGATGGACTCGGCCAGTCGGATCGCGATCAGCTTCCTGCGGAGCGGGTCGGTCGGTACCAGGCCGGCGACAACGTCCGTCACTCGTGACAAGGGCATGGGTCAATCCTGGCGACGGCGGTGTCCGGCGGACAGGGCGACAGGTGTAGCGCGGACGGGACGACGTCCCGGATCGGCCGGGAATTTCTCCCGTGGACTCCGGGGTCGGCGGCACGTCGACCGCCCGTGAGAGGTCCGCTGTGGACGGCCTCGTCAGGGCCAAGACGGAAAGTCTGGTTCGGTTTTTCGATGCGTCAAAAGGCTGACCGAGCCCGTTCCCGGGATCACTTCTTGTGTTGTTCTGTTGGCCGTGAGTAGATGTTCATCACGACGCGGGGTCGGCGCTACCGCGGCGTTTCCCCGCGCGACTAAGACACCGCGGGCCGTTCGGACGGGGTGAGGTGGATAGATGGTCAGCGTTGGCTCGGTCTCGGACCTGACTCGGAACATGAGGCGGTGTCCGGAGGAAGTCACGGCGGAGTCACAACCCGACTCGGTGACGGTGGTCCTGGCCGACGCTCAGCCGGTGGTGCGCAGGGGCCTGCACGCCCTGCTGTCGCCGTCGGCTGAGGTCGCCGTGACAGGTGAGGCGTCGTCCGCGCGGGAGGCGTTGGCGCTGGCCACCGCCACACGTCCCGACGTGCTCGTTCTCGATGTCGAGCTGCCGGGGTTCCAGGCGGGGGTGACGATCCAGGAGATCAACCGGGTGTCGCCCTCGACAGCGGTGCTGGTCTTCACCGCGGTCGAGGACGAACACGCGATCCTCGCGGCCATGTGGGCGGGTGCCCGCGGCTACGTGCTCAAGAGCTGCCCGGGCGACGGCATCGTCCGGGCGATCCGGGGCCTCGCGACGGGTGAGGTCATCCTCGGCCCCAGGGTGGCCGACAAGCTCATCGGGCAACTGAGCCGGGAGCCCCGCAATCAGCAGCTCTTCCCGGAGCTGACCGTCCGCGAGCGGGAGGTGCTGGAATTGATTGCCTCGGGTATGCGCAACGTGGCGATCGCCGCGAAGCTGAATCTGTCCCCGAAAACGGTTAGCAATCATATTTCCATCATCTTCAGTAAATTGAACGTTTCTGACCGGTACGAGGCGATCGAGGTCGCCCGCCGGGCGCGGTTGGGGCGCCCCGGGCCGCCCGGCTCCCATTCACCAGTGGTGCCTGGTGGCAGCGTTCTGCTGACCGGCAGGCGTGGTGTCGTGGCACCGGGCGCGGCCGCGTACGCCGGCGCGCGGTCGGTGCGGGGGTGAGCGGGATGAGCCTGGACCTGGACGCGATCGCCAACCGACTGGAGCCACGGTTCGGCCGGGCCGCGCACCGCTGGGTGGGCACGCTGCGCCAGCGGCTCGACGACCTCGTCGAGCAGTGGGAGTTGACTCTCGGTGACCGGCTCAAGTCCGGCAATTCTTCGGTGGTGTTCCGGTGCGTGGGCCCGCTCGGCGACGCGGTGCTCAAGCTGTCCCCGGACAGCTACGCCGTGCGGGAGGAGGTGGACATGCTGCGCCAGTTCGCCTCCAGCGGGCGGGTGCCGGCGGTGCGGGAGTCGGCCAAGGGTGCCGTCCTGCTCGAAGCGATCCACCCCGGCACCCTCGTGGAGAAGATGCCGCAGCCGCCCTCACCGCGGGAGTACGCCGCCTTCCTCACCGATCTGCACGGCGCGGGCGACCCGGCTGCCGCTCCCCGTCAACTGGCGGACTGGATCGACGTGCTGTTCAACTCGGCGACGCGCCGGGGCGCCGACCTGAGCGGGTCCAAGCGGCTGCGCGACGACCTGTTCGCGGTGCCCACCGACACCGTGCTGCTGCACGGGGACCTGCACCTCGGCAACGTGCTCAACGGCGGAGGCAGGGGCCTGGTGGCGATCGACCCGATGGCGTGCGCCGGTGACCCCTGCTTCGACGCCGTGGACTACGTGCTGGAGGGTCTGGACCGCGCGGAGATGGTGCGCCGCCGCGACGAGCTGGCGAGCGCCGCCGGCATCGACGTGGACCGGCTCGACGCCTGGTGCCGGGTGACGGCCCCGATCGGCGCCACGTACGTCAGCAATCCCGTGCACTCCGCCGAGCTGGCGGCCTTCGGGCGCGGCGAGTACTGACCGGCCGAGCACCGCCCCGGTCCGACGGCAACCCGCGTCGGGCCGGGGCCGCGCCATGCCCGGGACCCGCGTCGACGTGTCGCCGACGCGACCGGGAGCTTTTCCTGGTGGGGCAGGAGAACGTGCTCTGCCGCGCGGGACGTGCCGGGGCGCACGATCGGTGCATGGTTCGTACCGGTCGTGCTTCGTTCGCCCAGGAACGCCTCTATTTCCTCGATCAGCTCCAGCCCGGAAACCCGGCGTACGTGGTGGCCTTCGCGGTGCACCTGCGCGGTGCGCTGCGACCCGAGGCCCTTCGCACGGCCCTGACCCGGGTGGTCGCCCGGCACGACGCGCTGCGCACCACGTTCGCGGTGGTCGACGGTGTCCTCACCCAGCGGGTGTCGTCGACGTCCGCTGTGGACGTCGACATCACCGCTGACGGGTGGGTCGATCGCGCCACCCAGGAGGCCCACCTGCGGACGCTCGTCGCCGAGCAGGCCCGGCAGCCCTTCGACCTCGCCGACGGCCCGGTGGTACGAGCCTTCCTGCGCTCCTGGGGCCCGGACGAGCACGGCCTCGCGGTGCTCGTGCACCACATCGCCTGCGACGGGTGGTCGGTGGGTCTGCTCCTGCGCGACCTGGCCGCCGAGTACGACGCCACTGTCGACGGGTCGGTGGCCGCCTACGACGAGCCGGCCGAGTCCTACCTGGCGTACGCCGAGCGGCAGCACGAGACGTGGCGGCGGGACAGTTCGGGCCTCGACTTCTGGCGTGCGGCGCTGGTCGACGTGCCACAACTGGCGCTGCCCACCGACTTCCCCCGCCCGAGCGTGCTCGGCACCACCGGCGCGGTGCTGCGCCGCCCGGTCGAGCCGGAACTGGTGCGGCGGCTGGGGGAGTGGGGGCGGGCGCGGGGCGTGACGCTGTTCGCGGTGACGCTCGCCGCGTACGCCTCGGTGCTGTCCCGGTACGCGCGCCAGGACGAGGTGGTCGTCGGCGTTCCGGTGGCGAACCGGATGGACGACGCCGAGGAGCGCCTGGTCGGCTGTCTGGTCAACACGCTGCCGATCCGGCTCGACGTGTCCGGCCGGCCGAGCTTCACCGAGCTGGTGGACCGGGCACGACGGACCAGCATGGCGGCCTTCGCCAACCAGGACGTGCCGTTCGAGCAGATCGTGCGGGCCACCGTGGGGGAGCGGCAGCTCAGCCACGCGCCACTGTTCCAGACCTCGCTGACGGTGCAGAACTTCCCGTTCGCGTTCCCCGAGTTCGCCGGGGTACGGCTGACCGAGGTCGACGTCGAGATCGACGTCACCAAGTTCGACCTGGGCCTGACCCTCGACGTCTCCACCGACGTGCCGTTCCTGCGCGCCGAGTACAGCACCGAGCTGTTCATGGCGGAGACCGTCGGCACGCTGCTCACGCACTACCTGATGTTCCTGCGGTCGATCGTCGACAAGGAGCAGCGGGAGCCGTCCATGGTGGACGAGGCCGAGCGGGCGCAGCTCACCGAGGGGGTGAACCCGCCGCTCGCGTCGGCGCCGGTCACGCACCCGTCGGTGCTGCGTCGCTTCGCCGACCACGCGGCGGCGACCCCGGACGCGGTGGCCGTACGCCACCGGGACGTCGAGATCACCTACGCCGAGCTGGACCGGTGGGCCAGGCGGATCGCGGCGGGCCTAGCCGACCGTGGTGTCCGCCCCGGTGTGCGCGTGGGGCTGCTGCTCGGCCGTTCACCGGCGGTCGTCGCGGCGATCCTGGGCGTGTGGAAGCTCGGCGGCGTCTACGTGCCGCTGGACCCGGACTACCCGCGCCAGCGCCTCGAACTGATCGCCGCGAACGCCGGGATGGCGGTGCTCGTGGTGGACCCGGAGACCGCAGAGGCGGCCGCGGCGCTCACCCGCGACAGCGGGACCCCCCTGGCCGACGCGCACACCCTCGACGGAATCTCCGTGCTCGAGGAGACCTTCCCCGGGCCGGACGACCCGGCGTACGTCATCTACACCTCCGGCTCGACCGGCGTACCCAAGGGGGTCCTGGTCGGGCACGGCGGCCTGGACGCGCTGAACAGCCCGACCCCGGCGGGCCTGGACGTCACGGCCGCCGACGTGTGGCTGGCGGCCAGCTCGTTCTCGTTCGACGCGTCGGTGTGGGAGATGTGGGGCGCGCTGACCACCGGCGCCCGGCTGGTCATCGCCGACCGGGTCGACCTGGTGGACCGGGAACGGCTGGCCCGGCTGGTGCGTCGCGAGGCCGTCACCGTCCTGTTCCAGACCCCGGGCGCGCTCTACCGGTTGCTGCCGCCGTACCTGCGGGCGCTCGAGGAGGACGAGACCTCCCGCATCCGCTACGTCGTCCTCGGCGGTGAGGCGCTGAGCTGGTCGCGGCTGGCGTCGCTGATCGCGGACGCGCCGGGTCTGCAAACGGTGTTCGTCAACATGTACGGCATCACCGAGGGCACCATCCACGTCACGATCTTCCAGGCGTCGGCCGCCGACGTGCCCCGGGTCCCCGAGGGTGCCATCGGCGTGCCGTTGCCGTCGGCGCGCTGCTACGTCCTCGACGAGGACCTGCGGCCGACCGGCCTCAACGTGCCCGGCGAGCTGTACTGCGGCGGCGCGCTCGTTGCGCACGGCTACCTGGACAACCCGGAGCTGACCGAGGCGCGGTTCCCGCCCGACCCGTACGGCGGCGGGGTCATGTACCGCACCGGCGACGTGGTGAAGTGGGGTCTCGACGGGAGCATGGTGTACCTCGGCCGCAACGACACGCAGGTGCAGTTGCGCGGCTACCGCGTCGAGCTGGCCGAGGTGGAGGGCGCCCTGCTCACCCACCCCGCGGTGCGGTCGTGCGCCGTGGCCGCCGAGGACGACGAACTCGTCGCGTTCGTGGTCCATGGGATCGGCCCGGACGCCGAGCACGAGCTGCGGGCGCACCTGCGCGAGACACTCCCGGCGTACATGGTGCCGTCGCGGATCCTGGCCGTGGCGACCATCCCGCTCACCGCGCACGGCAAGGTGGACCTTCTCCGCCTGCTGGCCGACAGCCGCGCGGCACGGACGGCCACCGCGCCGTCGCGGCCACCGGCCGCAGTGGTCGGCACCGGGTTGGAGGAACGGATCCGGGCCTGCTGGGTCGAGGTGCTGCGGCGGCCCGACGTCGGGCTGCACGACAACTTCTTCGACCTGGGCGGCCACAGTTTCGCGCTGATCGCGTTGCAGCAGCGGATGTCCGAGGAGGGTCTGGACGTCTCGGTGACCGACCTCTTCCGCTGCGGCACGATCGCCGGCTGCGCGGCGGCGCTCCAGCACACCGCGCCCGTCGTCGCGGACCCCAACGCGGCCCAGCGCCGCCAGGGCCGCGCGCTGCTGGCCGACCGGCGGCGCAGCGTGGGAGCCGGCCGTGACTGAGCTGGACGACAACGCCGCGGTGGCGGTGGTCGGCATGGCCATCCGGGTCCCCGGCGCCGAACGCGACCTGGACCGGTTCTGGCGACACGTCCACGACGGCGTCGACGCCGTCAGCGTCTTCACGCCCGAGCAGCTCGTCGGTTGGGGCGTACCCAAGGATCTGGTGGAACGGTCGGGCTTCGTGCCGGCCCGCGCGGTGCTCACCGACGCGGACCGCTTCGACCACCGGCTGTTCAGCTACTCACCGTCGGACAGCGCCCTGATGGACCCCCAGCAGCGGATTCTGCTGGAGTGCGCCTGGGCGGCCCTGGAGCACGCCGGCCACCCGCCGGTCGCCGCCGACGGCAACCGGGTCGGGGTGTACGTCGGCACCGGACTCAACGTCTACCTGCTGGACAACGTGTGGCCCAACGAGCGCGCGGTCGAGGCGGCCGGTGGCCTGGGCGTGATCATCGGCAGCGACAAGGACTTCGCCGCCACCCGGATCGCCTACAAGCTGAACCTTCAGGGGCCGGCGCTGACAGTGCAGACCGCCTGCTCGACGTCGCTCGTCGCGGTGCACCAGGCGACGCAGGCGCTGCTCACCTACGACGCCGACGTGGCACTGGCCGGCGCGGCCACCGTCGCCCCGCCGACCCGGCGCGGACACCTGCACGAGCCCGGCGGCATCTTCTCCGCCGACGGTCGCTGCCGCGCCTTCGACGCCGCCGCCGACGGGACGGTGCCGGGCGACGGAGCGGGCGTGGTGGTGCTCAAGCGCCTCACCGACGCGCTGCGCGACGGCGACACGGTGCACGCGGTGATCCGTGGCTCCGCGGTCAACAACGACGGCGCCCGCAAGGCCGGCTTCACCGCGCCCGGTCCGACCGGTCAAGCCGCCGTCATCGCGGCGGCGTTGGAGGTGGCCGACGTCGACCCGGACACCGTGGGCCTGGTCGAGACGCACGGCACCGGCACCGCGCTCGGCGATCCGATCGAGGTGGCGGCGCTGCGGCAGGTGTTCGACTCCGCCCGGCCCGACCGGGCGCCCTGCGCGCTGGGCGCCGTCAAGTCGGTCGTCGGACACCTGGACACCGCCGCCGGGGTGGTCGGCCTGATCAAGACGGTCCTGGCCCTGACGCACCGGACGATTCCTCCGATCGCCCACCTCCGTACGCCCAACCCGGCGATCCGACTGGACGGCTCGGTGTTCGAGCTGCCGACGACCGCCCGACCCTGGGCGCCTGTCGACGGCGTACGCCGCGCCGGGGTGAGCGCCTTCGGCATCGGCGGCACCAACGCCCACGTGGTGCTGGAGGAGGCCCCGCCAATCGCGGCCCGACCGCGCCGACACGTCCCGCAGCTCGTCCTGGTCTCCGCGAAGACCGCCGCGGTGGCGCAGGAGAGCCTGGACCGGGTGACCGCGTTCGCGGCGAAAACCGCCCCCGGGGACCTGGCCGACCTCGCGTACACACTGCGGACCGGCCGCGCCGAGCTGCCCTGGCGGGCCGCCGTCCTGACCGGCGTGACCGACGGGGTCGCCCGGCTACGAAAGGTCGACGCGACGGCTCGGGCGCGCGGGGTGGCGCTGCACCTCACCGGGGCCGGTGCGGTGACCGGCAACCGACCCAACTACGACGCCGACCCGGTGTACCGGCGGACCGTCGACGAGGGCGTCGCGCTGCTGCGTGGCCACGACCTGGACGATTCGGCCCGGGAACGCGGCGACCGGCTGCTGGCCTGCGTCGGCCTGACCCGGTCGCTGCGCAGCCGGGGCGTCACCCCGCGCGCCCTGGCCGGCGACGGCGTCGGCGCGCTGGCCGCCGCCGTCGTGGCCGGGGTGATGTCGCTCGCGGACGCGCTGGCGCTGCTGCGCCACACCGACGACCCCGGGGTACGCCTGCACCCCGCCGCTGTGCCCCTGCTCATCGACGGGCGGCCCGACGACAGCGCCTTCTGGCGGGCCGCCGCCCTTCGTCCCCCGACGTCGACGCCGCCCCCCGACGCGCCCGACCAGGTGCTCTGGATCGAGGTCGGCACCAGCGTCACCCCGCACCTGGACGCCGACCAGCCGGCACTTCCCGCCAACCGGCACGCCCGCCTGCTGGCGACCGTCGGCGCGCTGTGGCAGCTGGGTCTCACCGACGCCTGGGATCCCGTGCACGACACGGGCCGCCGCCGGCTGCCCGCCCCCACCTACCCCTTCGCGGCCACCCGGCACTACCTGGACGCACCCGGAGTCGACCCGACCACAGAGAGGCGACACTGATGCGCGACGTACACGACCGGACCTGGGTGGCCGAGTTCGAAGAGCTGTGGATGGAGGTGCTCGGCGTCGACACCGTCGACGACGACGACGACTTCTTCGACCTCGGCGGCCATTCGCTCAGCGCGCTGCGGCTGAGCACCCTGATCCGCCAGGAACTCAACCTCGCGGTGATGTTCGGCCACGTGCTGGAGAACCCCCGCTTCGCCGACCTGCGCAAGGTCGCGAGCGAGGTGCCGCTGGAGCGGACCCCGGCGGAGACCGCCTGATGGTCGCCCCCGACCTCGCCGCCTGGGCGCCGCTCGCCGCGCGGGTGCTCGGCGGCACCCCCGAACAGGTGAGCGCGGTGGCCGCCACCGAGTCGTTCGTCGCCCTGGGCGGCACCTCGCTCCAGGCCATCGCCCTCGTCGCGCTGGGCCAACGCGAGCTGCGGGCGGACGTGGACAGCGCCCGCCTGCTGTCGGCGCTGCCGCTGGCCCAGGCCCTCGCCGGCGCCGTGGACTTCGTCGACACCGCGCCACCCGTCGTCGCGCGGCGGCCGGCAGAGCGGGAGCTGCTGCCGGGTCAGCGGTCCATGCTGGCCGCGCACCTGCTGGACCAGGACGCGCCGTACCACCTGATGTTCACGGTGGAGGCGGACGGGCCCCTCGACCCGGCCCGGGTCCGGTGGGCGCTGCGCGAGCTGGCCACCCGACACGAGGCGCTGCGGACACGCTTCGTGCGCGACCCCCGCCAGGCCCGGATCGTGCTGCCCGCGCCCTACGAGCCGCGCCTGCTGCACCAGACGCTGCCCGACGACGACGCGGTACGCGCCGTGCACGACCTGTACGGCCCGGCCGCCGCCCGTCTGCTGCGCCCCTTCGCGCAGCCACCCGTGGTGTTCGTCCTGACCCGAACCGGCCGGCGCGACCTGCTCACCATGCTGGTGCACCACACGGTCAGCGACGGCTGGAGCGTCGGACTGTTCGCACGGGAGTTCGCCGAGTTCTACGCCGGGGACGGCCCGGCCGAGGCGGCCCCGTCGCCGGACTGGGTCGGCACCCGGCTCGCCGCGCAGGAGTCGTCCGGCGCGCTGGAATCCGCCCTGACCCGGGTCACCGCGCGGCTGGACGGGGCACCGTGGACGGTGACGCTCCCCACCGACCTGCCGCCGGTCGCCGAGGCCGACGGGCGGGGCGCCCGACTGCGCTTCCACCTGGACGAGACGGCGGCCGAGGCGACGACCGGGTTGGCCCGGGAGTGCGGGGTGACCGTCACGTCGGTGGCCCTGGCAGCCTGGGCGTTGACAGTGTCCCGCCGCGCCGGTCTGGACGACCTGTTGCTCGGGGTGCCGGCGGCGGGCCGGTTCGAGGCGGGCATGGACCGCCTGGTGGGCCTCTGCACCCGGGTCGTCCCGGTCCGCTGCACGGCGACTGACGACAGCACCGTCCGGGAGTTCGTCCGCGGGATCGCCGACGCCCTGGCCGCAGCGGTCGCCGACGCCGACGTGCCGTTCGAGACTGTCGTCTCCGCGCTGGGCGCCGGCACCGACCCGGGACGGAACCCCCTGGCCCAGCTCGGCTTCGCCGCCCACCACGAGCTGGTGCCCGACGAGCTGGTGGTGGGCGACCGTACCTGGCGGGTGCACGAGAGCCACTGCGGCGGCGCGGTGTTCGACGCCCTGCTCTACCTCCAGTCGTGGTCGGATCGTCCCCGGTTCGCGCTGGAATACGCGACAGCCCTGCTGACCGCCGCCGACGCCGGGGAACTGGTCGAGTCGTTCCAGGCGGCGGTGCGGGAGTTGACCGCCGACCCGGACGCGACGGTGCGGGACGTCACCACCCTCTCGGCGGGTCAGCGCGCCCGGTTGCGCGAGCTGGGCTCGGGCGGGACGTACGACACCGCCGACGACGTGTGGCACCGGTTCGCGGCGTACGCGGAGTCGGCGGGCGAGCGGTCCGCGCTCGTCGACGCGCACACCGGGCTGACGCTCACCTACCGGGACCTGCACGACGCCGCGGTCGAGCAGTCCCGTCTCCTGCACGGCCACGGGGTGCGTGCCGGCGACGCGGTTCTCCTGGAGGTGCCCCGCTCGGCCGCCGAGGCGGTAGCGGTGCTGGGCGTGCTGCGACTCGGCGCGCACTACGTGGCCGTGGACCAGCACGCAACCGCCGAGTGGCGTACCCATCTGGCGGCGACCGTCGCGGCGCGGGCCCGCCTCGGTGTGGGCGAGCCCTGGCCGGGAGTCGTCGACTGCCCGCTCGTCGGTCCGCGGACGCCCGTCGGGGCAGACCCGGTCGAGGCGGCGCCGACCGACCCGGCGCGCACCGCGTACGTCTCCTTCACATCCGGTTCGACGGGCGTGCCCAAGGGCGTCGTCGTGCCGCACCGGGCGGTGCTGCGACTGGCCGACGACCCGGGGATGTTCGCCGAGCGGCCGGGTATGCGGATGTTGCGGCTGTCCCCGCTGGCGTTCGACGCGTCCACCCTGGAGCTGCTGGTGCCCCTGGCCACCGGCGACACGGTGGTGGTCTTCCCGCCGGAGGACCCGACGCCACGCGGGCTGGCCGACGTCCTGAGCACCGCCGGGGTCACCCACGCCTGGCTCACCTCGGGCGTGTTCCACCTGGTCGCCGACCACCGTCCGGACGCGTTCGCCGGGTTGCGGCAGCTGTTCACCGGCGGGGGAGTGGTGTCACCGCCGCACGTGCGCCAGGTGTTGCGGGCCTGCCGGGGCCTGCGCCTGAGCAACGGGTACGGCCCCACCGAGAACACCACCTTCACCACCACGTACTCCGTCGAGCACGCCGACGCGACCCCGGACCCGCTGCCGATCGGCGGCCCGGTGCACGGCACCGACCTGTCCGTCGTCGACGCGTCGGGTCGTCTCGTCCCACCGGGCGCTGTCGGCGAACTGCTGGCCGGCGGCACCGGTCTGGCCGACGGGTACCTGGGCGACCCGACGAGGACGGACGCCTCCTTCGTGCGCCACGACGGGGAACGCCGTTACCGCACCGGGGACCTGGTGCGCTGGGGCACCGACGGGCAGCTGCGCTTCCTGGGCCGCAACGACCGTCAGGTGAAGATCGCCGGACACCGGGTGGAGCCGGTCGACGTCGAGCGCCGGTTGCGGGCGCAGCCGGGCGTCCGCGACGCCGTGGTCTTCCCCACCGGTGACCCGGCGAGCGGGGTACGCCTCTGCGCGGCGCTCAAACCCGACCCGGACGGCGTCGACGTGGCCGCCGTGCGCCGCGCGGTGGAGCCCGACCTGGCCCCGTACGCCCGGCCGCAGCAGTGGGTGACGGTGGCGGAGTTCCCGCTGGACCGCAACGGCAAGGTCGACCTACGGGCGTTGGGAGCGCTGGCCCAACCGGCCGCGCCGCCGGAGACCTCGGCCGCGCCGGCCCGGGTTCCCGCCGAGCGCTCGGCGTCGCTGGCCGAGTTCGAGGAGCTGGTGACGGGCGCCTGGGTGGAGGCGCTGGGCACCGACGACTTCGACGTCGACGAGGCGTTCTTCGACGTCGGCGGTGAGTCGCTGCGCCTGGCGATCGTGCGCCGGCTGCTCCAGGAGCGGCTGGCAGGCCGGACCATCCCGCTCACCGACCTCTACCGCTTCCCGACCGTCCAGACCCTGGCCCGGCATCTGCACGCACAGACCGAGAGAGCAGGCGCACCCTCATGAACGACGACATCGCGATCGTCGGCCTGGCCGGTCGGTTCCCCGGCGCTGCCGACGTCTGGGAGTACTGGTCGAACCTGGTCGCCGGAAAGACCACTGTCAGTGCGCTGACCCGGGGCGAGCTGCTGGCCGCCGGGGTGCCCGCCGACCGGCTCGACGACCCGGCGTACGTGCCGGCGCGCGGCGTCCTGGCCGACCCGGACCTGTTCGACGCGGCCTTCTTCGGCATCACTCCGAGGGAGGCGCAGACGATGGACCCGCAGCACCGGCTGCTGATGCAGACGGCATGGGCCGCGCTGGAGTCGGCGGGGCTCGCCACCGAGCGGCCGTTCGGTCGGGTCGGCGTCTTCGCCGGGGCCGGGTTCAACTACTACGCGCTGCACCACGTGTTCGCCCAGCCCGACGTCGTCGAGTCGCAGGGGCTGCTGTCGGTCGTGCTGGGCAACGAGAAGGACCACCTGGCCGCGAAGATCGCGTACCGGCTGGACCTGGGCGGACCCGCCATCACCGTGCAGACCGCCTGCTCGACGTCGCTGGTGGCGGTGCACCTGGCCTGCCAGAGCCTGCGTGGCGGCGACTCGGACGTGGCGCTCGCCGGTGGCGCCTGCGTGGCAGTGCCGCAGCAGGCCGGGTACCTCTACGAGACGAAGGGCATCATGTCGCCGGACGGCACGTGCCGGCCCTTCGACGCCGCGGCCGACGGCACCGTGCCCGGCAACGGGGTCGCCCTGGTGGTGCTCAAACGTGTCGCGGACGCCCGCCGGGACGGGGACACCGTGTACGCGGTGATCAAGGGGTCGGCGGTGAACAACGACGGTGGGATGAAGGTCGGCTACACCGCGCCGGGCATCGCCGGGCAGGTCGACGTGCTGACCCGCGCGTACGCCTCCGCCGCCGTCGACCCGGCGACAGTGGGCTACCTCGAGGCGCACGGCACCGCGACCGAGGTCGGCGACGCCATCGAGCTGGCCGCGCTGACCGAGGTGTTCCGTCGCGGCGAGCGACAATGCTCGATCGGCTCGGTCAAGGCCAACGTCGGGCACCTCGACGCCGCCGCCGGTGTCGCCGGTCTCATCAAGGCAGCGCTGGCCCTGCACTTCCGGCAGATCCCGCCGCTCGCCGGCCTGAAGCAGGCCCGGCCCGAGCTGCTGGACGGGTCCACACCGTTCACTGTGGACACCGTCGCCCGTCGGTGGGAGGCCGCCGACGGTCCGCGCCGCGCGGCGGTCAGCGCCTTCGGTCTGGGTGGCACCAACGCGCACGTGGTGCTGGAGGAGGCCGACGGCCCGATCCCGCCGGAGCCATCGGCCGCCGACGGCCCCGCCGAGCTGATCGTGCTGTCCGCGCGGACCCCGGAGGCGGTCCGCGAGGCCGCCGATCAGGTGCACGAGTACGTCCGGCAGCGCCCCGACCTGTCCCTGCGGGACGTCGCGGTGACGGCGCAGACGTACCGCCGGCACTTCCCGCACCGGTTGGCGGTGGCCGCGCGGGAGGTCCCGGCGGCGCTCGCCGGGCTGCGCCGGGCGCGGGTGCGCGCGGCGGCCCGCCGACCCCGGGTGGTCTTCCTGTTCCCCGGGCAGGGCGCCGAGTTTCCCGCCATGGCGCGGGGCCTCTACGACCACTACCCGTCGGTGCGGGCCGACCTCGACCACGGGGCGGAGCTGCTGGCCTCGGTCCTCGGGCTGGACCTGCGGGACGTTCTCGTCGACGACGACCCGCACGGTGTCGTGCACCGTACGGACGTCACCCAGCCGGCCCTGGCCCTGTACGAGGTGGCGCTCGGCCGGCTGCTGCTGTCGTGGGGCGTCCGTCCGGCGGCGATGATCGGCCACTCGGTTGGTGAGTTCCCGGCCGCCGCGCTCGCCGGTGAGCTGGCCGACGACGACATGCTGCGCCTGGTCGCCACCCGGGGCCGGCTCATGCAGGACGCCCCGAAGGGTCACCTGCTGGTCGTGCTGGCCGGGCCGCGCACCGTGGAGGAACACCTCGCGGGCCTGGACGACCTCGACATCGCCGCCCGCAACGCGCCGGAGGTGACCGTCGTGGCCGGACCGCCGGCCCCGCTCGCGGCGTTCCGCGAACGCCTGGACGCGGCCGGGGTGCCCTGTCGGGAGCTGCCCGCGCAGCGCGCCTTCCACACCCGGATGATGACCGACGCGGCCCGGCTGCTCGGCGTCGACGCCGACCGGGTGCCCCACCGGCCCCGGACCATCCCGGTGGTCAGCAGCGTCGACGGCGCGCTGCTCGACACCGGCCGGGAGCGTGCCGAGGGCTACTGGGCGGCACAGTTGCGCAGCCCGGTGCGCTACCACGACGCCCTGCTGACCGCGCTGGAGCTACCCGACCCCGTGCTCGTCGAGGTCGGTCCCGGCAGCGCGCTGACCAGCATGGCCCGGCAGACACCGCAGGGACGGGGGGTGCCCGGGTTCGCCATACAGCCGCGACCGACGACGCGGGCCGACGCCGCCGACGTCCTCGCCGGGCTCGGTGGACTGTGGACGGCCGGGGTGACGGTGGACTGGCCGGCGGTGCGCGGCGACACCCCGGCGCGACGGGTGGCGCTGCCCACGTACCCGTTCGCCCGTACCCGCCACTGGCTGGAGGCGACACCGCCACCGGCCCCGGACACCGCCGAACCGTCGCCGCCTCCCGCGGCTACCGGGGAGAGCACGGTGGTGGGCGAGATCGTGGAGCTGTGGGGCCGGTTGCTCGGCTCGCCCGACATCGGGCCGGACACCGACTTCTTCACCGTCGGCGGTGAGTCCCTGCTGTTCATCCGCATGGTCAACCAGGTGCAGCGCCACTTCGCCGTCCGCATCCCGATGGAGAAACTGTCCGCGCGACCCACGCCGCGCATCCTGGCCGAGCTGGTGACCGCATGACCGACCCCACCGACCTGGCACACGCGGCAGCGGTGACGGCCGTGCTCGCCCACCGCCTCTCCGGCGCGACGTCGGTAACGGTGCGCGGCCCGCACGGCGACCACACGCTGCGCGTGCACCCGGACACCACACCGACAGAGGTACGCGCGCAGACGCGGACACCGTCACCCGAGCTGTCCCCGGTGGACGTGGTGCTGGTGACACCCGGCCCACCGGGCAGGGCGGCGGGAACGGTGGGCCCGGTGCCGGTCTGGCTCGCCGGCGACCACTGTCATCCCACCCACCTCCAGGAACGACTGGACACCCTGAGCGGATGGCTCACCGCCCATCCCGACCGTCCGGTGCGCGAGGCGGTGCTCGTCGGTCCCCGGGAGCGGGCCACCCTGCTCGGCTTCAACCCCGCGCCGACCCCGGCCCCCCGGACACCCGTGCACGAGGCGATCTGCCGGCAGGCGGAGCGCACCCCGGACGCCGTCGCGCTGCGCGGCGGGGGACGCGACCGCAGCTACCGGGACCTGCTCGACGAGGCAGCGGCGCTGGCCGGGCGACTGCGCGCTGAGGGCGTGGGCCCCGGCTCGGTCGTCGCCCTGTGCACCGAGCGGAGCCCGGAGATGGTCGTCGCGGTGCTCGGTGTCCTGCTGGCCGGAGCGGCGTACCTGCCACTGGACCCGTCCCACCCGAGGGCCCGGCTGGACCTGATGCTCACCACCGCCGACGCCGCGCTGGCGCTCGCCGACGACGAGGGACGGGCAGCGCTCGGCACCGGCGGAGCCCCGGCCGTTCCGGTGCGACCACTGGCCGGCGCCGACCTGCCCGCCCTGCCCGTCGACTGGCGTGGCTACCGCGCGCCGCAGGAGGTGGTGGACGGCCTGTCGTACGTCATCTTCACCTCCGGGTCGACCGGGGCGCCGAAGGGTGTGCAGATGACCCATCTGTCGCTGGCCAACCGGCTGGCGTGGATGCAGGAGGAGTACCGCATCGGGCCCGATGACGTGGTGCTGCAGAAGACGCCGTACACCTTCGACGTGTCGGTGTGGGAACTGCTCTGGGCCTTCCTGGCCGGCGCGACACTGGTCACGGCCGAAGCCCAGGCGCACCGCGACCCGCAGGAGATGGCCGCCGTCATCGCGCGCGAGGCGGTGACCACAGTGCACTTCGTACCGTCGATGCTCGCCCTGTTCGTCGAGGAGCCCGGGGTCGCCGCGTGCGCAGCCCTGCGCCGGGTGATCTGTAGCGGGGAGGCCCTGCCGCCGAAGCTCGTCAACAAGCTCACCGCCACCCTGCCGACGGCGCGGGTGGACAACCTGTACGGCCCCACCGAAGCCGCCATCGACGTCACCGCCTGGCCGTGTCGCCGACCCGAACCGGACCCCACCGTCCCGATCGGCAGGCCGATCACCAACGTCACGGCATACGTGCTGGACGACGACGGTGCGCTGGCCCCGCTGGGCGTACCCGGGGAACTGGTGGTCGGCGGCGACTGCCTGGCCCGGGGGTACGCCGGACGGCCCGACCTGACCGCCGAGCGGTTCGGCACCGTGCACGTCGCCGGGCGTCCCCAGCGGGTGTACCGCACCGGCGACCTGGCCTGGTGGTCACCACAGGGGTACCTGAACTACGGCGGGCGCATCGACACGCAGGTGAAGATCCGTGGGCAGCGGGTGGAACTCGGCGAGATCGAGTCGGTGCTGAACAGTCACCCGCTCGTCGCGAACAGCGTGGTGCTGCTCCGCGACGACCTGGGTGCGGCCCCGACCCTGGTAGCGTACGTGGTGACCGAGCGGCACGCCGACGCGGGCGACGTGAGCGAGGCGGCGCTGCGGGCGTTCATGGCCGAGCAGCTTCCCGACCACATGGTGCCACTGCGCCACGTGGTGCTGCCCGAGTTGCCCGCCACCGCCAACGGCAAGGTCGACCGCAGGGCTCTGCCCGCCCCGCCGGCCCGGATCCGCCGGCCGGTACGGGTCGAGTCACCCTCGGCGTAGGGACGTCGGGAGCGGAGGAGTCCGCAACGGGTTCAAGGGATTTGGCGACGCGCTGCTCCACGGCCTGTGCGACCTGGACCGCGAGGAAGGCGTGTCCGCCCAGGTCCAGGACGTTGTCGGTGTTGCGCACCTGCTGCTGGAGCACCTCACCCACCACCGCCCAGATTTCGTCCGAGATGATCCACGGCGGCTACTCACCCCTCCTCACGTTCAGACAGAACGATCCTCGTGTCTCAAGGGCACGCCCAACATTGTTTCGTTAGGGGTTCTTGGTGTTGGCGTCGATGGTGTAAACCACGTCCGGCCCGACGTCATGGCGGGTGATGCCGGGTACGTCCGGGGCGTAGAGCAGTGGTTCGTACGGGGTGCCTTGGACCCGGTCGCGCAGCAGGACGACGCTGCGGATGCCAAGCTCGTGCAACCGATCCAAGGCCGGCTGGCTGGGGAAGGTCGCCATAACGTCGCGGATCGCCTGACGGTTGGGTGTGGTGTAGCTGGCCGCACCGTTGACCATGGTGGGAAAGCCGTCGGTCGACCACAGTAGAACGTGGAGGTCGATGCCGTCGTTGGACGGCAATACCATGATCGGAGCGTGCGCGGAGGCTAGCGCCATCGCGGCCGGTGCGGTTGGGGTTCGGGGGTGGCCCAGGTCAGGCAGGCCCTCAACTAGCACGAGAACCAGCAACGGAACGGTCAGCAGCCGCGCCGCGCTCACCGACCATTTCGGCTTGGCGTCCCTGCGAGCCACCTCGGCCAGGTGCGTAACCAGGCCGGCCGCGAGAATGGCCAGGCAGAGAGTGGGCCACAAGATCAACCGGCCTGGTGTACGGGATCCATCGAACCCGGGCACGTAGAGATAGAGCAGGCGGTAGGTCGGCCCGTTCGTGCCCAGCGCGAACAGCACTCCGACGACAGTCCCCAACAGCAGCAGAAGCCGTTGCACCGGTGACCAGCGGGATAGGAACAGGCCGACGAAGGCCAGTAGATACAGTGCATACCCGCATAGCAGCACCTTCTCAGTCGGTACGTCACCAAGAGCGGTGCGGGCGTTGTTGTGCAGGGTGCCCCAGGGCAGCGAGGACTGCGGCGCCACGAGAAGCCCGCGCATTGTTGGGGAGAAGAACGCGACGTAGTCCCAGTCCCGAGTGACATTTGGGTTGAGCTCGCGCACGTGTTGGTACGCGTACGCGAAGTATCCGGTCACCGCGGTGAAGACCAACCCGCCGATCAGATCACTGACGATCAGCCGGCGGCTGAGGCGTGGGCGGTGGATCAGCCAAGCTATCAGTGTGATCAGGCAGAGGGCGGCGAGGACGTATACGAATCCCAGCCCCACGCCGAAGCCTAGGCTGACCTGCCAGGCCGCGACCAGCCAGCCAGCGAACGCCCAACCCGGCCGGACTCGTTCGGCAAGGTAGCCGCGGGTGAACGAGAGTCCGTGGCCGCGCGCCAGCATCGCCAGGGCCAGAGTGATTCCGCCAGTGGAGAGAATATTCAAATGGCCGTCGTGGCCGTAGCGCCAGGGCGCGTAGGCGAGAGCGGCCCCGGCTACCGCGGCGGCGACCTTGTTCGCGCCGAGCTGGCGCAGGAGCGCGTAGCCGCCGAGGAAGGCGAGCGCGAAAGCCAGCACGAACAGGATGTTGTAGCGCAGCACGGCACCGACTACACCGCTGCCTATCAGCCCTGCCGGGGCATAGCCGAGCAGGCTGTCGTTCAGGGCCAGGCCGTACGTGTCGGGATAGAAAGCGTTGGTATCCCACAGGCCACGCAGGCCGTGGGTGAGAGCGTGGCCACCCCATCCCACCAGCCATGCTTGGGCCGTCGGGTCACCCACGTCACCGACGATGGTGTGGGCCGGGTCGGCGATCGGCACAGTCTTGGCGCCGGCAGTGACGATGCGAATCGCGTACGGCGGAATCAGCCAGATCATCGCGACAGCGAGGAGCACCGAACCGAGGCTCGCGTTACTCAGTTCCCGCCGATGGTCCCCACGTGTCAGCCAGTCCCTCGTGCCTCGGCCGGCGCGCGCGAGCCGGCCAGGTTGTCCAAGCTCGCTGAGGGTGACGGCTGATGTGGGGCCTCCTGCCGGTGGCTCTACCTGCGTCATCGCATCTACCCCCACTTTTGAGCCGCCGAAGTAAATCATGAGCAGGGCGGCGCATAGAGTCAAGGCATTGATCGATGTCGTTCAGGTGGCCGGGCCTTACGCTGTTTGTCAACGGCGTCTTGTCAGGCGGGAGTCGCGATCGGTGCGGCGGCGAATCGTGCCGCTGTCGGAACAGGACGCGCCACGTTGGTGCGGGCCCTCGCCCGGGTTCCGGACCCACGGGCGCCGGCGGCCGGATCCATCCGCTGCCGGGACTGCTCGCGATCGCGGCGGTGGTTTCGGGATCGAGCCGCGTCGTGGAGATCGTCGAATGGGCCTCCGACCTGCCGGAGCGGTGTGGACCGTCTCGGTGCAACCCGCGACGCGTTCACCGGTGCCCGGCGGGTGCCTGACGACAGCACCCTGTCCCGGGCACTGACCGGTATCGACGCTGACGCCCTCGATGCTGCGGTGTGCCGCTGGCTGCTCAGCCGGGTGGATGCCGTTCAGAGCGGTGCCGCTATGTCCGCGCGGTTGCGCTCCACCCGACGTGAGGGCATTGTCTCAGCCCCGTCGGTGAAAATCGACCGTCTCAGCATCGATGCGTACACCGCGCGGCCTGAAGCCGGCCGCAGCGATCGCCTTGCCGAGAGAGTTCTGCGATGAGTACCAGTAGGGGAGGTGCTTTCTGGCGGAGGGCGCCAAGGTGTCTCCGAGGATGTCTTCGATTTCAGCGAAGGTCATCGAGGTCGAGTCGGCCCTGATCGCGCTGAGGTAGTCGGCGAGCGGCCTGTACTTACCGGCTGGCTCGAACTCCACTTCCGTGTCTGATCGCGGCAATCTCGGGCCAAGGATCTCCGTGACCTCTGGGGGAATCCGTGCCGCGTAAAGCCGTCCGGGACCGCGGTACAGCGCCGTCAGCATGGGAGTTACCGCTTCAGGCAGACGCTGTTCGGCTTGCAGGCTGGCGGTGATGCGGGCGGTTGGGCGGGTGAAGCCAACCAACAGTCGGTCGTTGCTGTAGCCGCATATCGCGTAGACGGCATCGCGGCTGATGGTGCCACCCTGGCGAGCGGCCTCAAGGATAACCTCGACCAGATCTCGTCGGCTCTCAATGCGAAGCCGATCCAGCAGGTCGTCCACGGTCTCGGCGGTCCACTCTCCGACGCCCACGTCGTCCGCACCCGCATCTGTGACGTCATCGATGTCAGAGCGGCTGGTGCCGGCGTCCTTCGCGGAGTTCGGGTTCACCTGCACGTTGAGGGCGTCCGAGTGGTCGAGTAAGTCACTGGGACGCATCAGAAACAGCCTGTGTCCCGTGAGGTCGAAGAACTCTCTCGTCATCTCCTGGCGCGGTCCGATCAAGTCTCCGCCCCGTCGCCACCACCAGTCTTCCTTCTCGTCGTTGGTGACGATAACCAGGTCTAGCTGACGGGTCTTGGCCTCTTCGCATGCCTGGATGTATACGAGGAAGTCGCCTGCGGCTCCCTCCGGATTCTGATCGCTTTTCTCCGCATCCAGGTAACCGGGCGGCACCATGTCGGCTACCCGCTGCTTCCCCTCGTCGATGAGGGCAGACCAGCGGCCGTCGTCGGGGCGCGGAAGCACCTTGCCGTCGAGAAGGTCTGTCAGCCTGTGCAGGACAGGGTCCTCGTCGGTCGGTGTGGATGGGTGAACGCGATCTGGCGCGGCGCCGTCGACGGCGGTCCGCAGCTTGTCGAAGATTTGTCCCACGTCGGCGTGTAGGTGCTGCAACTGGGATTCATCCAGTGCGACCTGTTTGGACCAGCTGTCGAGGGCGCGCAGGGCTGCCTGCTGGCTCTTGTCGAGCGCGGTACGTGCATCGTTGTTTGCTTGTTCCGGGTTGCCGATCGCTTTGAGACGGTTGCGGTGAAACTCTAGAATTGCCTGATGGGGTACGACGAGTCGATCGCCGAGCTTGTCGAGAACCGCCAGTAGATCGTTCGTTGTCCGCGGGTTGTAGCGGTACAGGTTGAGAAGCACGTTGGCGTCGACTGCAACCAGCGCTGCGGTGAGCGCCTGGCGCTTCTCCGCAGTGGTCACTACCCGGTAGCCCTCGAATCCGTCGAACAAGCCGGCCATCATTGCCTTCCGCCAGGGTCCTCCGGGGCTGACCAATCTCGCAGCGTGCCGAGGTCATTGAGATTAGCGAATCGCCACGGGTCCTGGGAACTATGGAAATCCGGCGAAAGGTGGGCGGGGCCGGGGCCTCGACCACCCCCAACCCTGGCCTGCCGCTGACGAGCTGACTTGTACTTCGATCATGATTGTTTCCACCAGCCCTGGGAGGAGGAGCTGTCGTGCCGGAGTGACTACGCGACGGGCCCCGCGGGCCGCCCTTGACCCCGGAGCCTCTGCGACCCTCGGGCCGGCTATTGCCGGCAGGCCAGGAGTCTGCCGGTGGTGCACGCGCCACATCCTCACCACGGCCTCGTCGGGGCGTGCGTCGTCAATCCCCGCTTGACGTTGGGAGGGTCTTCACGATCGTCCCTGCCAAGGTCGTCGCCTTCTCTTGAGCCATGGCGGTGATTTCGGAGGCAGAGTTCTGCTTGCGAGGCCAGAGCGTGAGCGCTTCGATGCTGATCAGCATTGATCCATGTGCGAAGACCAGCCGGGCGTCGCCAGGCAGATAGTCCACACCTGCATCGATTTCCGGGTTCACTCGTTTCACCGTCGCCGTGGTTAGCCGCGCGCTCGTCGACTCGATGGTCAGCGCGCGTGACCCCCACCGGGCAGTCGCTTGGCCGATGTTGAGGCGGAACTCGTCGCTCGGGCAGCGTGCAGTTCGCGCCCTGGTCGCGGCGGCGACGGCCGCAGACGCGTCGGGCAGATGGACCACCCTGACGTCCAAGAGAGTCGTCGGGGCCTGGATGTTCTGGAAAGACGCGACGGGGTTGACCTCAAGGCCAGCGGCCCAAACTGCATCAAGCTGCAACCCGGCCCCCTTTGCCCGGTGCGGATCGGCGATCAGCAAGTCGCAGGGTTCGTACTGCGCCTCGCCGGTCTCGATCTCTCCCTGCCGGATGTTGTTGCCTACACCGGCCTGCTGGACCAGCCCGCCGATGGTCGCCATCAGCGCCTGCGGCTCGTCGGGTAGAGCCGAGCGCGTGGGGGTCACTGACGGCGGCGGTGCCGACGGGACTGGCTGTTCCACGCAGCCGGCAAGTCCCGCCAATACCAGCACGCTCGCGATGAGCGGTTTTCCGCGCATTCGATCACCCACACTCATGGATCACCCGATTCCATTCGGGCCGCAGCATACTGTTCTCCGCCTTCGGCGGCTGCCCGTGCCGTTTGGCGACGACGTGAGGGCGAAGTCGGTGCCCACACCTGTGACGGCGAGACAAAGATGTAGGCCACAGTGGTGCCGGCGAGCGATGGCGCTGGCGGCTGGTTACCACCTCGGTGACGATCGACACGGGCAAAGGCGGACGCCGGTGAACGCTGGCGGATCGTTCGGCAGCTCAGTCAGTCCGCTTCCGCAGCTAATCGACTGGTGATCGTTCCTCCACACCGAAGGCGTGTGCTCGGTACAGCGGACCCGACGGGCACCGCTCTCAGCCGGTGGTGTCGCAAGCTTGAACATTGGCCGCCGCGTGGATCGAACCCGTACCGGGAGCAGGTCTGTTCCACGATGTGCGGACTCACGGCGGAGATGGGCTTGAAGCGCGGGTGTAGCCACTTGCCCCACACCAGCCGCCAGCAGTCATGATCTCTTCACGACGAGGGCAATATGATCGGTGGCCCACGTCAAGGAGGTCAGATGGAGACATGGCGCTTCGTGGCCGCTGTCGCGATGATTTTGACCATGGGCCTCATCGGTGTCGCCCTGGCGACCAACTTTCGAGGCGTGACTGAGTGGCACATGCGCCGGTCGATGGCGACCGCGAGTGTGTTACGGCGAGTTCCGCCGTGGCGCTGGCGTCAGAATGACCAGTACGACGAGCGTCTGGCGCGTTTCGTTCTGCTGGAGCGGGCAATTGGCGTGATCTTCGCTGCGGCCAGCGTCATGTTCTTGATCGTTCTCGTTCACGGGGTCCTGTCCGGCGAGCCGATGCCGTCGAGCAAATGAGGAAGGCGACGGTCAACAGCGGTCACCTCCTGGACGTGCCGGACAGTAGGGCGACGCACCTGAGGTGGTGTGCCGGCTCAGCGCTTTGGCGGCTCCAGCGCCGGCCTCGCCGCGGAGCGCACAGACGTCGACAGGTGCCCGGCTCGGGCTCCTGAGTCGCTGCCCCGCGCAGGAGAGCCGGTCATCGACTTCGATGACCGGCCCATTGAGAGGACCGCGCTGCGCGTCAAAGGTGAGACCAAGCGATCGGGCTCAGCAGCGCGGTCCACACTCGTTCCGGCAGGGTCACGCGGAGTTGCGCCACTTGCGGCCGTTCCGGCCGATGAGCCGGTCGGCGTCGGTCGGGCCCCAGGAGGCGGCCTCGTAGGTGGGGATCGGAGAGTTGTCCTTCTTCCAGTTGTCGATGATCGGGTCGACGATGCGCCAGCACTGCTGCACCTCGTCGCTGCGGATGAACAGCGACGCGTCACCGATCAGCGCGTCCAGGAGCAGACGCTCGTACGCCTCCGGGGACTCCTCGACGAACGTCTGGTCGTAGGAGAACTCCATCGTGGCGGTGCGGACCCGGAAGGAGTGGCCCGGCACTTTGGCACCGAACCGCAGCGAGATGCCCTCGTTCGGCTGGATCCGCAGGATCAGCGCGTCAGCATCGAGGCCGGTGAGCTGGTCGGTCGGGATCGGCAGGTGCGGCGGCCGCTGGAACTGCAGTGCCACCTCGGTGAGCCGGGCCGGCAGGCGCTTGCCGGTGCGTACGTAGAAAGGCACCCCGGCCCAGCGCCAGTTGTCCACGTTGAGCCGCATCGCGGCGTAGGTCTCGGTCCGCGACAGGGGGTCGACGCCGGCCTCCTCGCGGTAGCCGGCCATCAGCTCCTCGCGGGTGCCGCCCCGGGTGTACTGTCCCCGGACCGCGGCCTCGGCGATGTCCCGGTCGGTGGGGAGCCGGATCGCCTGCAGCAGCTTGACCTTCTCGTTGCGGAGGCCCTCAGCCTCGAATGAGGCCGGTGGCTCCATCAGTGCCAGCGCGAGAACCTGAAGCACGTGGTTCTGCACGATATCCCGCATCGCGCCGGCGTCCTCGTAGAAGCCGCCGCGGCTGCCGACGCCGAGCGTCTCGGCGACGGTGATCTGCACGTGGTCGACCCAGGAGCGATCCCAGATGGGCTGGAAGATCGAGTTCGCGAAGCGCAGCGCCAGCACGTTCTGGACGGTGTCCTTGCCCAGGTAGTGATCGATACGGAAGACCTGGTGCTCGTCGAACGCGTTGTGCACCACGCCGTCGAGTTCGCGGGCCGTGACCAGGTCGCGCCCGTATGGCTTCTCGATGACCAGGCGGGAGAAGGAGCCTTCGCGTGCCTGGTTGAGCCCGACACCGGCCAGTCCGTTGATCACCGGCTCGAAGGCCCCGGCCGGGGTGGACAGATAGAAGAGCCGGTTGCCGGACGTGCCCCGCTGTGCGTCCAACTCGTCGAGGGTCTCCACGAGCCGCTTGTAGGTCTCCGGGTCGTCGTAGCCGCCGGCCACGTACCGTACGCCCCCCTGGAGCTGGCGCTTGCTGGCGAGGGTGCGTTCGCCGAGGGCGCTCTCGGCGAACTGCTCGTCGGTCATCGACGTACGGGCGACACCGACCAGCGCGAACTGGTCCGGGAGCCGCTCGTGCCGAGCCAGGCTCTCGATTGCGGGCAGCAGCTTACGCCGGGTCAGGTCACCGGAGGCACCGAAGATCACCAGTGTGGCCGGCGGGGCACTCCGCTCCTGGATGAGCTGAGATGCGTGGTCCATGGTCTGCGTTCCTCCGGGCACAAGGGGTGTGGGTTGGGGCTGTGCTGTCGTGCAGGGATTGTGCGGGCTGTGGCGGTGTTGTCCGGGGGCCACACGGCGTGGCCCGTTGGTCACGGAGCTTGAGCGTCGCATGCCGGGCTGACGGGTAGGCGATTCGGTGTGGACTGTCGGCGCACGCGGTGGTGGTACGAATGATCGTGGCCGGGCGGCCCGCGGAGGTCAACGGGCTCGCGACGGCGGCGCCGGGGACCGCCAGGGTGTCGGCCGCGGGAGCGGCCCATCGACGAGCAGGGCCGCCGGGGCGCTCGAGCTTGCCCGGACTACCCTCATCGGCGTGCCTGTCGATGATCTTCCGTTGCCTCCTGCGTTCGAAGCGGTCACGGCCTGGGCTGGTACCGGGCGGGTGGTGCGTGCTACCGAGCTGGATGTTGCGACGTGGCGGCTTCCCGAGCCGCAGAAGACCGCGCTGGTCTCCTGTGGCGTGCCGCTGATCGATGACCTCGTCAGTGCGGTGTCATTCGACGCAGAGCCAACGATGTACCGGTTGGCGAACTCCGACGATGCGCGCTGGGTGTACGGTGCCGCGCCGGGGACAGGTGAGGTGCGGATATGGTCGCCGGACGGCAGCGCCGCGTTCGTCAACTCGACGATCATCCAGTGGCTGTGTTCGCTGCACATGGTTGGTAGCTGGCTGACCAGCTCAACCGTCATCGACCGCTGGGACGAGGACGGACAGGCCGAGGAGCAAGCGCTCGCGGAGCTCGCCGACCTGTTGGGACGCATCAGGGACCTTGACCCGCCCGCGTTTGGGGACGGCGACCATACAACTCACTTCTGGCCCGGGGTGCTCGACCGGTGGCTCTACTGATTGTCAAGGCTGTGCGTCACATCCTGGACGACCCTTCGGGCTTGTCGCCGAGAGCTGCCCACTTCGTCCGCCAAGCCGCGGAGCGAACGTCGTTCGAGCTTTCGGACGGGCCCACGACGGACGAGCTCCGTACCGGTCCCGTGGGCAGCGGGCGACTACAGCCCCGGAGACCAGGACGCGATGGCCGACCTCATCGAGCACGACGTCGCGCACCCGTACGCGGTTTGGCTAGCCGGCGACGGCGCCGTGGTCTACTGCGCGGTGGGCAGTGTGGGCCCGTGACCATACCGGCGAGCTGGCCGCCCGATCCTTCCTGACTCAGGCGAGGACGTAGCTGCTCTTCTGGTGAAGCCAAGGCGTGCCGCATCATGCGGAGTACGACACGCCGGCCGAAGTGGACGCTCCTGTTGAGTGTCAAGCTCTCGGCGGGCGGACCAGGCAGGCTGAAACGGCACTATTCGCGGCCCACCCAGGTAGCGACGCAAGCCTCGTTGCCCTCGGCGTCAGCCAGTACCCACCACATCGGCGCGTGCGCCTCGGGCCGGCACGGTCATCCCACTGGAGTGAGGTCAGGCGACCCGATGGCCTGCCGGTGTTCGGCCGGGCTGAGACCGCGTACCCGTTTGAAGGCCGCGCTGAGTGCGAATGAGCTGCCGTAGCCGACCTGGCGGGCCACCGCGGCGACGGTGGCGTCCGGCTCGCGCAACAGGTCGGCGGCCAGCGCGAGCCGCCAGTTGGTGAGGTACGCCATCGGTGGCTCGCCGACCAGTTCGGTGAACCGGCGGGCCAGCACTGCCCGCGAGGTACCGGTTTCGGCCGCGAGGGTGGCCACCGTCCAGGACTTCGCCGGGTGGTCATGCAGCAGCTGCAACGCCCTGCCGACCACCGGGTCGCCGTGCGCTCGGTACCAGGCGGGCGCCGCCGCTTCCGGCCGGGAGAACCAGGCCCGGAGTACGGCGATGAGCAGTAGGTCGAGCAGCCGGTCCAGGACCACATCCTGCCCCGGCTCGTCCTTGGTCATCTCGTCGCCGAGCAGCGGGATGAGCGGGCTGTCGAGTGCCCCGGCCGGCAGCACCAGGAGATGGGGCAGGACCCTCAGCAGCCGTTGGCTGACCTCGCCCTGCAACTGGTACGTGCCACTGAGCAGCACCGCCGCCCCGTCAGCGCGTTCGCCCCACGTCCGGATACCCAGGTCCATCACTTCGCACAACTCGTCCCCGGTGGGCGTGGTGCTGTGCTCACCGGGATGAATCACTGCCTGCGGCGCTGTGGCCGGGTCGTCGGCGATCGTGTACGGCTCCGGGCCACGGATGATCGCGACATCGCCGGGGCGTAGCGGCACCGGAGCATCCCGGTCCGGCACCACCCACGCTGTGCCGCGCAGCATGGTGACAAGGGTGAGGGGCGCGCGATCCTGGATCCGTACCGACCAGGGCGGGTCGAACACCGACCGCATCAGGAACGCACCGCGCGCCCTGGGCCCGTCCAGCAGCCCCGCGAGCGCATCCATACGCTCAGGTTAGCCCTGCGACATGGGCGGCCGAGACGCCGGGACATGCGATCGAGAGTCTCGCCCATTCCCGGTGCGCTCGCCCTCGACTTGACTGGCTGACATGACGAAGACCGTAGATGAGCAGCCAATCCTCGTACTGGGCGGCACCGGCAAGACCGGCCGCCGGGTGGTGGATCGGCTCGCCACACTCGACCGGCCGGTGCGGGTCGGCTCCCGCTCCGGTGAGCCGCCGTTCGACTGGACCGACCAACGCACCTGGGCACCCGTACTCGACGGGGTTTCGTCGGTCTACCTGGTGTACTACCCGGACCTGGCCGCGCCGGACGCCCTCGCGACGATCCGCTCGTTCACCGAACAGGCGGTGTCCGGCGGCATCGAACGGTTGGTTCTGCTTTCCGGCCGGGGCGAGGAGGAGGCCAAACTCAGCGAGCAGGTGATCCAGGACTCCGGTGTGGCCTGGACGATCGTGCGGGCGAGCTGGTTCAGCCAGAACTTCAGCGAGGACTTCCTGACCGACTCGATACGCGGCGGCGAGGTGACCCTCCCGGCCGGGAACGTGCCGGAGCCGTTCGTCGACGCCCTCGACATCGCCGACATCGTGGTCGCGGCGCTGACCGACGACGGGCACGCGGGGCAGCTCTACGAGGTGACCGGCCCGCGGCTGCTCACTTTCGCCGAGGCGACCTCGGAGATCGGCGACGCGCTCGGGCGGAAGATCCGGTACCGATCGGTCTCGCTCGAGGAGTACGCCGCCGTGATGGCCGGGTACGACGTGCCGGCGGAGCTCGCGGCGGTGCTGACCGAGCTGTTCGGCAAGGTGTTGGACGGCCGCAACGCGCAGCTCGCCGATGGTGTGCAACGGGCCCTGGGCCGCAGCCCGCGCGACTTCACCGACTATGCCCGGGACGCCGCCGCCGCTGGTGCATGGAACACGTCACCCGGTGGAGTCCGGGCATGAACGCCACTGTGGCTGCCTGGTCGGCGGCGGTGACCCTGGCGGTCACGGGTGCGATCACCGGTGTCTACTACGCATTTTCGGTGGCGGTGATGCCCGGTCTGAACGCCGCCGACGCCGGCACCGCGATCCGGGCCATGACGAGCATCAACCAGAGGATCCAGAATCCGCTGTTCTTCGTCACGTTCTTCGGTCCGCTCGTCGCCGCCACGGTGACCGGAGTGTTCCTGTTGATCCTCGGGAAGCGGCCGGCGGGTGCGCTGTTCCTGTTGGCCGCGGCGGTGTACCTGGTGGGCGCGTTCATCCCGACGGTGGCCATCAACGTGCCGATGAACGAGAACCTCGACGCCGTAGGCGTGCCGACCGATCCTGCGGAGGCGGTCCGGGTGTGGGCTTCCTACTCGTCGGCCTGGACGTGGTGGAACTCGGTACGCGCCGGCGCCAGCCTGACCAGCCTGTTGCTGGCGGGTCTCGGGGTCTACCTCTCGGGCGCGTCCCGATGACGTCGCCGTCCGTGCTGGCAGGGTGGCCAGTTCTGAAAACGTGGTCAGCGTGCGAGGTGTTCATCGATGTTGGACAGGGCGGCCGGCGTCGAGCCGCTGCGTGTCACGGTGGGCACCGGCGCGGTAATGGCGGGAATGCTCGACCTGTGGTCCACACTCGACTGCAGGGCTTCCCGGCCGGGAGCACGTCGCGCGTGGAGCGCCGTACCAGCTGTTAGCGTCGTGGAATGTTTGCCACCGACCGGGTTCGACTGCGCCCGCCCACGCCCGACGACGCGCCGAACATGTTCCTTCTGCTCGGTGACCCCGAGCTGCACCTGATCACAGACGGCGAGCCATTCCTGCCGCGTCACGTCGGCCAAGTCCGGGCCCGGCTGGAGAAGCAGGTCACCGAGCCGCCCGACACTCAGGCGATGGTGTCGCTGCTGGCCGAAACCGTGGCCGACGGCGCTTTCCTCGGTGGCGGCACGTTGTGGGGGATCAACGCGTTCAATCAGTACGCCCACCTCGGCGTCGCCCTGCTACCTGAGGCGCGCGGCCAGGGGTATGGGGCCGAGGTGATCCGGCTGCTCTGCCGGTACGGCTTCCGCAACCGCAACCTACGCCGCCTGGAATTGGAGACGCTGGCCAGCAACACGGCCATGCGGCGGACCGCGGAGACGTGCGGCTTCACGCACGAAGGCACCCAGCGGGAGCGCGAGTACGACGGCGACGGCTTCGTGGACATGGTGAGATACGGTCTGCTCCGGCGAGACTGGACGCTGTAGCCGGTCGGTTCAACGTCTGGTTCTTCGCCGGGACCTTGCGCCGGGTAGCGCAGGGGGACGGGCGCTCGGCCCGTTTCCGTCGGCCGGATGCCTGCGGCTTTTCTGCGCGCGTCTCTAATGTGCTTGTTACGTCTGCATCTTGCTGCTCGCATGTTGAATATTGGCGACAGGCGACAGGTGCTGCCGGTGGGATTCCAGCCATTTTTGCCGTGGGAATCCCGTGCCGTCGGCTCATCAGGTGGGATGAACGTCGCGGCTGAAGGGTCACGGTAGGAATATGACCGCTTCGGGCGATTCACTATAGACGGCCATGATCGTGACGGTATTGAATTAGGCGCGGTCCTCCGATGATTGTCCGGATGGGCTGGCCGTACGCCCTCGTAGCCCGGCAGTGGCCTGGGGATCGTTGGCGGGTGATTTATTGGTCTTCCGGGACATCATTCCGCACTTCTGGCTACCGGTCTTTTTCTGCGGGTTGTGGTGCGATGTCGGAAAGAACTGCATCTTCGACGCCACCTGTCAAATATGGGATGGCCGCGCGGGTATGTTTCGACACTCGGCAGTGCTCCGGTAGAGTGCGACCAATTCCCATTGACTGTGCCGGAAGGCGTCTGGTCTGCGTGATGACACCTGGGCTGGAAAGCGCATCATCGAGCTTGCGCTTCGTTGGGCGACGACCACAGTTGGCACGTATCGGGACTGCCCAGGCCACCGTGCTGAGCCGTGGCTGGCAAATGGTTTGCGAGGTCGTCGGAGAGCCGGGCATCGGCAAGACCCGGTTCCTCCGCGAGGCCCTGGCGCGGTGCGACTCCACAGTCCCCTGGGCCGTCGGGACCTGTTCGCCGGATGAGCGAGGAGTCCCCTTCCATGTGTTTCGACACGCCTTCACGAAGGGGCAGTCACTCCGACGCGGGGTGCGCGCCGGGCGGCCCACTGCGGAGAGCTGGGCGGAGTCCGTCGCCGCGGTGCCAGCGGAGCCGGCGCGGGCGTCGGACGCCCGGCGGTTCCGGACCTACCAGCTGGCTCGCCGGCTGATCGCCCTGGCGGCCCGGGACGGTCTGGTGCTGGTCCTCGACGACCTGCACTGGGCGGATGCCTCCTCCACCGGTCTGATCGCCCACCTACTGCGCTATCCGGTGCCCGCCCCGCTGCTGCTCGTGCTCGTCTACCGTCCGCGGCAGATGGCGACCCCGATGCCGTTCGGGCTACCAGATCCCGACAAGCACGCCGACGCGGAGCCGACGTCACACGAGCGTATCGAACTTGGCCCTCTCAGCCTTGCCGAGGTCGCGCTCCTGCACCCCGACACCGACCAGGTGGAGCTGCGCGCCCGGTACGACCTGACCGGCGGCAACCCCGGTTACCTGGCGGTGCTGCCGAGCGACAGCACCTCGAACAGCGCAGACCCGATCCGGGAGGCACCTGGTGGCCGGCTGTCCGACGCGGCGGTGGCCGTGCTTCGCCGCGAATGGACGGACCTACCGCCGGTCGAGCTGGCCTGTCTGCGGGCCGGGGCGATCGTCGATGCGCCCTTCACCGCGGACCTGCTCGCCGAGGTTGCGCAGGTCCCGACGTCACCGGCGGTCGAGGCCTGCTGGCGGCTGGCCCGGCTCGACCTGATCCGCCGCGTCCCCGGCACTGGACGTTTCGCCTTCCGGCACCCGGTGCTGCGGATGGCGGTCGCTCAGGACACCGACACGCAGTGGCAGGTGGAGGCGTGCGCGCGGGCGCTCACGGCGCTGGTCGATCTGGGCGCGCCACCAGCGGATCGGGCCCGCTACGCGGAGCGCCTGCTCGCCCTGCCCAACGGCGGCTGGGTCGACCGCTGCGTCAACGTGCTCTGCCGGGCGGCGCAGGAGGTCCGACGCGAGACGCCGGACCTGGCCATCCGCTGGCTGCGGCTGGCGTTGCGTGCGCTGCGGCCGACGGCCGGTCTGACGCAACGTCGCCAGGACGTGTCGCTCGCGCTGGCCGAGATCACCGGGGAGGCGGGGGATCTGGCCGAGAGCAGGGCCCTGCTCCAGGAGATCGTGCCGCTGTTCCCCGCCGACCCGGAGGGACGGCGGGCGCAGGCAGTAGCTCTCTGGGCGCGCGTGGAACGTCTGCTCGGCAACTACGCGGAGGCGGCGGCCATCAGCCGGCGGGAGTTGTCCGTCCTGCCAGCCGATGCCGGACCCAGCGACGGCTACCGCCTCGCCACCGAGATCGGCGTCGCAGGCATCCTGGCCGGCCGCCCCGTGACCGGGCTGCCCGACGTGCTCAGCGGAGATCTCGGCGGCTCCGGCGCGGACCGGGCCAGCCTGCTGGCGGTGCGTAGTCTGGCCGCCGCACTCGACGGCGCACTCGACGACGCCCGGGGCTTGCTCGATGTCGGCGCGCGGATCGTCGACTCGCTGCCGGACCGGGACCTGCGGGACCATCCCGACTGCTTCACCGCACTCGGCCTGAGCGAGTTGTACCTCGAACGGCAGGCCGACGCTGTGCGGCACCTCGACCGAGGGCTGACGCTCGGCCGTGCCGCACACCGCGACGACGGACTGTGCCAACTGCTGCTCGGCCGTAGTCAGGTGGCCTACCACGGCGGGCAGCTGAACACCGCCATCGGGTTGGCCACCGAGGCGGGCATCGTCGCCAGGCGCATCGGCAGCCACCACCTGCTGAGCTTCGCCCTGGCGTTCGAGGCGGAGGCGACGGCGTGGCGTGGTGGCCTCCGCGACGACGAACGGGCGGTGGCGCTGGCCCGCAGCGCCGCCGGAATCGCCACCGACCTCGCCACCTGGTGCGGTCGTACCGCCGCGACGGCGCTGGCGACCGCGGCGCTGCTGTCGGGTGATCCGGCGACCTGCGCCGACCTGGTGCGCTCGGCCGGCGGTGACAGCCGGCTGAGCCGTCTTCAGGCGTCCCTCCGACCCAGGTGGTACGAGCTGCTCTGCGCCGCCGCGCTCGTCGCGGGCGACGTGGCCGACGCCGAGCGGCAGGCGCGACTGGCACTGGCCGAGGCGGACCAGGTCGGGCTGCCCGGGCAGCGGGGGTTCGCCGAGTCGGCGTTCGGCGAGGTGCTGCTCGCCCGCGGCGAGGTCCGGGCGGCGCTGCCGCACCTGGAGACCGCGGCCGACCTGTTCCGCGCCGGCGGGATGGTGCTACGGCGCAGCCTTGTCCTGGACTCCCTGGCTCGGGCGGCCGAAGCCGCCGACCAGGCTGGCCTGGCGGCACGGGCCCGCCGTCGGGCGCTGGAACTGGCCGGGTGGTGCGGAACGGAGCGGGTCGGCCTGCGACTGGCCCGTCCGGTCGGCCCGATCGGGGTCGCCGCCCTGACCGACCGGGAGTGGCACATCGCGCGCTTGGCGGCGACCGGGGCCACCAGCCGACTGATCGGGCGGCAGCTGAACATCAGCCCCCGGACTGTGGAGGCGCACCTGACCCGCCTCTACCGCAAGACGGGCGTCGCTTCGCGGTCGGGCCTGGTCGCCTGGGTGGCTCGGCTCGATGACACCGATCGATGACTGCGTTCCAGGCCGGATGACGTCGTTCGGTGCAAGGTCGACAGGCCGGGCAGCACGAGGCCGCGCCGCCACCGTCGTAGCCCGACAGCCGCTCACATACTCGACTGCGTCGGGCGCGATTCCCGTGCACCGGTGGTGGATGGAGGACGAGATGCTGGGCAGAAGATCCGTCAGGAGCCCGCGTACCCTCGCCGCGCCGGTGCCGGCCATGCCGTTCGCCGCCGCCACGGTGGCGCTGCTCATGCTGACCGGCTGTGGTGGTGAGCCGGTGGACGCTGCCACCCCGGCGCCGCACGGTTCGGCCACTTTCGGTCGGGACCGGGCGGCGCTCGTGCTCACCGCCTTCGACCAGGCCGACTCGGCCGCCTCGGTGGCCGGCGACGTGGAGGCGCTGCGGGCGCAGGAGGTGTCGCCCTCGCTGGACCTCAGCATCGCCGCAGTGCGTCGGGCCGCGTACAACCAGCGTCCGCAACCGTCCTTCCAGCACATCAACCCGGTCTTCGCGGTGCCGCCCGGGGAACCGTCCTGTTTCCTCGCCACGGCGACTCTCCGGTTGACCGGTTCGGAGCTGGCGCCCACCGACGTCAGCCAGTTCGTGCGGGGTGCCGACGGCCAGTGGAAGCTCAGCCACAACGTTCAGGTCACCCAACCGTCGCTGGTGGTCGCCCGGAGCATCGACGGCCGGCCGGCAACCGCGGGCGGCGCCGCCCTGGACGAGACCAGCCGTCGGGCCCTCGCCGCCGAGGTGTTCTCCCGCAGCATCGGGTCCACGACGGGCAACCGGTCCCTCGTCGTGTCGAGCCCGCTGCTCGACGGCCAGTTCGCCGGCGGTTGGGAGGTCTACGGGCAGCAGCTCGCCGGCGTCGGCGGGGCGGTGCAGCGGACGATGGACCGGGCGGAATGGTCCGACTGCGCGGTCGCGGTGCCGACCGGCACGCTCACCTTTCTGACGATCCACGCCACCGACACGCTGCGCCCGGCGCCCGGCGGCCCGGCCACCGTCCGGTTGGAGCCGCAGAGCCCGGACCTGATCGCCACCGGTCACCTCAAGGCGGTCAGCGGAAAGTCGATCCGGGTCACCCGGGTGGAGACCTTCGTGCTGCTCGTGCCGGCACAGAGCGTCGGCACATCGGTGCTGGGGCTCAACGACACCGCGCTGACAGTCACCGCCGGCTGACCCTGCCGCTGAGCGTCCTCGGCGTCGGCGACGGCAGAAACCGGTGGCATCACTCGGATGGGACGCCACCGGACCGCGACGATGACAGCAGCCGTGATCGCCGGCGGGGCCGGCGGTACCGCGGTCCGACCACGAAGCTCGGGAGGAACCCATGTGGCGTCCGCGCTTCCGATCGGACTACGTGCCGGTGCGGCTGCCCGACGGTCCGCTCGTGGTGCTGGGGGAGACCCGCAGCCTGCTCATCGACGACCCGGTCGCCGCGGACCTGGCCGACCAGCTCGACGGTGCCGCCCCGTTGGCCGACGTGGTGGCCCGGCTGGCCACCCGACACCCGGTCGCCGCCGTCGCCGCAGCCCTCGCCCGTCTGCGCGACCACGGCCTTCTGGTGTCCGGTCCGACGCACACCTCGCCAGCCGAGGCCGCCGGCTGGGACGCCCGGGGTGTGCCGCCCGACGGCGGGCGGCGGTGGATGGCCGGGGGACCTGTCACCATCGTGGACCTGGGGGCGCCCCGGGTGACCGAGACCGCCGACGCGCTGCGCGCCCTCGGGCTCGCCCCGACAGTGGTCGGGCCGGACGCACCGGACCCCGGCCCGGGCACCGCCCAGGTGCTGGTGCTGCCGTCGTCGATGCTCGACCCGCGGCTGGCGTTGCTCAACGACCGCTACCTGGCCGCCGGTCGCGCGTGGACGCTGGCCCGGCCGCACGGCAACGTCGTCTTCCTCGGCCCGCACCTCGTGCCGGGTCGCACCGGCTGCTGGGCCTGCCTGCGCCAACGGTGGCAGGAGAACGAACAGGTGAACGCCTTCCTCGACGGGCAGGACCTGGCCGGTCCGCTGCCGCAGCCCTGTCACGCGGTCCTGCCCGGACTGGCCACCATGGCGGCCGGGCTGCTGGCCGCGGAGCTCGCCGTGCTCGCCGTCCGGGGCGCGTCGCCCCGCCTCACCGGCCGGATGGTCGCCCTGGACACCAGGGACCTGAGCACGGAAGGCCACCAACTGGTACGCCAGCCGCAGTGCCCCGCCTGCGGTGACCCGGACCTCGTCCGCAAGGCCGAGCCCCGGATCGACCTGCCACCCAGCGGCACCCAGCCCAGTCGGTCCGGGGACTCCCGCCTCCGGGAACCCGCCGAGGCGTACGCCTCGCTCGTCCACCATGTCAGCCGGTATCTGGGCGTGGTGAGTCGGCTGACCCCGCTGGAGGCGACCGACAACGGCGTCACCCACACGTACTCGGCCGGGCACAACTTCGCCCAGCCCCGCCAGGTCGCCGCGCTGCGCCGCAATCTGCGCGGGCAGAGCGGCGGCAAGGGCCGCACCGACCTGCAGGCCCGGATGAGCGCGGTCGGGGAGGCGGTGGAACGCTACTGCGGGGTGTGGCGCGGCGACCGCCCGGTCCACCGGGCGACCTACCGGCAGCTCGGTCCGGACCGCGCGGTACACCTGCGGGAGCTGCTGCTCTTCTCGGAACGCCAGTACGCCGACCGGGACCGGCTCAACCGCGACCTGGGCCACCTGCACCGCATTC
This sequence comes from Micromonospora sp. NPDC048947, assembly GCF_040649495.1. Classification (NCBI taxonomy): domain Bacteria; kingdom Bacillati; phylum Actinomycetota; class Actinomycetes; order Micromonosporales; family Micromonosporaceae; genus Micromonospora; species Micromonospora sp. NPDC048947. The sequence continues at coordinate 175,995 of NZ_JBEZFO010000006.1, forward strand.
CCCGCCCGCTGCCTGACGACGTGGAGCTGGACTGGACCACGGGTTGGTCGCTGACCCGGCAGACACCGCGTGAGCTGCCCGCCGCGCACTGCTGGTACGGGCATCCGGAGCTGACCGGGCTGGGGGTGTGTTCGGCCGACTCGAACGGCTGCGCGGCCGGCGGCAACCTGTCCGAGGCGATCCTGCAGGGCTTCTGCGAACTCGTGGAGCGCGACAGCGTGGCCCTGTGGTGGTACCACCGATCCCGGATGCCCGGGGTGGACCTCGCCTCGTTCGGCGAGCCGTGGACGGCCGCCTGCGTCGACCATCACGCCACCGCGCTGGGCCGCGAACTGTGGGCCCTCGACCTGACCGCCGACCTGGGTGTGCCCACGTTCGCCGCGGTGTCCCGGCGGGTCGACCGGGGGCCGGAGGACGTCCTGGTCGGTTTCGGCGCGCACCTGGACGCGCGGGTCGCGCTGACCCGGGCGCTCACCGAGGTGAACCAGTTCCTGCCCGCCGTCGCCGGTCCCACCTCCGGCGGCAACCGGTACGGGGTCGACGACCCGGACACGGCGCGCTGGTTCGGCACCGTGCGGGTGGCCACCCAGCCCTGGCTGACCCCGGATCCCACCCGGCCGCGGCGCACCGCCACTGACCACCCGCCACTGACCACCGGCGACGTCGGGGACGACGTGCGCCGTTGCGTACACCGGGCGGAGCGGGCCGGCCTGGAGGTGATCGTCGTCGACCAGTCCCGTCCGGATGTCGATCTGGCGGTGGTGAAGGTCGTCGTGCCGGGCCTGCGGCACTTCTGGCGCCGGCTCGGTCCCGGCCGCCTGTGGGACGTGCCGGCCCGGCTCGGTCGGGACCCGCTGGCGGTCGACGAGACGTCGGCCAACCCGCTGAACGTCTTCTTCTAGCCGGCGCTCCCGGGGCACCGGGACCGTGGGAAGGATGTGGGGATGACCACCGTGGTGGACCCGGTCGGTCGGCGGTCGTCGTGAGCGGCTCCGTCGGCGGTCCGCCGATTCAGGAGTCGTACCGGCTGCGCCGTGACGCGGAGCTGCGGCTTGGCGAGGACGGCTCGCTGACGCTGCGGCAGACCCGCTTCCAGCTCATCCTGGAGCAACCTGGCATGGGCCGGCGGGCGCTGCTGCTGCGGCTCGCCGCCGACTGGGTCAACGACGTCGAGGTCGGCCGGCTGATCAGCGGCCTGGAGGGGGAGAACCGGGTGTTGCCCGCGCAGTTGCTGCTGCGCCGGCTGCTCGCCCACTCCTGGGTGGAGCGGCGCGTCCAGGTCGACGATCGGCCGCTGCTCGACCTGGTGCCCACCGGCCTGGGGCGAGGCAGTCTGCCGGAGAGTCGCCTGCACACCCCCGGGGTCCGCTACCGGCTCTCCCGCTTCGCCGCCCTCCAGCACGAACGGGGCATGCTGGTGGCCGCATCACCACTGAGCACCCTCGTTGTCGGCTGCGCCGACGCCGCCCTCGGCGCGGTACTGGCCGCCGCCGCCCCGGGCGTCGGACCCGAGGCGGTGGCCCGCACGCTCGGCGTGCCGCCGGACGTCGCCGGACGGGTGCTCGACGAGCTGGCCACCGCCCGGATCCTGGTCACCGACGCCGAGTTCGAGGCGGAGTGCGACGAGGCGCCGCTGGCCTACTGGTCACCGGAGGAGCTACGGCTGCATCATCGATCCCGGGCCGGGCGACACGCGCTGCCGGTGGGCGGCACCTACCGGATGCGGGGGAGCTTCGCCCCGCAACCGCTGCGCCGCCCGTACGACGGGGGCCGGGCGGTGGACCTGCCACTGCCGGACCTGGCGACGATCGCCAAGGCGGATCCCGCGTTCAGCCAGGTCGTCGCGGACCGGCGCAGCGTGCGCGAACACGAGGACGCTGCACCGCTGCCGCTGGAGCGGCTGGCGGAGTTCCTGCACCGGTCGCAGCACACCAGCGCCGTCGGCGAGGCCGGCGGGCAGGAGATCGGTCACCGGCCCTACCCGGGCGGCGGCGGCGTCTACGAGCTGGAGATCTACCCACTGGTCGCGCGCTGCGTCGGGCTCGACCCCGGGCTCTACCACTACGACGCCGTCGGGCACCGGCTGGAACCGGTCGCCGGCTGGGGACCGGCCGCGGACCGGCTGCTGGCGTACGCCCGGGCGGCCGGCGCTCTGCCCCGGCCGCCGCAGACGGTCCTGGTGGTCACCGCCCGGGTCCAGCGGCTCATGTGGAAGTACGAAGGGATGAGCTACGCCATGATTCTCAAGGACGCGGGTGTGCTGACCCAGCAGATGTATCTCGTCGCCACCGCAATGGGGTTGGCGCCGTGCGCCCTCGGCGCCGGGGACTCGCGGGCCTTCGCCGAGTTGTCCGGGCTCGACCCGCTGGTCGAGCCGAGCGTGGCCGACTTCCTGCTCGGCTCGCGCCGCGCCGCCGGTCCGGCCGCAGCGGAGGCCCGGCCATGAAGTTCCGGCGGCAGGCGCTGCGCCAGTTGGAGGCGCCCGAGCAACTGGACCGGGCGGTCCGGCTGACCACGGTGCCGAACTGGCTGGCCACCACCGCGCTGGTCATCGTCGTCGTCGCCGCGGGTGTGTGGTCGGTGCGCACTGTGGTGCCCCGGACCGTCGAGGCCGCCGGGGTGCTGATCCACTCGAACGGGATCTCGGCCCTCGACGCGCTCGACAGCGGCCAGGTCACCAAGGTGTGGGCGTCACCGCACCAGCGGGTGCCGAAGGGAACCCCCCTCTACAGCCTTCGCACGGCCGACGGCAAGGTACGGGTGGAGACCGCGCCGGGTGACGCGTACGTCGTCGCCTGGCTGGTCTCGGAGGGCGAGATCGTCACCCCGGGCACCCACCTGGCCGACCTGGAACGGCTCGACGCCGCAGGGGACGCGTTGCAGGCAGTCGTCTACGCCCCCGCCGTCGCCGCCCCGCTGCTGCAACCCGGCGTGTCCGTCGAGGTGGCTGCGGCGGCCGCGCCGCGCAACGTGTTCGGCACCCTGGCCGGTCAGGTGACCACTGTCGGCGCGTTCCCGGAGACCGAGGCCTCGCTGCGCGCCTTCCTGGGCACCGGGCCGGACGTCCGGCGACTGCTCGCCCGCGGCAGCGTGGTGCGGGTGACTGTCGCCCTGGAGCCCGACCCTGCCGCTCCGGGCGGCCTGCGCTGGACCAGGTCTCCGCCACCGTTCCAGCTCAACTCGGCCAGCGAGGTCACCGCCTGGTTCACAGTGGACCGGGAACACCCGATCGACTGGTTGCTGCGGCGATGAGCGCGCCGACGACCGCCGTCGGTGGCGCGCCGGAGCTGCCCAGGATCCGGCGTCGACGGGTCCGTACGCCCACCCTGATCCAGATGGAGGCGGTGGAGTGCGGCGCCGCCGCGCTGGGGATCCTGCTCGCGCACCACGGTCGGCACGTGCCCCTTGAGGAGTTGCGCCGGGTGTGCGGAGTGAGCCGGGACGGCTCCACAGCGGCCACCGTGCTCAAGGGCGCCCGCCGCTACGGCATGGTGGCCAAGGGCTTCCAGATGGACCTGGCCGGCCTGGCCACAGTGGCGCTGCCGGCGGTGCTGTTCTGGCGGTTCGAGCACTTCGTGGTGCTGGAAGGGCTCGGCCGTAAGGTCTTCATCAACGATCCGGCCACCGGTCCCCGTGCGGTGAGCTGGGAGGAGTTCGACGGCGCCTTCACCGGCATCGTGCTCACCATGGAGCCCGGCCCGGAGTTCCGGCCCGGCGGCACCCGCTACCGGTTGGTGCGGGCGCTGGCCGAGCGGTGGCGCGGCCCGGGCTCGGCGATCGCGCAGATGCTGCTGCTCGGCCTGCTGATCGCCGTGGTCGGTCTGACCATTCCGGTGATGGCCAAGGTCTTCGTCGACCGGGTGCTGTTGCAGGAGGATCGGGCCGCGTTCGCCGGCCTGGTGGCGGCGGTGGCGGTGGCCACCGTGCTCACCTTCCTGGCCAGCCTGCTTCAGCAACGCCTGACCGTACGCGCGGAGACGGCGCTCGCCCTCGCCAGCGCCGCGCGGTTCTTCCGACATCTGCTGCGGCTGCCGCCGACCTTCTTCGACCAGCGGCAGGCCGCCGACCTCGGCCAGCGGGTCCGCGGCAACGAGGTGGTCGCCGAGGTGCTCACCCGCCGGACGGCCACCACAGTGGTGGACACCGGCCTCGTGCTGGCGTACGGGGCTCTGCTCTGCCATTACGACCTGCTGCTCGGACTGTGCGCGGTGGTCCTCGCCGGGCTGAACGTCAGCGTGCTGCGCTATGTCGCCTCGACCCGGTCCACCGCTGTCGCCGGTCTTCAGGCGGACCGCAGCAAGCTGGTGACCACTGTGTACACCACCGTCCAGATGATCGAGACGGTGAAGGCCGGCGGTGAGGAGGAACGCGCGGTGGCCCGGTTCGCGGCGCGCCACGCCACCGTCGCCAGCCGTCAGCAGCGGCTGGGGGTGCCCACCGCGGTGCTCTCCGTCCTGCCGGCGCTCCTCGCCTCGGTGACCACCGGGGTGCTGCTGTGGTTGGGCAGCCGGCAGGTCGTGGCGGAGGCGATGAGCGTCGGGGTGCTGGTCGGCATGCAGAGCCTGGCAGTCGCGATGAACCGCCCGCTGGGCAACCTGACCGCGCTGGGCTCGCGGTTGCAGGACATGAGCGCCGACCTCAACCGGCTGCGGGACGTGGAGCGGTACCCGTTGCCGTCGGCCCAGCACCGGTCCTCCCGCCCGGTGACGCCGATGGAGGGGCACCTGCGCATCGAGGAGGTCACCTTCGGCTACAACCCGTTGGGCCGTCCACTGCTGGAGAACTTCAGCCTTGACCTGCCGCCGGGCGCCCGGGTGGCCCTCGTCGGTCGGTCGGGCAGTGGCAAGTCGACTGTCGGTCGGCTGGTCGCCGGGCTCTACCGTCCCTGGACCGGTCAGGTCACGGTGGACGGGCTTGAGCGGGCCGCAGCCGACGACGGGCTCTGGACGGCCACCGTCGCCATGGTGGACCAGGACCAACGGCTGTTCGAGGGGACGGTCCGGGACAACGTCACCATGTGGGACCTCACGGTCGCCGACGAGGACGTCGTCGGCGCGCTGACCGACGCGTGCCTCTACGACGAGGTCGCGGCCCGTCCGGGTGGCCTCGGCAGCCCGGTGCGGGAGAACGCCCGCAACTTCTCCGGTGGGCAGCGGCAGCGGCTGGAGATCGCCCGGGCGCTCGTGCGCAACCCCCGGGTGTTGGTGCTGGACGAGGCCACCAGCGCGTTGGACGCCGAGACCGAACGTCGGATCGACAGGCACCTGCGGAGGCGTGGGGCCACCTGCCTGATCGTGGCCCACCGCCTGTCCACCGTCCGCGACTGCGACCTGATCGTCGTGCTGGACGGCGGCCGGGAGGTGGAGCGCGGCACCCACGAGCAGCTCGTCGCCCGGGACGGGGCGTACGCGCGCCTGGTCCGGGACCACTGACCACGACGATCCGAGGAGACGCTGATGAGTGGCGCGGTGGAGGATGCCCCGGCCGGCGGCCTGATCGACTTCTGCTCGGACGGCGTGCGCCAGGTTTGCCGCCTGGACGGCCCGGCGGCCAGCTGGCTGGTGACCGGAGGCGAGGCCGACCTGTTCGCGGTGCGCCGGGCCGGGATGAGCCCCTCGCGTCGTCACCATGTGGCGCGGCTGCCTGCGGGTGGCCTGGTGCCGACGTCCACCGCGATCGGTGCGTGGCAGTTGATCCTGGTGCCCCTGCCCGGCACGGAGCTGCGCGGGCTGTCCCGGCGTCACCTGTCCCTGCTGGAGCGGCATGTTCGGCTCGGCCGCGCGGCGGACGACGGGGCGTCGCTGCGGGCGCGGACTGCCGCGACGGAGCTGGTCGCGGCGCTTGACCTGGTGCTGGTCACCGTCGCCGACGCGCTGCGCCGCGGGCAGGCGCCCCGGGAGGCGTCCACCCTCCGCGGACGCGAGATCATTTCGCTGGCGCAGGGGAGCGCCCTCACCTCCACCGGCGGCGCGTGGTGGCTGCGCAGCGCCGGTGGACAACTGCGACGCAACGACGGTGGCCCGGCGGAGATGTCGGGGGAGCGGGAGCTGCTGCTGGTCGCCGAGCGGGACTGGGTGGTGGCCGAGTCGCCGTGCGCTGTGGAGAGCCACGGTAGCTGGGACCTGTTGGTCAACGGTCAGCTCCGGTCCGCCGTCGACCAGCATGTGGCCCGGCTGCTGCGGATGGTGGAGACCCGGATCGAGGAGGCTGACGCGGCGTTGCTGAGCGCCGTGCAGCGGCGCCGGGAGACCGACGCGGCGGTGCTCGCCGCGGCGGCCCGACGGTCGATCGGGGTGATCGGCGCGGGTGGTGCGGTTTCGGTTCCCGACGGCGAGCCCGGCTTCGACCGGTACGGGCGGGCGGCCTCGGTGGTCCGGGTGGTCACCGAGGGGATGGGCAGCCCGATCAACGAGCCGGCTGACCGCAGCCGCGCGCCGCTGGACGACCGGGCGGCGGTGCACGCGGTGACCCGAGCGTCCAGCCTGTTCCTGCGTGAGGTGCGGCTGCCGGACCGCTGGTGGCGGCGGGACCTGGGGCCGCTGGTGGGGTGGCGGGCCGGCGATGATCCGGAGCGCGCCGTCGCGGTGCCGCTGGTGTTCCGTCGAGGCCGCTACCACCACGTCGACCCGGACACCCGGGCGTACGGTCCGATCGACGCGACGGTGGCCGCGACGTTCGCTGCCGAGGCGACCGAGGTGCAGGCGCCGCTGCCGCCGACCGCTCGGATGCGCCACCTGCTGCGGGCCGGGCTGGTCGGTGCGTCCCGCGACGTGCGGGGTCTGCTGTTCGCCGCCACCTGCGTGGCACTGCTGGGCCTGGGCGTGCCGCTGGCCACCGGCGAGGTGCTCGGCCAACTGGCCCGGCAGGGCGAGGTGAACGGCCTTGGCGGTTTCCTCGCGCTGATGCTCAGCGCCGCGGTGGTCGCGGGTCTGGTGGGGGTGGTGCAGAACCTGCGTCTGCTGCGGTTGGACGGCCGGATGCAGTCCGGCGCGCAGCTGGCGATCTGGGATCGCCTGATGCGGTTGCCGGCCCGGTTCTTCGCCGGTCGCAGCAGCGGGGAGATCGCCAACTCGATGTTGGGGATCTCGTTCGTCGGTGAGGCGCTGAGCGCGTTGCTGCCGCAGCTCGTCTCGGCGGCCGCGACCGTCGCGGTGACCCTCGGCATGCTCCTGGTGGTCGAGCCCGTGCTCGGGCTGTGGGGAGTGGGGATCGTCGTCGTCACCATGTTGACCTTCGGCGCGTTCGCCGGGCTGATCGTCAGTCAGCAACGGGCCGCGCTGCCGGCCGAGCACCGGGCGGCTGCGATGACCAACCAACTGCTCGGCGGCATCATCAAGATCAAACTGGCGGAGGCCGAAACCCGTGCCCACGCGCGCTGGTCGGAGGTCGCCGCGACGGCCCGAGCGGCGCTGCAACGGGTCCGCCAGAGTCAGGCGGGCCTGGTCGCCTTCGGCACCGTGCTGCCGGTCGCCGGCCAACTGGTCCTGTTCGCCGTGCTGATGGGGCCGATGGCCGGCCGGGTCGCGCCGGCCGACTTCTTCATCCTCAACGTGGGTTTCGCGATGCTACTGGGCGCGCTGCTGGTGCTGGTGTCGGCCGGCGTCGAAGTGATCGCGGCAGTGCCCCGGCTGGGCAGCCTGCGGGAAATCCTGCGCGCCGACCCCGAGGCGCGGCCGGACCGGGTGGACCCGGGGGAGCTGCGCGGCGAGATCGCGCTGCACCGGCTCACCTTCGCCTACCAGCCGGACGAGCCGCCGGTGCTCGTCGACATCGACCTGCACGTCCGACCGGGTGAGTTCGTCGCCATCGTCGGACCGAGCGGCTGCGGGAAGTCCACACTGCTCCGGTTGCTGCTCGGCTTTGAACGCCAGCAGCAGGGCGCAGTGCTCTACGACGGCCAGGACCTCTCCGAACTTGACGTACACGCGGTCCGCCGGCAGTGCGGAGTGGTCCTGCAGGATGGTCAGCTCTTCGCCGGCTCGGTACGCGACAACATCTGCGGCGCCGGCAGCTTCCCACTGGACCAGGTCTGGGAGGCGGCGCGGATGGCCGGCCTCGCCGATGACCTGGAGGCGCTGCCGATGGGAATGAGCACGATGGTGCCGTTCGGCGGCGGGACGCTCTCCGTCGGGCAGCGGCAGCGGGTGCTGATCGCCCGCGCGCTGGCCCCGCTACCCCGGATCATCTTCCTCGACGAGGCGACGAGCGCTCTGGACAACCGGACGCAGGAGGTGGTCAGCCGCAGCACCGCGGCCCTGGCCGCGACCCGGGTGGTCATCGCCCACCGGCTGTCCACGGTGCGTGCGGCGGACACCATCGTGGTCCTCGAGGCAGGGCGGATCGTCCAGCGGGGCAGCTTCGACGAGTTGATGGACGACACCGACGGGCTGTTCCACCGGTTGGCGCGGCGGCAACTGCTCACTGAACCGGAACGGTCCGACACCGTGCCGGAGAGCCGACAGGCGGACGGGCAGCCCGCGACAGGCTGACGACCCGGGTCACCCGTTGTCGATGACAGTGCTGTCCTCCAGGCACACGTCCGCGTCGAGGTGGTTCTCCAGCAGCTCGGCGATGTGCGCCTCCGACTGGTTCTCCACGGCGAGCCGGAACGCCTCGGTGAGCACGTTGACCACGCCCTGGGTCAGCAACAGGGTTTCCCGGTCGAGGTCGGCCCAGGACGACCGGGTGCCGCTGCGTACCAGCTCCGGAGCGAGGGTCAGCAGCCGGGCGGTGACGGCGGCGACCAGCTCGTCAGCCACCGGCCGGAGGCTGTCCAGCACCTCGCTGAGGGTCTGCAGTGCCGGCACCGTGCCCACTCGTACCCGATGCAGGTCCAGGGCGGCGCGCAGCGGGCGTGGCCGGACGGTGCGGACGGTGCCGTCGGTGGTCCGGCCGATCACGCCGTGCCGGGTCAGCGCGTGGGCCAGCGCCGGACGGTCGGCGGTCAGGCGTTGCAGCATCGCGGTGAGCCCGTCGGGCGCCTCGTCACTGGCCCGGACCCCGAGCATCGCCTCGATGGACACCAGGTTGAAACCCTGTCGTTGCAGGGCGAGGATCGCGTCCAGTCGGCGGACGTGGGAGTCGTCGTAGAGCGCGGCCCGACCGCGCCGCACCGGCGGGGGCAGCAGCCGCCGGGCCTGGTGGGCTCGGATGTTGCGCGGCGACATCCCCACCTTGCGGGCGAGCTCGTCCACGCTGTACCCGACCGGGGCGCCGGGCGTCGTCGTCACCTCGTCGATGGTCACGGTGGCCTCCGGCAGCACTCGGTGGCGGAACACGGCAACCCCGTCGAACCGCTGTCACGCTGAACGGTCCGCCGATCGCAGCGTAGGTGTGGGGACCGGGCGGGTGACAGGCGGGGAATTGCTACTTGTCCACAGTGGTGAAACTGATTAAAATCGCCGTCCGCCGCAAGTTGCTGATTCCCAATTACCCGGCTTTCGCCGCAGCGCGACCTTTTCGCGGCCACATTCGATGAAATTCCCGCTCTCTGGGCGGACCGGATCCACCGGTGACCCACGATGAAGCGAAACCGGTGGCCCGGAACTTCCCGCGCTGCCTGTCGCCCGCCGCCGGCGGCCGACCATCGAAGGGAGCAGGGTGTGACACCTGTCGATCGAGCGGTCTTCGTGGCCGCGTACAGCCGACTGGTCGCCGAAGTCTGGGCCGACCCGGCCAAGGAACAGGCGCTCGACCGGGACCCGCGAGGGTTCCTCGCCGGCTACGGGCTCCAACTGTCCGAGGACGTGCAGGTCCGGGTGGTCCGGGACGTCGCGGACGCCGATCCGGATCTGGAGGCGCAGGTCGAGTCGTGGCAGCAGGCGGGCGCCACCGGCACTTTCGTGCTCTTCGTGCCGTCGCTGCTGCCGGTGGCTCAGACGGAACTGGCCGAGGACGAACTGGACAGCGTCGTCGCTGGCCTGGACCCCAGCTGTGCCTGCTGCTGCCCGTGCTGCTGCACCTGACACCGAAGTCAGCCACCCATTAGCTGGCGCGGCAGATTCTGATGGCAGTCAGACGGAATCATTGATTGTCGAACCTCAATTTTCGTAGCGTTCTCGCCACGACGATCACCCCCCTCTTGCAGCGACCCCCGAGGAAAGGACCGAACGATGAGCAACGACGACCAGGAATATGGCGCGAGGTTCGTGACCAAGTACTCGGAACTGGTCACCGCGGTGTGGCGCAGCGACGAGGAACTGCAGCGCCTGCTCGCCGACCCGACCGGCTACGCGACGGCGGCCGGCCTGCCGGTCGCCGCCGGCTCCCGGGTCGAGGTCGACCGCGCCCAGCCCGCCACGCTCTACACCAAGGACCAGATCGTCGCCGACTGGGCCGGCACGCCCGGCCTGCACGTGCTGCACGTGCCCGAGGTGCCGCTGGTCGACCTCAACGAGCTGACCGAGGCCGAGTTGGAGACGGTCGCCGGCGGCGTGGCCCCGATCGCCGACAACAACGTCAACATCATCGCCGTCCTCATCCTCTGAGTTCCTGACCCGCAGCCGGGAGCCTCGATGACTGACACGACCGAGACCATCGCGTTCCGATCCGGCACCTACCGGACGGCCACCGTGGAGCAGACCTGGGAACGGATCAGTGGCATGCTCGACCGCTTCCGGATCACCCGGGTCGCCGACATCACCCGGCTCGACGAGATCGGCCTGCCGGTGCACGTCGCCTACCGGCCGGTGGGAGCCACCATGGCGGTGAGCGTCGGCACCGGCGCCACGGCGACGCAGGCCCGGGTCAGCGCGGTCATGGAGAGCATCGAGTCCTGGCATGCCGAGAACCTCCGGCCGGGGACCGTCGTCCGGTCCCCGGCCGAGGCGCTCGACCTGCCGTACGACGTCCGGTGGCTGCACCTGGCGGAACGCTCACCACTGACCCCTGCCGTCGAGCTCGACTGGGTTGCTGGCCGTGGGCTGGTGACCGGCGCGGAATGCCTGGTGCCCCGCGCCACCATCGAACTCGACTTCACCATCCGGCGTGGCTGGGACCGCGCCCTGTTCACACCCAGCAGCAACGGGCTGGCCACCGGGAACACCTTCGCCGAGGCCAGCCTGCACGCTCTGCTGGAGGTCATCGAACGTGACTGCATCGCCCCGTACTGCACCTCACCGTTGGCCGAGCGCACCTACGCCGACCCGGGCACCGCCACCAACGTGATGACCCGAACGGTGTACGAGGCGCTGGTGCGGGCCGGTTGCTGGGTGGAGGTCTGCGACATCACCAACGCAGTCGACGTCCCCTGCTACGCCGCCTCGATCTGGTCGGAGGACATGCCGGTCACCTTCGGCGGCTTCGGTTGCCACGTGGACCCTGAGATCGCCGTCGGTCGGGCCATGGCGGAGGCAGCGCAATCGCGGCTGGTCATGGTCTCCGGAGCCCGGGACGACATCGACGCCACCGCGTACCAGGACGTGGGCGGACCGCCGGTGCCGCCGCCCACCGTCGACCGGCCCGTCCGGCCGGTCCGCCGGGATTCGCCACCGGCGGGGGATGTGACCCAGGTGCTGCGCGAGCTGGCGTCGCGGGTGCAGCGGGTCACCGGCGTCGAGCCGTTCAGCGTCGACCTGACGCACGACGACATCGGCATTGCGGTGAGCAAGGTGTTCGCCCCCGGGCTGCGGATGTTCGACGAGCGTGCCCTCAGTACCCGACCGGGAGTGCCCCGTGACTGACGTCGTCTTCATAGGTCCGAGCCTCCCGGCCGACGAGGTCGGTCGTTTGCTGCCCGACGCTGTGGTGCTGCCGCCCGTCGCGCACGGCGACCTGCTCCGCCTGGACGTCGTTCCCGGCGACCGGGTCCTCATCATCGACGGGTTCTTCCTGCAACACCCGCCGGTCCGCCACCGGGAGATCCTCGACCTGCTCGACCGCGGCGTGACAGTGGCCGGCGCCGCCAGCATGGGCGCGCTGCGCGCCGCCGAGCTGTGGCCGTTCGGTATGCGTGGCGTGGGGGAGGTGTTCCAGCTCTACCGCGACGGGATCGTCACCGGCGACGACGAGGTGGCAGTCGTGCACGGGCCCGCCGAGGAAGACCACCGCGCGTTGAGCGTCCCGCTGGTGAACATCCGGGTCGCGCTGCGCCGCGCCGTCGCGGCCGGTGTGCTCACCGACACCGAGGCTGTGCTGCTGCTGGACATCGGCCGGGACCTGCCCTTCCGGCGGCGGTCGTACCAGGCGTTGGAGCGCACCGCGCCACCCGAGGCCGCGGCCCTGATGGGCCGGTTCCTGACCTGGCACCGGCGGGACCCCCACGACGCCAAGGGCGCCGACGCACGGATGCTGCTGTCGATGGCGGCGGACAACGCGCCCGAGCTGTGCCCGGCGAACGCCGGCGACCAGCCGCTCGACAACCTGCACACCCGCTTCCTCGACAGCTGGCGCTCGCGGTTCGCCGGAGAGTCGGTCGGCGGGCACTGGGCCAGCGACCGGGAGGCCGCCGCGGTGCTGATGCTGCTGCATCCCGAGTCGGCAACCTGGCACCGGCGGTCGGTGCTTGCCGGGCTGGCCGAGGTCGACATCGACGACCCGATGGTTGAGGAACGCGCCAGCGAGGTGGCCCGCAGACGCGGGCTGACCGGTGCGCCGCCGAGCGGATGGGACTGGCTGACCGACCGGGAACGGGGTCTCGACGACCACGAGGCGGTGCTGCGGGTGCTGGTGCGGGCGTTCGGCACCACGCCGTACCGCAGCCTGGCGCTGTGGATGGTCGCGGCACCGCTGCGAACCCCCGCGTTACTCACCGCCGCACGGCAGGTCGCGGCGACAGCGGCGTCGCTGAACGAGACGCTCGTCCCGCGTACGACGGGGCGTCGCCGCCCGGGCGCCCGGCTGCACTTCCGCACCGAGATCGTCGACGCGTGCTTCGCGAGGCTGTGGGGCTGTGCCGCCGACGGGCTGGAAGCCGCGGCGTGGGACCGGGGCTTCGTCGACCTCGCGGCGTTCCGGTACGCCGCCGAACCGTTTGTCGCCTACGTCAAGGCGTTCGGTGCCCCGCGACTGCCCGCGGTGGGCACGCGCGCGCAGGAGGACACCCTGGCCGTTTCAGCGGCCCGGGTCGGTTGAGGAGGAGTCGATGAGCGGCACCGTGAAGGCAGCACTGATCTACCCCCCGCTGACCGATCCCACCTCGGGATACCACTCCCTGAACTACCTCGACTCGTACGCCCGGGCGCAGGGGCACCGGCCGGCGGAGATCATCGACGCCAACATCGAGGCGTTCCACCACTCGTACACCCCGTCGGCGTACGAGTGGCTGAAGCGCGAGCTGTCCCGGCTTTCGACAGAGGATCTCAGCGGCCCGGACGCGCTGATGGCCCGGGCGAACCAGCTCGGCGTGCCCGACCCGGATCCGGAGCGGCTGCGTCGGTCGATCGGGGTGCTGCAGGATCCGACCCTGTTCTACGACTACCGGCACTACCAGGACGCCGTCGAGGGCGTGATCTCCTGGATGGACGCGCTCGGCGCTGTCGGGTTCCCCGGGCAGTTCCACGCCGGCTTCCGGCTGCACCCGCCGCCGATGATCTCGATCGGCTCGGTGGCCGCGCTGACCGACGAGGCGCTGCTCGCTCGGCTCAACCGGCCTTTCCTGCCCTACTACGAGGATGTGCTGATTCCACGGCTGGCCGCTGGCGGGCACCAGGTGATCGGCATCAGCGCCACCTACCAGTGGCAGTTGCCGTTCGCCCTCTGGATCGCCCGACTCGTCCGGAAGGCGTGCCCGGACGTCTTCCTCATCGCGGGTGGCACGGAGATCTCCGACGTCTGGAAGTGCGCCAGCAAACCCGAGTACGTCTTCCAGGTGCTGGCCGACTTCGACGCGATAGTGGTCGGGGAGGGGGAGAGCGCGTACACGGAGATCCTGGACGCGGTGGCGGCGGGCACGCTGCCGGCCGGGCATCCCAACGTCCGGCTGCACCCCAAGTACGGCCGCCAGCGTCAACTGCCCCTGCGCTATGAACGCCTGGCGCAGGTGCCGGTCCCGGACTTCTCCGGCCTGCCCTGGGATCTCTACCTCAGCCCGGAGCGGTTCGTCTACTATTCGCCGACCCGAGGCTGCTACTGGAACAAGTGCACGTTCTGCGACTACGGACTGAACACCGACGGTCCCACCAGCCCATGGCGGCAGGACACGGTGAGCACCATGATCGCGGACGTCACCGAGCTGTCGAAGTTCGCCAAGTTCATCTACTTCTCGGTCGACGTGCTCGCTCCCGCCACCATCCTGCGCTTCGCCGAGCAGGTCGTCGAGCGAGGGCTGGACTTCCGTTGGGGCGCCGAGATCCGGCTGGAGAAGTACTGGTCGGACGAGCGCTGCGACCTGCTGAGGCGCAGCGGCTGCGTGGCCATCTCGGTCGGTTTCGAGTCCGGTAACCAGCGCGTCCTCGACCTGATCGACAAGGGCACGAAGCCGGAACAGGCACGACGCACCATGATGGCGATGACCAAGGCGAACATCGGTGTGCAGATGATGGGCTTCACCGGCTTCCCCACCGAGACCCGCGAAGAGGCGCTGGACAGCGTCAACTTCCTGCGTGACAACCCGGACCTGTGGACCCTCGGCGGGCTCGGAGACTTCATGCTGACGCCAGGCGCCATCGTCGCCAAGGAGCCGGACCGGTTCGGCATCACCAACGTGCGGCCGGTGCAGGGATCGGACATCGTCCGGATGCTCAAGTACGACGAGCCGGTCACCGAGGCGGCGCAGGCCGAGGTCGCCCAGGCCAAGGCCGGCCTGAACCCCGGGCATTACCACCGCCCGTGGTTGGGCGCCACCGACACCCCGCACACGTTCTTCTACCACGACCGGTACGGCACCGCTGTTCGCGGCGTCCTCGCCCACGACCGGTTACGACACGACACCGACGACCAGACCGAGTTCCTCGCCAACGGCTCCTTCGTGGACCGCGACGACGAGCAGGTCTGGGAGGCGTACCGGCGAATCCGCTCCGACGAGCAGGACGGCGTCCCGGGCGACCTGCCGGCGGACCGGCACCTGTTCCGCCGGGTCGACGGTCAGGTGTTCGCCCTCAACCGCAGCAGCCGGCTGTTCCTGGATCTCTTCAGCGCGCCGCTCACCCTCGCCGAGGCGCAGCGCCGGCTCTGGATCGTCGAACCGACCGTCGCGGACCGGGTCTGGCGGACCTTCATCGGGCAGCGGCTGATCCGCCGGCATCGGCTCCCGGCCGGGCCGGGGCGGTGATCCGACCGCCGGGCGGGGGAGCCGGTTGGGAGCAGCCGGGTGCCGATGCGGTCAAACCAGTCGATCCAGCTTCTCGCCGGCGGTGGTGTCAGGCCGAGGCGTGAGGATTACCAGGCGTAGGTCGGTGTTCTGGGTGGTCAGGACGTTGGCGTCCAGCGGGATGGCGCCCACGTCGGGGTGTACGGCGGTCTTGTGCGCGCTCTCGTGATTGGCCACCGCACGGAGGGCCCAGAGGTGGCGGAATCTGTCGTTCCCGGTCATGCGCGAGACCAGTGCCGCCACGTCGGGGTCGTTCGGATAACGGGCGCTGGTGGCCCGCAGGTCGGCTACCAACGACTGCTCGAAGTAGGCGCGTTCGGTGTCGGTCTGGCGGACTCGGGGGTTTCGGGATTCGAACTGGACGATCAGGGCGTTGCGATCGTCGGCGGTGGCGTCGGCCGGGTCGCCGAAGACGGCCGCGAACAGGCGGTTCCAGTGCAGAAGCCGCCACAGGGCGTCATAGACGGCCGCGGGGGTGTCGCCGAGGTGGTCGATGACGCGGTGCAGGCTGCTGGGGATCAGCCGGGGGATCCGGTCCGGGGCCGCGGCGAAGCCGGCGAGGCGCATCAGGTGCGCCTCCTCGTCGTCGGAGAGTCGTAGCGCGCGGGCCAGGGATGCGCATACCTGTGCCGATGGTGTGGCGGCCCGGCCCTGTTCGAGGCGTGCTACGTATTCGGGGGAGATGCCGGCCATCGCTGCCAGTTCGCCGCGTCGTAGCCCGACGACGCGGCGCGGGGATGCGTTCGCGAGACCGACCGCGGCCGGGTCCGTGCGATCCCGCCAGGCCCGCAGCGCGGCTCCGAGGTCATTCATGAAACACATGATCCGCTATCGGTCTGGGACCTGGGTGGTACCAGCGGTACGCGGAACATCTGTGCCTTCCCCAGTGGTGGCTCCGCCCTTGAGGATGGGGATCATGAGCAGAGTGACCAGGATGAATCACATCGGAGTGCCGGTCAGCGATTTGGCACGCTCGGTGCGGTGGTACGAGGACGTCCTCGGCATCGCGCCGAACGGCGTGACGATCTCGGCAACGAACCCGGCGATTGGTGCGGTTGTCGAGGTTGAGAACCCGTCGATGCGGGCATCGTTCGCGCTGGCCGGAGACAACGTCCTCCTGGAACTCATCCAGTACGACAACCCGGAGCCGAGGCCCTTCACCGGGCGCAACTGCGACGTCGGAGTGATGCACCTGTGTTTCGAGGTCGACGACCTCGACGCGGCGCACCACGACTT
The DNA here is from genome assembly GCF_040649495.1 of Micromonospora sp. NPDC048947. Classification (NCBI taxonomy): domain Bacteria; kingdom Bacillati; phylum Actinomycetota; class Actinomycetes; order Micromonosporales; family Micromonosporaceae; genus Micromonospora; species Micromonospora sp. NPDC048947. Next base: position 192,478 of record NZ_JBEZFO010000006.1, read on the forward strand.
GGTGGAGCGGGGCGTGCACGTCAACGCCGATCCGGTCGTGCTCCGGGACGGCGATGGCGTCGAAGCGGGGGTGCTGGCCGGTACGAAGATCCTTTATCTACGTGACCCCGACGGCATCCAGCTGGAACTGTTCGAGTTGCCCTCGTAGGAGCGTCGGCCGGACCCGATGGCGGTCGACCCGGTCGGTGTACCGCTGTGGATACCATCGGTCGCGCCGAACAACTGGAGGGGAGCTGGCACCGTTACCCGCCATGCGCTCGATATCAGGTCAGGGTCTTTCGTCGTCGCTCGAGCAACGGAGCTGGGCGAAATCGTTTCGGTGACGGCGCGTGCGGCACAGGGTCGTGGAGGGGCGATACTTGTTCTCGGTGACGCGGGGATCGGCAAGTCGACGCTCATCGACCAGGCCGCCGCGAGGCTCGACGGATGGCAGGTGCTGCGCGCCGGGGGAATCGAGTTCGAGAGTGAACTGCCCTACTCGGCGCTGCACCAGTTGTGTGCGCCAGTGTTCGATCATCGCGCCGGGCTGCCCGCACCGCAGCGGCGCGCGCTCGACACGGTGTTCGGGCTCTACGCCGAGGTCACGCCGACCCCGATGCTGGTCGGCTTGGCGGTTCTGGGCCTGCTGAGTGCCGCAGGCCGTCGCCGGCCGGTGTTCTGCGTGATCGACGACGTGCAGTGGATCGACGCCGGCTCGCGGCAGGTACTGGCCTTCGTCGCGGCACGCGTGGCGGCGGAGCGGGTCGCCATTGTCTTCGCTGCCCGCGACGTCGCCCCGGTGTCGGAACTCGGTCGCCTACCCGCCCTCACTCTCACCGGGCTCACCGACTCGGAGGCCCTCGCCCTGCTGCGGTCTCGGGCGCCGTTTGGGCACGAGGCGGCGATCGTGCAGCGGATCCTCGCCGAAGCTGCCGGTAATCCGCTCGCCCTGGTGGAGTTCGCCAACGATGCCGGACCGTTCGGACTACCCGGCGACGCCGGGCGCGGCACCGTGGAGCGCCGGTTCGTGAGCCGGTTCCTGCGGCTGCCGGCACCCACGCGCTCAGTTCTGGCGCTGGCCGCGGCGGAGCCGACTGGCGATCTCGTACTGCTGCGGCGCGCCATGGCGATCCAGGGACTGGACGCCGCGGACCTGGCCGCAGCCGAGGACAGCGGCCTGTTGATGACCGGCCCTCGGGTGCACTTCCGACATCCGTTGGCGCGTTCCGCCGCGTACCGGTCGACCGGGGCCGGGGCGCGACGGCATGCACATGCCGCGCTCGCCGCCGCTACGGACGTCGACGTCGAACCCGACCGGCGGGCCTGGCACCGGGCGAACGCGATCAACGGCCCGCACGAGGAGACCGCGGCAGAACTGGAGCGTTCGGCCGGACGGGCACAACGCCGCGGCGGACTCGCGGCGGTGGCCGCGTTCCTCGAACGCGCGGCCCGACTGACGCCAGGCCGGTCGCAGCAGGCACGCCGCCTGTTGGCCGCGGCTCGAGCACGGTTGGGTTCCGGCGCGCCTTCTGCCGCCCGTGAACTCGTTGACGAGGCCGAGCGTCTCCAGCCAGAGCCGGCCGACCGCAGCGCCGCGCGACTGCTGCGCGCGACGATCGACTATCACGTCGCGCGCAGCATCCCGGCGACGATCGCCCTCATCGACGCGGCCGACGGTGTGGGGCCCGACGACGCACGCGAGACATACCTGGAAGCCTTCGCGTCGCTCATGTTCAGCGTCGACGAGCCTGGGAGGTTACGGCGGCTCGCCCTGCACATCCGGGAACGGGTACCCCCGCGTCAGTCGCCACGCCCGGTCGACCTGCTGTTGCAGGCGTTGGTCGAGCAGAACCTCCGCCCGGTGGACGAGGCGATGCCCCAGATGCGCCGTGCCGTCGACGCCTTCCGGGAGCACGCCCGCACGCCGGACGCGGATCCTTGGTGGATGGAACGCGCCTGCGTGTTGAGCGTCGACCTCGGTGACAGCGATGCCATGGATGAGATCGTCGACCGTCAGGTGGAACTCGCCCGGGCGCAGGGCGCCTACGCGATCCTTCCCCACGCGCTGCGCTTTCAGGCGGTCGCCCGGACGATTGTGGGCCGCTTCGCCGAAGCGCACGTCTGCATCACCGAGGCGCGTGCGGTCGACGAGGCCGCGGGGACCTCCAACCTTGTCGGGTCCGACCTGATGCTCGCCGCGTGGAGCGGCGATGCCGACCGGTTCCGGGGGATCCGGGAGAAGCTGCGCGGCTGGGTCGGGGTGAACCCCACCGCGTTGCACTACGCGAACGCTGTGCTGTGCAACGGTAGCGGCGACCACGAGGCGGCGCTTGAGGCGATGCTGCTCGTGCGGGACCAGCACCGGCGCGGCTCGTACGCTGTCAGCGCCTTCCACCACGAGCTGGTCGAAGCCGCCGCGTACGTCGGACGTCCCGAAGAGGCCAAGGAATCTGCCGCCTGGATCGGGGATGTCGCACGGGTCAACCCGAACGCGTGGACGACTGGTGCGCATCTGTTGGCGTGTGCGCTGCTCGACGCCGGGCTCGGCGCGCAGGACCACTACCTCGAGGCGATCAGCCGGCTCGCCGGGAGCGGGATGCGGGTCCACTACGCGCGCTCCCGCCTGCTGTACGGGGAGTGGCTGCGACGAATCGGTCGCCGCACCGAGGCACGGGTGGAGCTGCGCACCGCGTACGACCTGTTTTCCACAATCGGCGCGCGCGGGTTCGCCGGCCGGGCCGCCCGCGAGCTGGAAGCCATCGGCGAGCCGAGCCTGGCCGACGACGCCGATCCGCTCGCTGGGTTGACCGCGCGGGAACTACTCGTCGCCCGCAAGGTCGCCTCTGGCGCGGGCACCAAGGAGGTTGCCGCGCTGCTCTTCGTCAGCCCGCGTACGATCGACGCCCACCTGCGCAACCTCTACCGCAAGCTGGGCATCACTTCACGCCGGCAGCTGCGCGAACTGTTCCGCTGACGGAGCTGGGCTGGTCGAGCGACGAAGGGCCCCGCCGGCACGAGACCGGCGGGACCCTTGAGTCGCGTCAGCGTCGGGCCCGCTCACACTTCCGCTCGGCGAGCGTCTTCAGCTCCGTCAGCCACGTCTCCAATCCTGCGCCGAGAGCCGCAGTGGAGAATTCAACGTCCTGCTCCACCTGCTCACCGCGCCACGTCTCCTCGGTGCGCACCAGAACCCGGCCGTCGACCTCGGTGAACGTCCACACGTGAACTCCCTCGTCGATGGTCAGTCCTGCACCGACCGCCGGCCCGCTCCACCGAAGGCATTTGTGGTGTTGGAGCTGCCGGACAGTCGACGTGACGACGAGGGTCGTGGCGGGATTCAGCGCGGTCTCGCGTACCGGTGTCGTCCATCGGAACGATGATCCGGGACGCAGTGGGCCACGATCGAGCCGCTTGCTGGAGAGGACCGGCTTCTGCCACGACGGCCACCGTTCCACGTCGGTCTGGATCTTCCAGACCGTGCGTAGCGGGGCGTCGATCACCGCCGCCGTCTTGTAGCGGATCTTCGCCGCGGTGTCGACACTTCCCCCCGCGCACCTCAGGGTTGCGCCGTCGGCGCTCCCATCATGCCTGGGATCGGCTTCAGCCGGCGCACCTGCGACGCCCACGAGGCCGGCCGCGATCACTGCCGCCACGACAGCTACCACACCATTCTTCATGAGGCGGTCGACTCCTCGGCGGTGCGCTTGAGCCGATCCAGCCACATGGTGAGGGTTGTGTCGAGACCCTCCTGGAACGGCGCGGGGTTGGCATCGACGGGCGGACCGGCGAAGGACTCCTCGGTGGACACCCGCACGCCGTCGCCGACCGGAGTGAGCGCCCAGACGTGGACGCCGAGCACGCCGTCCGGTCCGTCACCGTGTCCCTGCCACACGAGGCGTTCCTGCGGCCGTACCTGAACGATCGTCGACTCGATCTCCATGCCCGCGGCGGACCAGCGGAACACGGAGCCCGACGCGAGCGGCCCGGGTGTTTCGACGTGAGCGTAAGGGATTTCCGGCAGCCAGGCCGTCCACGCGTTGATGTCAGTGAGGATCCGCCACACGGTGTCCGCGGACGCGGTCACCGTGACGCTGTGGCGGCTGACGACCGGGGCCGACACGTCAATGTCGGCCTCGTCGGCGTCCGTAATGTTCTCCATCGGAAAAGCCTCTCTGCGCTCACTGACGTTCGAAGCGCCGGGCGTGAGCGAGCCGCTGAATGCACGCCCGGCAGAAGCGATCGTGCCAAGACTGCCGCCGGTGCACATCGGCAAAAATCACCTAGCTCGACTACCGGACCGGACCTCTGCCGCTTGAACGATGCCGTCCCACGGACGCGCTTGCACAACAGGCTGTCGTCAGGCGTCCGCCGCTCGGTGGTGTGGCTTCCTGTGGCTCATCTCTTGACTTCTCCTCCAACCGGGCGTAAACAAAGCACAAGCAAAACGAAACGGCGGTGAAACAACACCATGTACGCCGAAGAACGACAGCAGGAGATCCTCCGCATCGCCCGGGACGTGGGCCGCGTCGAGGTGGCCGGCTTGGCCGATGGGCTCAACGTGACGTCGGAGACCATCCGCCGCGATCTCACCATCCTGGAGCGGGCCGGGGTGCTGCGGCGGGTCCATGGTGGAGCGATTCCGGTCGAGCGGCTCGGCTTCGAGCCCGCGCTGGCGGCACGTGACGCGGTGCTCATCGAGGAGAAGGAGCGCATCGCCAAACTCGCCTTGAGTGAGGTGCCCGAGGAGGGCGCCATCATTCTCGACGCCGGCACCACCACCGCCCGGCTGGCGCAGCTGCTGCCGGTCGACCGGGAGCTGACCGTCGTGGTCAACTCGCCGGTCATCGCCACGACCCTCGGCACCTGTGCCAACCTCAACGTTCTGCTGTTGGGTGGACGGGTCCGCGGCAAGACCCTGGCGACCGTCGACGACTGGGCGCTGTCGCCGTTGGCGGACCTCTACGTCGACGTCGCATTCATCGGGACCAACGGCATCTCGGTCGAGCGTGGGCTGACCACGCCGGACCCGTCCGAAGCGGCGGTGAAGCGGGCGATGGTCCGTGCGGCCCGTCGCACTGTGGTGGTCGCCGACCACACCAAGCTCGGCAACGACTATCTGGCCCGCTTCGCTGAGCTGGGGGACGTCGACCTGCTCATCACCGACAGCCGTGCCGATCCCGACCTGGTCGGTGACCTGGAGTCGGCAGGCGTCCGGGTGGCACGCGCATGATCGTCACCGTCACTCTCAACCCCAGCCTCGACCGGGCCGTGGAGGTCGATTCACTCATCCGGGGCGAGGTCATCCGCGCTGCCACCGCGCACCTCGACCCCGGCGGCAAGGGCGTCAACGTATCCCGTGCCCTGCTGGCCAACGGGGTGCCGTCGGTGGCGGTGGTGCCCTCCGGCGGTGACGAGGGCAACCAGCTCATCCGCCTCCTTGAGGCGGAGGGTGTGGAGGTCCTGGCCGTGTCGATCTCCGGACGGACCCGTTCCAACATCACCCTGGCCGAGCCCGACGGCACCGTCACCAAGATCAACGAGCCTGGTCCGACAATGGGCCGCGCCGAGTTCGACGAGGTGGCCGACAGTGTGCTCGCCCGCGCTAGCGGTGCCGACTGGGTAGTGCTGTGCGGCAGCGTCCCGCCCGGCCTGCCCGCCGACGCCTACGCCCAGTTGTGCCGGAAGCTGCGTGCTGCCGGCGTCAGGGTCGCCGTCGATACCAGCGGTCCCGCCCTGCGCGAGGCCGCCCTGGCCGGGGCGACAGTGCTCAAGCCCAACCGCGACGAACTGGCCGACGTGGTCGGCACCCCGCTGAAGGACCTCGCCGATGTGGTCGATGCCGCTCAGTGCCTGCGGGCCTGGGGAGCCGACACCGTCGTGGCCAGCCTCGGCGCCGACGGCGCTGTCCTGGTCGACGCCGAAGGCGTGCGCACCGGCACCTGTCCGGTCGCCCGACCCCGTAGCACCGTCGGTGCCGGCGATGCGCTGCTCGCCGGGTTCCTCGCCGCGGGCGCGCAGGGTGCCACAGCCCTCGCCGAGGGCCTGGCCTGGGGCGCCGCCGCGGTGAGCCTGCCCGGCAGCCGGATGCCCGGCCCGGCGGACCTGTTCCGCCACGACGTCACCATCCACCCCTAGCCGGACGAGCTTTCCCCCGCGGCCGTCTGGACCGCCCCTCGATGAAGGAGATACCCCCGTGACCTCCTCTTCCTACACACCAGAGGTGAAGGGCCAGGGCCTCAGAGCCACTGTGCAACGCCTCGGCGGCTACCTGGCCGCGATGGTCATGCCCAACATCGGCGCGTTCATCGCCTGGGGCCTGATCACCGCACTGTTCATCCCGACCGGCTGGATCCCCAACGCGACACTGGCCGAACTGGTCGGCCCGATGATCAGCATCCTGCTACCGGTGCTCATCGGCTACACCGGCGGCCGGCTGGTCCACGGCCAACGCGGCGCCGTCGTGGGCGCGGTAGCGACAATGGGCCTCGTCGTCGGCGCGGACGTGCCGATGATCCTCGGCGCGATGATCATCGGGCCGCTCACGGCCTATGTCCTCAAGCTCTTCGACGGCCTGGTCGAAAACAGGGTCCGTCCCGGCTTCGAGATGCTGGTCGACAACTTCAGCGCCGGCATCATCGGCGCCGCGATGGCCATCGGAGGCGTCTACGGCATCGGCCCGGTGGTCGAGTGGCTCACCAAGCAGGCCGGCGCGGGCGTCGACTGGCTCGTCGGCAAGGACCTGCTGCCGCTGACCTCGGTGCTCGTCGAACCCGCCAAGGTGCTCTTCCTCAACAACGCCATCAACCACGGCGTGTTCGGCCCGCTGGGCATCGCCGAGGCGGCCGACAAGGGCAAGTCGATCCTGTTCATGATCGAGTCGAACCCCGGTCCCGGTCTCGGTCTGCTGCTCGCCTTCATGGTCTTCGGCCCCCGCGCGCTGCGCCCCAGCGCCCCAGCCGCGATCATCGTGCAGTTCCTCGGCGGCATTCACGAGATCTACTTCCCGTACGTGCTGATGAAGCCGAAGCTGATCCTCGCCATGATCGCCGGGGGCGCGGCCGGCGTCGGCACCTTCGTGATCACCGGTGCGGGCCTGGTCGCCACCCCCTCGCCGGGCAGCATCTTCGCCTACCTCGCGGTCACCCCCAAGGGCGGCCACTTCGGGGTCATTCTCGGCGTCGTGGTCGCCGCCGCGGTCACCTTCGCGGTCGCCTCGGCCCTGCTCGGCTTCGGGCGCGGCGAGCCCGCCGCGGACGCTGTCGGCCCTGACGAGGAGACGGCTGTCCGCCCAGAGCAAGAGGGAGCTGTCGAGCCCGACGAGACCCTCGACAAGTCGGCGAAGCAGGAGGTCTGAACAGATGCCCACAATCAACGGCACCGAGATCAGGAAAGTCGTCGTCGCCTGCGACGCCGGCATGGGCAGCAGCGTGATGCTGGCCAGCCAACTCCGGCGGCAACTGTCAAAGAACGCCGTGACTGTCGAGCACACGCCGGTCAACTCGATCCCGACGGACGCGGACGTGGTCATCTGCCATCAGGGTCTCGCCGCGCGGGCCAGGGTCAGCGCACCCGACACGGTGATCGTGCCGATCCAGGTGTTCATCGGCGACCCTGCCGTCACCAGGGTCGTGAACGCGGTGCAGCGCGGTGGTGAGCTGAGTGGCTGAGCTGCTGGCCCGTGAAGCGATCCGGCTCGACGAGCGGGCCGGATCGCGGGACGAGGCGATCCGCCGCTGCGGCGCGGTACTCGTCGAGGTCGGCGCGGTCGCCCCGGCGTACGTGGACGCGATGCTCGCCCGCGAGCAGAGCGTCTCCACCTACATCGGGGAGGGCGTCGCCATCCCGCACGGCACCCTGAGCAGCAAGGAATCGGTCCAGCGCGACGCCCTCGCGGTGCTGCGCTTCCCCGACGGCGTCGACTGGGACGGCTTCGACGTGCGGGTCTGCGTGGCCATCGCCGCAGCCGGCGACGGGCACGTGGACATCCTCGCCCAGCTCGCCTCGGTGCTGATGGACCCGGCGCAGGCGCAGCGGCTACGAGAGTCGACGAGCGCCGATGACGTGATCACTATCCTCGAAGGGAAGCCCTCGTGAAGGTCGTCCGATTCCACGCACCCGGTGACGTCCGCATCGAGGACGCGCCCGAGCCCACACCGGGGCCCACCGACGTGAAGATCCGCGTCCGCGCATGCTCCACCTGCGGCACCGACGTGAAGATCTCCCGCTTCGGCCACCACCACATCGCCCCGCCGCGCGTCATGGGCCACGAGATCGCCGGCGAGATCACCGAAGTCGGTGCCGATGTCACGGGCTGGCGGCCGGGGGACCGGGTCCAGGTCATCGCCGCCATCCCGTGCGGTACGTGCGCCGAGTGCCGGCGTGGCCGGATGACGGTGTGCCCCAACCAGGTGTCGATGGGCTACCACTTCGACGGCGGGTTCGCCGAATACGCTGTCGTGCCGCACAACGTCCTCGCCGTCGACGGGCTCAACCGGATCCCCGAGGGACTCAGCTTCGCCGAGGCGTCCGTCGCCGAGCCCCTCGCCTGCGTCCTCAACGGCCAGAACCTCGCCGGTGTGGGCGAGGGCGACGACGTGGTGGTGGTGGGCTCCGGGCCGATCGGCTGCCTGCACGTCCGCCTGGCCCGCTCGCGCGGCGCGGCCCGGGTGTTCCTCATCGACCTCAACCGCGAACGCCTCGACCTGGCCGCCAACCTGGTGCAGCCGGACGCGGCGATCTGTGGCGCCGAGACCGACGTCGTCGACGCGGTGCTCAAGCTCACCGAGGGCCGGGGCGCCGACGTCGTCATCACCGCCACGGCCGCCGGCGCCGCCCAGGAGCAGGCGGTGCAGATGACCGCGCGGCAGGGCCGGATCAGCTTCTTCGGCGGCCTGCCGAAGGACAAGCCGGTCATCTCGCTGGACTCCAACCTCGTGCACTACCGCGAACTGACCATCGTCGGTGCCAACGGCTCCAGCCCGGAGCACAACAAGGAAGCGCTGCGACTCATCGCCAACGGCTCCGTGCCGGTCGCCGACCTCATCACCCACCGTCTGCCGCTCGACCGCACCCTCGACGCCTTCGGCATCGTGGCGCGCGGCGAAGCGATCAAGGTGACGATCGAACCGTAGGAGGATCCGTTGCCCACCAGAACAGTCCTCGTCGGCTCCGCCAGCGGGCTGCACGCCCGCCCGGCGGCGCTGTTCGTCGCCGAGGCGGCGAAGCAGCCGGTGCTGGTCACCATCCGCACCAGCGACAAGAAACCCGTGCCGGCCCGCAGCATGCTCGGCGTGTTGTCGCTCGGCGCCAAGAAGGGCACCGAGGTCACACTGGAGGCCGACGGCGACGACGCGCAGGCCGCCGTCGACATCCTGGCCGACCTCCTCGAACGTGACCTGGACGCCGTCGATGCGTGAACTGCGGGGGATCGGGGCCAGCCCTGGCGGTGCGGCGGGGCCGGTCTACCGGCTGGCCCCGCCTCCGACAGTGCCGCCGTTGGCGGAGAACGTTGATCCCGAAGCCGAGAAGGCGACAGTCCGGGCCGCTGTCGTCGCCGTCGCCGCCGACCTGACCCGTCGCGCCGACACCGTCCTGGAAAAGACCGCCGCCAAGGTCCTGCGCGCGCAGGTCATGATGGCGCAGGACGAGACGCTCATCGACGCCGCTGACATCGCCATCGACGGCGGTGCCGACGCGCCGCACGCGATCACCGACGTGCTCGCCGGGCACCGGGCCGCCTTCGAAGCCGCAGGCGGGTACCTCGCCGAGCGGGTCAGCGACCTCGACGACCTGCGGGACCGCCTGGTCGCCGCGTGCCTGGGGCTGCCGATGCCGGGCGTGCCGAACCCTGGTCACCCGTACCTGCTCATCGCCCGCGACCTGGCGCCCGCCGACACCGCCGGCCTCGAACCGGCCCTGGTGCTGGGTCTGGTCACGGCCGAGGGCGGCCCGACCAGCCACACCGCGATCCTGGCCCGGACACTCGGTATCCCGGCCGTGGTCCGCTGCCCGGGCATCCTGGACGTGCCCGACGGCGCGCTGGCCACTCTCGACGGCGCGAGCGGCGTCGTGGTGGCCGGCGTCTCGGCCGAGACGGTGACCACTGTCAACGCGGACCGACTCGCGGAGATCGAACGCCGCGCCCGGTCCCGAGGCCCGGGGCGGACCGCAGACGGCCATCCCATCGCGCTACTGGCCAACATCGGATCCGCCCGCGACCTCACCGGCGAGGTGGAAGGCGTCGGCCTGTTCCGCACCGAGCTGCTCTACCTCGACCGCAGCGACCCGCCGTCGCACGAAGAACAGGTCGCCGCGTACCGCGAGGTCTTCACCGCGCTGCCCGGCCGCAAGATCGTCGTGCGCACCCTCGACGCCGGCGCCGACAAGCCGCTGCCGTTCCTGCGTCTGGCCGACGAACCCAACCCCGCGCTGGGCATCCGCGGTCTGCGGGTCGCGCGGCAGACACCCGCCGTGCTCACCACGCAGCTGGCCGCGATCGCGACGGCGGCTGCGGCGGCGGACGCCGACGTTTGGGTGATGGCGCCGATGGTCGCCACGGCGGCGGAGGCGGCCGCGTTCACTGAGTCCTGCCGCGAGCATGGCCTGCCAACCGCCGGTGTGATGATCGAGGTGCCGGCCGCGGCCCTGCGCGCCAGCCAGGTGCTGCGCCAGGTGGACTTCCTCAGCGTTGGCACCAACGACCTCAGCCAGTACACGTTCGCCGCCGACCGCATGTGTGGCGACCTCGCTGACCTGCTCGACCCGTGGCAGCCCGCGCTGATCGCGCTCCTGGCCTCCTGCGCGGCAGCCGGCGTCGAGGCGGGCAAGCCAGTTGGCGTGTGCGGAGAGTCCGCCGCGGATCCCGATTTCGCACTGGTATTGGCAGGCCTGGGCATCACCAGCCTGTCCATGGCACCCCGCAGCATCCCGGCGGTGCGCGAGTCCCTGGCCGCGCACACCCTCGACGAGTGCCGCCAGATCGCCGAGGCGGCCCTGGCCGCCCCCAGCCCGGAGGCAGCCCGGGCGGCGGCGGCCGGCGCTTCGCGTCAGCTCCGGAGCGGCGACGGCGTGTCCGTGCGGTGAGCCGGAGGGCCCGCTTCACAAGAGCTGACCGGCGCGGCGGTGGCTGTGGTGACCTTTGCCGGGTCGGGGCTGCGCGGCGCGGGATCGCTACGGTGCAGTCCCCGGTTGTTCGCCGATGTTGGCCGCGTACCACTGGACGGGGTGGCACCCTGAGTCGGTGGACTGGGCAGGGAGCCGCGGGAAGCTGACATCGGGCATTACGGTGAACAGCCTCTGATGCGTACCGCGTTGATCGTAGTAGCCGTGCTGGTTGCGGCGGTGGTTGTGGACCTGGTCTTCGGCGTGCTGATCCGCCGCATAGCCCACGGCCGTTACCGATGGCTGCTGGAGCCGCTGCGGCTGGCCTGCCGCCGCCCGGCGGCGGCGTGCCTCCTGGCCGGAGTGCTGTACTACGCGCTGCCGGCGGGGCCGGCCGGGTGGCAACGTACTCTGCGGCACACCGCCGCGATAGCCTTGGTCGCATCCGGGGCGTGGCTGGTAATCAGGGCACTGCACGTCGCCGAGTCGATAGTGTTCAACCGGCTACCGGGCGACGGGGTCGTCAGCCGGCGGATCCGGCGAGCCCGCACCCAGATCCGTCCCGTGCGGCGACTCACCGTCGCCGTGGTCACGATTGTCGCGATCGGCCTGATCCTGATCACCTTCCGGCCGGTACGCCTTTTCGGCGTCTCCGTGCTGACGTCGGCGGGAGTGGTTGGCGCATTGATCGGCCTGTCCGCCCGAACCGCGCTCGGCAACGCGTTCGCCGGTGTCCAGGTCGCCTTCGCCGACGGTCTGCACGTCGGCGACGTGCTGGTGGTGGACGGCGAGTGGGGCCGGGTCGAGGAGGTGAAGCTGACCAACGTGGTGATTCGGCTGTGGGACGAGCGGATGCTCATCCTGCCCACCACGTACTTCACCGAACGGCCGTTTCAGAACTGGACCCGCAACGAGTCCCGGGTGGTCGGCAAGGTCCAGATCCATGTCGACCACACCGCCGACCTCGACGACCTGCGCTGGGAGGCGCGTCGGCTGGTCGAGTCCTCACCGCTGTGGGATCGCGACCAGTGGGTGCTCCAGATGGTCGACTCCACCCCGCAGACGGTGGTCATCCAGGTACAGGCCTCGGCTGCCGACGGTGCCAGCGCCTGGGACCTACGCTGCGACCTGCGCGAGGGACTCGTCAGCTACCTGCGCGACCATCATCCCCAGTGGCTGCCCCGCACCCGCGGTCAGTACCAACCCTGACCGCGCTGGCCCGCGCTCACATCAGCTGGTCAGCTTCGTGCGGGTGATGGCCAGTTCGCCTTCCGCGAGCCTCTACGATTCCGGATATCGACAACCTGATCCGGTAATCGCTTCGGGTATTCCCTAGATGATCCGTTCGAGCTGAAACGCTGAACGCATGGAGCAGCAATCGGGACCAGCGGCGCGGGGACGACTGCTGTCGGTCAGGCGTGCCCTGGGGTCGTTAGCCGTCGGTGTCGTCGCAGGGACCGCCACCGCACTGGCCGGGGCGCCGGAACTGACGCCGCTGGTGATCTGGACGATCGCGGCGGGCACGATCCTCGTCTGGGTGTGGCGGGCCTGCTGGTCGGCGAGCCCAGGGCGTACCGAGCAGCTTGCCGAGGCGGAGCGGCAGTCCCGGTCCACCGATGTGGCGATCCTGATCGCGTCCGGCATCAGCCTTGTCGCCGTGGCCGAGGCGCTCATCCGCGCCTCGAACCAGCAGGACACCGAGGCTGTCACGCTGGTGATCCTCAGCGTCGTCGCGGTGGTCCTGGCGTGGGCACTCGTGAATACGGTCTTCGCATTGAAGTACGCGCGGCTCTACTACCGCTACGACGGCGGCATCGACTTCAAGCAGGAAGATCCACCGGCGTACGCCGACTTCGCGTACGTCGCCTTCACGGTCGGCATGTCCTACGCCCCGGGCGAGAACGAACCGACAAGCAACCCCGTGCGCCGGGTCGCGCTCGGGCATGCGCTGCTCTCCTACACCTTCGGAACTGGCATCCTGGCCGTCGCCGTCAACCTGGTCACCAATCTGGGCCAATCGTGACCCCCGCCCAGCACGCGGTTGCGTGACCTGGCGAACCGCCATGCCACCACGACGGACGTCATCAGCTCTGCGGCTGCTGCCCCTGCGGTCCTGCCAGCCACGTCGTGACCTGCCTCAGTGGCTGGCTGCTGTTGACGATTCTCTTCATCCGTTGCCATGCGGCGTGGGCCGGAGAAAGGCCCAGCACGCCGCCGAGGCCGTTTCCGCTGCCGCCAGCAGCCGTTCCGGTGCTCTGAGCCAGTTGCTGAGTGGTCTGTCCGAGCTGCTGGGTGGCCTGTCCGAGTTGTTGACCGACCTGCTGGGTCGCCTGCTGCAGCGTCTGCGACAGCGGCCCATTGGGCCCCAGCGCCTCCTGCGCCGTCTGCCCGACCTGGTCCACGGCCGTGTTCACCGTCTTCACCACCGACTCGACGATCTGGGGGTTGCGCTCGATTGTGCGGAGGGCGCTGTCGAGAATGCCCCGCAGCTCATCGAGCCGAACCTCGAGCATGGCCTCGGCCTCGACGCCCTTGACGTCGATCTTCACCGTGCCGAGATGGGCCTGAACTCCCACGTCCAACTGGAGTAGGCTGCCCAGCCGCGCTCGCAGAGAAACAGAGGCGTCCAGATCGTCGACCTCGACGTAGATCTGTTCGACCTTGACCTGCGGGATTTGAAGGACGACGTGCGGGTCCGACATGGTTTTGCTGCTGCGCCCGCCGGCCGGCTGAGGAAGGCCGGGCCCACTACTCGTCGGGACGACAGGGCGTTCGCCGGGCTTGGCACCTTTCGGTCCGTCGGCGGCGTCGAGGTTCTGGCCCCGACCGGCGGATTCCGCGCCTTCCTGGGCGTCGCACTGCCGATCAGCCTCCTCACGCGGATGGGTGCGCGACTCCCGTGCGCCCGTGTACCGGCTCTCCGTTTCGGCCATCCCGCACTCCTCGGGCCTCGCCTAGCATGCGGACCGGATCGAGCGCACCATCGATATGGGGCTCCGATCCTCGGCCCATCCCCTCGGACCCGGTCGCGGTCTACCCGTGCCCCGACGCACAAAACGGAGTGTGGCCTAGGTACCGATCCGGCGGGGCTGGAGCTGTCCCGACCCTGGCCCGGTCAACTGCCAGAATTCCTGCGGCAACTGGTCGACAAAGTCCCCGTACTCCTTCGCGCTGGCAGCCTCACGGAGGGTGTCCAACACGGCTCGCGCTCCGTCGGTGGCCACCTGGCGATCCACCCCTGCCCGGGACTGCACCCGTTCCAAGAATTCGGTGAGGCCGAACCGTTCCGGATCTTCGGTGGGCCTGGACACCAGGCCGCGTAGCTCCTCGGGGAGTTGCGAGGCGAGGTCCCTTGCCTGGCCGCCGGTGACCCGTCTTGCCACGGTCTCAAGCGTGGCGCGGGTGATCGGTTCCGCCTGCCCCGGCGGAACCTTGGGTCGTGCTGCCACAGACTGAATGAACTCGCTGTAGTTCACCTCGGATCCCCTCTCGAACCGGATTGCGGCGGGTACCCGCCGCCGTCGGGGTGAAACGGCGGTTCGTCCGCCCTCAGGGTGGTGGCGGAGGACGGTGGGTGATATCTCGGGTCACGCGCAACTGGTACAGGCCGGCGCTGGTGATGGCGTAGAAGACGGGCAGAAGGAGGAAGATGGCCAGGCCGATCAACGGCGCGACCAGGTAGCCGACCAAACCCGCGAGGATGTACAGGACGACCCCGGTGAGGGCACGGACCCGCTCGACGCGAAAGAAGGCGTCCTTGACCTGTTCCTTCAGCAGGTCGGGGTTCCGGGCCAGATAGTGGAAGAACGCCAGCCACGCCGCGCACAGCATCGCGCCGATCAACGCGTAGAAGGCAACGGCCACCCGCTGGTCCGTGTTGTTGTGTTCCTGCAGCGCGTCCGACACGACGATGGTCGGAAACGGCAGCAGCGCCGTGCTGAACAGCACCAAGAGGTTCACCCAGTGAAGGCCGCGATCGGCCTGCTTGATGCGGTTGAACGCCGCCTTGTGGTTGAGCCAGACGACGGCCACATACGAGTAGGACGCGAGATAGGCGATGTACGAGGGCCACTGCTCCAGAAGGCCGGACAGGAGGTGGCCAGGGGGCACGTCCGGTACCCGGAGGTCCAGGACCAGCAACGTGATGATGATGGCGAAGATGGCGTCGCTGAACGCCACCGCCCGGCTGGTGTCTGACCGGGTGCCTAGGTCTGCGTCTGGCCCGCTCATCGACTGCGCCTACCCAGGGTCGTCTGTGGCAAACGAACGGACATCCGGATCGGGAATGTCGGGCGTCCTGGGGACCGGGCGCATCCGGACCGGACGACGCATCCGGCCACCGGGCGCGTCCCGGTGGCCGGATGCGGATCGTGGTCAGGGTTTGAGGACGACCTTCTCGCAGTTGTCCTGCTTGTTCTTGAAGATCTCGTAGCCGCGCTCGGCCTGGTCGAGCGGCAGGGTGTGGGTGATGACCCGGGTCGGGTCGATCTCCCCGCGTTCGATGCGCTGCAGCAGCGGCTTCATGTAACGCTGCACGTGGCATTGACCGGTACGCAGGGTCAGCGCCCGGTTCATCCAGGCGCCCGCGGGGAACTTGTCCAGCAGACCGCCGTACACGCCGATCACCGACACGATGCCACCGCTGCGGCACGACAGGATCGCCTGCCGCAGCGCGTGCGGGCGCTCGGTCTCCGAGCGGACCGCCTGCTTGACCCGGTCGTAGGCGTGCAGGGGCGCGCTGCCGTGGGTGGCCTCCATGCCGACCGCGTCGATGCACTTGTCCGGTCCTCGCCCACCGGTCAGTTCCAGCAGCCGGGACCGCACGTCCACGTCCTCGAAGTTGACCGTTGTGTGGCCCGCCCGTTCGGCCATCTGCAGCCGGTACGGCTCCTTGTCGATGGCGATGACCTTCGCGGCACCGAGGGCTCGGGCGCTGTCCATCGCGAACTGGCCGACCGGGCCGGCGCCCCACACCGCCACCACGTCGGTGGACTGGATGTCGCACATCTCGGCACCCATGTAGCCGGTGGGCAGGATGTCGGAGAGGAACAGCACCTGCTCATCGGTCAGGTCGGACTCGATCTTCAGCGGACCGACATCGGCGAACGGCACCCGCGCGTACTGCGCTTGACCGCCCGCGAAGCCGCCGGTCAGATGCGAATAGCCGAAGATTCCGGCGACCGGGTGGCCGAACATCTTCTCCGCGATCCCGGCGTTGGGGTTGGAGTTCTCGCAGCAGGAGTACAGCTCGGCGGCGCAGGCCCCGCACGCGCCACAGGCGATCGGGAACGGCACGACGACCCGGTCCCCGACGCGCAGCCGGCCTGGGTCGACGCCCCGGCCAACCTCGATCACTTCGCCCATGAACTCGTGGCCCATGACATCGCCGTCCTGCATCGAGGGTATGTACCCGTCGACCAGGTGCAGGTCCGAGCCGCAGATGGCGGTGGAGGTGATCCGTACGATGGCGTCCCGGTCGTTGAGGATCTTCGGGTCTGGCACGTCACGGACCTTGACCTTGTTGCGGCCGGCCCAGGTGTTCGCCCTCATGCCTTCGCTCCCTTGGCCAGCTCGGAATCCGACAGCGGTTGCGCCGGACGCTGCGGGAACTCCTTGCGGGCCCGCTTGCCCCACGGGGCGCCGTCGGATCGGACCACCTGACCGGTCTCCAGCACCTGCTTGAGCCGGCGCAGGTCGTCGTCGAGCTGCTGGTGCGGTTCCTCGCCGAAATACCGGGCGACCGCCTTGCCGACCGCGCCGCCCGGGACGTCGTACGACATGACGACGTGCACCTCGGTGCTCACACCGTCCGGAGCGGGCACGAACCGGACCGTACCGGCGTTCGGCACGTCCGCGTTTCCGGTCGACCGCCACGAGATCTTCTCGCCGGGTGTCTCGTCGACGATTTCCGCATCCCACTCGACGTTCTTGCCGAACGGAGCGCTGGCGGACCAGTGGCTCGTACGGTCACCGGTGGCGCGGATCTCCTCAAGGTGTGCCATAAACGTGGGGAGGTTGTTCAGGTCGCGCCAGTACGCGTAGACCTTGGGCGGGGGTTTGCGGATGGTCGTCGTGGCGGTCAGCTCCATGGGTCCTCCTTCGCGGACACCTCGTAGCGCCCCGGCCCTCTTCGCCCGGGTCGCCTGAACGGCGGTCAGCAGGTCCACCACCGTGATCCCGACGATGGCGCTGGTGACACCGACCAGGCGACGCCGGCGATGCCCGCTCCGGCGGGCGATGGCCACCCCGAGCGAGGCCAGGTCCATCGCGTCGCCCGCGACCCGGGTCCACGCCCAGATGCTTTTTCGTCGGCTGGTCAGGAGGCCGGCCGCGTGTACCAACTCGCGCGCCCCGACCAGCGGCACCACCCTCCGCGACGTCGGGGAGTCGTCCACTCCGCTGATCCGGCGCACTGTGTCCGGTGCCGCCAGCTGTGCCACGCCCAGACCGAGGCTCACCTAGCCGAGCGATCGGCCCCGCCGCTGAATCTCGTCCTGCCTTGCCTTTACTGCCTCTCGGGTTGCTAGTTGAGTCACGGGTAGCCTCCGTATCCGGTCGCACCGTCCGCGCATTCCGGTTCACCACGGTCCGGGCGCGACCCGTAGGCGTCCGGATACCCCTCGAAAACCACCTCAACCCGCCCACCGGCCGCAGTGTGGGGGCGATTCCTGTCCCACTGCTCGGCACAACGTCACGGACGATCACCGGGCGGCGGGACAACGCCTACGCGGGCTCAGGACCGGCCTGATGCTCCCGCCCTGAGCCCGCGGTTGGTCAGGCCGTCGCCATCTGGCGGACGTTTTCGCCCTGGGCGAACACCTCGACCATCTTGGCGCAGAAAGCCGGAAGGTCGTTGGGGTTGCGGCTGGTGACCAGGCCGTTGTCGACCTGTACCTGTTGGTCCACCCAGTTCCCGCCCGCGTTGCGGATGTCGGTGCGCAGGCTCGGGAACGAGGTGACGGTCCGGCCGTTCACCATGCCGGTCTCGACCAACGACCAGGGGCCGTGGCAGATCGCCGCCACCGGCTTCTGTTGCTGGAAGAACGCGCGGACGAAGTCCATCGCCTGTGGGTTCATCCGGAGCCGGTCGGGGTTGACCGTTCCGCCCGGCAACAGGAGGGCGTCGTAGTCGGCCGCATTGGCCTCGGTCACGGTCCGGTCCACCCGATAGTGGTTGGCCGGATTGATGTCCTGGTTCATGGACTGGATCTCGCCGGAATTCAACGAGATCAGGTGGACCTCGGCGCCCGCCTGCTCCGCGGCGGCCCGGGACTGGGTGTACTCGACGTCCTCCACCCCGTCGGCGGCGAGGCAAGCGATTCTTTTGCCGGTCAGTGGCTGTTGGCTCTGCGCCATTGTGGGCGGCCTTCCCTTCGCGGCGCCGCCCCGTCGGCGGCGCATCGTTCGCTTGCGGTCGCCTTCCCGGTGTCGGGACCGGGAAACAGGTCGCCGAACGCCACTCGAGGGCGGACAAGCCCGCCGGTGCGCCCGCCGCTCAGAAGAGCCCGCGCGGAGAAAGGTCGCGCCGCGAGTGCTTCCTGTCACAGCGGGTAACGCACTCAACCCACTGGTATCCAGGTTCCCGGAAAGGTCGCCATGACTGCCCCTACCGCTTCGATCGAACTGCCGTCCGGCCAGACCATGCCCGTGCTCGGCCAGGGCACGTGGTACCTGGGTGAGCACCCCGGAAGGCGGCGGGACGAGATCGCCGCCCTACGCACCGGGCTCGACCTGGGCATGTCCATGATCGACACTGCGGAGATGTACGGTGACGGCGCCTCCGAGGAACTCGTCGGCGAGGCGATCGTCGGACGACGCGACGACGTCTTTCTGGTCGACAAGGTGCTGCCGTCCAACGCCAGCCGACAGGGAACCGTGCAGGCGTGTCGCCGCAGCCTGCAGCGACTCGGCGTCGACCACATCGACCTCTACCTCCTGCACTGGCGCGGCTCGCATCCACTCGCCGAGACGATCGAGGCGTTCGCCGAGCTCGTCGACGCCGGCGACATCGGGCAGTGGGGCGTGAGCAACTTCGATCTTTCCGACATGACCGAGCTGATGGAGGCGGGCGGGAACGACTGCGCGACCAACCAGATCCTGTACAACCTCACCCGCCGGGGTCCCGAGTACGACCTGCTGCCGTGGCTACGTGAACACCGGATCCCGGTGATGGCGTACTCGCCGATCGAGCAGGGCCGACTGCTCGGCCACCCTCAGGTCGCGGAGGTCGCCGCCCGGCACGGGGTCACGCCCGCTCAGGTGGCGCTGGCCTGGCTGCTACGGCAGGAGATGGTCGCGGCGATCCCCCGATCGTCGAGGTCGGAACACGTCCGGGAGAACGCGGAAGCGCGAGACCTGCGGCTGACCGACGAGGACGTGGCGGAACTCGACACCGCGTTCCCACCGCCGACCGGCCCGCAGCCGCTGGAGATGTTGTAGGTCCAGCGGCCGCTACCTACCGTTGTGGCTGCCGTCCTTCTCGTCCCGCCAGCCGCCTGGTTCGGGATGGTAGCCGTAAGCGGCAGCTCGGACCGTCTCCTCGTTCTCCAGCCCGGAGCCGATCGCACCGCCGACCGTGGCAAGCGAGCTGGTGATCCATGCCAGCGTCAGATAGTCGGTGACATTGACCGGCCGCCCCAGGACCTGTTCCAGCACGGATGTGTCGATCAGCAACGATCCGACGAGCACCGTTCCCACGAACAGCACCACGTAGGACACCGCAGTGGCCAAAGTGAGGGTGAGGATCGTACCCAGGTTGAACAGCCGTGCCAGCTCAGCCGGTGTCTCGCGGCTTGGTTTCTCCCACAGGTCGTGCGCGACGATCAGCCAGACCACCAATGCGGTCAGCCCGAGCAGCATGATCACGGCGAGTCGGAGTCCGCCGAGCGCATCGCCCATCTGCCAGATGGTGTCCGTCGTGAGCGCAAACGCGGCCGTGCCGAACGCGCCGACCAGCAGCTTGGACAGGCCCAGCAGGGCGCGTCCCGGGCGGTTGGCTCGCACCATTCCGGCCAACAGCCGCACCCGGCCAATCAGCCCCGAGGCGACGTAGCGCCGCTCACCGGCGTCGGCCTCGCCGACCACTCGGTGGGTGGCGGGAACGCGGCGTGTCATCTCGGCCGGTGCCCAGCCGGCCGGCGGCACCCGCTGGTCGGGAGCGTCGGTCAGCAGCCGCCTCACCAGATCCGGAACGGCCGTGCGGGCCGCGCGCAGTTGTGCCAGTCCCAGCGCGGGCAGGGAAATCATCGCAACTTGGCGCCGGACGGAGATCTGCGCGACCAGCGGCACCCGCTCGGCATGCAGCGGCAGGTCGGTCAGGCAGATTGCGAGATCCCACTGGTCGACGGTGCGCCGTCTAGCAAGATCGTCGAGCAGGGCCTCGGCGCCGCCGTCGCGGCGCGGTGCCACGTCTCCCCAGCCTTCCCGGACGGTCCACCGCACGTCCGCGCTCACCCGCTCGGTCAGCCGGTCGGCCAACTCGGTGACGAGTTGCGCGGCCACGCGGGCCGGGTGGTCCGGCGGGGTCGCCACCAGTCCGACGACGATCTCCGGACGGTGCTGTTCGCGCTGCGCCATTGGTGCTCCTCACCGGTAGCCGGGCTCGGCCGCTGACCGCGAACGGAGCGCGGCGTCACGCGCCATCGCGACAGCTCCACGGCCACCGAGGTAGTGGGAGAGTCGCCCGCCGAGAGGAGCGCCCGACGACCGGCCCGCGCAGTGCCACCGTGACGCTCTCATCGAACTGAGCGCTCGCCCCGCAGCCTAAGAGACCACCCGCCGGCGTGTAGCGGATTCATGGGAAGGCGCTCCGGTAGCTCAGCCGGTTCATCGAGACGGAGAGCGACCGCCACCATCTCCGCTCGGAGTCAGGACGTGTCGGGTCCGGTCCCCGGCCCAGGCCGCTTCGAGGATCGCGGTCAGGCTGGCGGTGTCGGTCGGGCCTGGATGGTTCTGGATCAGGCGGGTGACTCCACCGGCCATCTCCGCGAAGCGCGGGAGGTCGGCGCGTGCCACGCCGATCTCCGCCAGGGTGGGAGGGATGCCGATGTCAGCGAGGAGCCCGTCGAGCCAGGTGAGGAACGAATCCGCGGCCTCGGCATCCGAGGCGTCCGTCACGTCCAGCCCGCACACCCCGGCGAGGGTGGCCAGCCGGTCGCTGATGGCATCCCTGGCCGCGTCCAGCGCGTACGGCAGTAGCAGCCCGACGCCCAGGCCGTGCGGTGTGTGCGTCGCCGCGCCGATGGGGTACTGGAGAGCGTGCGGGGCCGCGTTGCCCGCGTGGGAAAATGCGAGCCCGGCGAGCATGGACCCATAGGACATGTCCGCGCGCGCGTCCGTGTCGCCTCCGTCTCGGACAGCACGACGCAAGCTACGGGCGATCCGCTCCGCGGCCAGGAGCGCGTAGTGGTCGGTGATCGGGTTGCGGCCGAGGAAGACCTGCTCCACCGGGTCGCGCGGCCCGTGGGCCCGGGGTCGCGCGGTGTAGCTCTCCACCGCGTGACAAAACGCGTCGATGCCGGAGTGGGCGGTGACGGTCGCCGGGCAGGTATAGGTGAGTTCGGGGTCGACGATGGCGAAGTCGGGCACGATGTGGACGCTGGAAACCCCCACCTTCAGCTCGCGGTCCGGGTCGGTCAACACCGAGACGGGTGTGAGCTCGGAGCCGGTGCCTGACGTCGTCGGGACCGCGACGAGAGGAATCGTCGGCCCCGGCACCCTCGACTCGCCGTAGAAGTCGCGCGGGGTCCCTCCGTGGCGCCGGATGACGCCGACGATCTTGGCGAGGTCGATCACGGTGCCACCCCCGATGGCGAGGATCACGTCGGCGTCCATCTCGGCGGCGACCGCGACGGCCACTGCGACATCGGCGAGTGGCACGTCTGGAGTCGCGTCGGAGAACACCTCGACGACCTCGACCTTCTCCCGCACGGCGGCCACGATCTCGGCCACGCCCGGCTGTTCCAGAAGAACCTGGTCGGTCACGATGAGGACTCGCGAGCCGCTCTCGGCCACCACCCGGGGGATGTTCTGCGCGACCCCTTCGCCCACTATCAGTTGGCGTGGTCCGCGGACGGTCTCAAGCATGTCAGTGCCTCTCCGGAACGTCGGCGTCATGGGTGCGTAGGGCGCGCTGATCCTGGGCGGGCGCCCGGAGCAGCAGTCCGGTCACGGTAGGTCGATCGCCGCGTAGGTGAGGTCGAGGTACTCGAGGATGCCCTCGTGCGACCCCTCCTTGCCGATTCCGGACTGCTTCACCCCTCCGAACGGAGCTGACGGGTCCGAAATCAGACCACGGTTGATGCCGACCATCCCCGTGTCCAGCCCCTCGGTGAACCGGAGCGCCCGTTGGAGGTCACGGGTGAAGATGTATCCGACCAGGCCGTGCTCGGTGTCGTTGGCCTTCGCCAGCACCTCGTCGTCGGACGTGAACGAGATGATCGGCGCCACCGGCCCGAAGATCTCCGCCTTCAGCATCCGCGCGTCTTCGGGTACGTCGACGAGGACCGTGGGCGGGTAGAAGTGGCCCGGCCCGTCCGGACGCTCGCCTCCCACCAGGACCCGGGCGCCGCGATCGACCGCGTCGGCGACGAGTTCGTCGATCGTGGTGACCGCGACCTCGTCGATCAACGCCCCGACGTCCACGCCGTCGTCGAGACCGTGGCCCACCGAAAGCGCGCCCATCCGCTCAGCGAAGCGCGCCGTGAACTCCTCGCGCACCGGCTCCTCGACGTAGATCCGGTTGGCCGCGATGCAGGACTCCCCGATGTTGCGCATCTTGGCCACCATGGCGCCGTCGACCGCGACGTCCAGGTCAGCGTCGGCACACACGATCAAGGCCGCGTTGCCGCCCAGTTCCATGGAGGTACGCAGTACGTTGTCCGCGGCCTGTCGGAGCAGCACGCGACCGACCTCGGTCGACCCGGTGAAGGAAAGCTTGCGGGTCCGGCTGTCGGCCAGCAGTGCGGAGACCACCGTGCCGGAACGCTTGGTGGTCAGCACGTTGACGACGCCCGGGGGTACGCCGACCTCCTCCATGATGCGGGCCAGGAACAGCATGGTGAGGGGCGTCTGCGCTGCCGGTTTGGTGATCGTCGTGCAGCCCGCAGCCAGCGCAGGAGCGATCTTGCGGGCGCCCATCGCCAACGGAAAGTTCCAGGGCGTCACGAAGACGCATGGTCCGACCGGCTTCGGCACGGTGAGGATGCGATAGCCACCTGCGGGAGCGATGCTGTAGCGCCCCTCGACGCGCACCGCCTCCTCGGCGAACCAGCGGAAGAACTCGGCGCCGTAGGCCACCTCCGCCCGAGCCTCGGCGAGCGGCTTGCCCATCTCGAGCGTTATCAGCCGGGCGACCTCCTCGGATCGCTCGGTCAGTGCCCGGTACGTCGCGGTCAACAACTCCGACCGTTTCCGCGGTGGGGTCGCCGCCCACTGCGCCATCGCCGTGCTCGCCGCGTCCAGAGCGGCGAGCCCGTCGACGACGTCGGCGTCCGCCACCTCGGCGATGGCCTTGCCGGTGGCCGGGTCCTCGACGGCAAAGGTGGCTCCGCTTGCGGCGTCGCGCCAGGCGTCGCCGATCCGGAGCCGCCGGTGCTCGGGGGCCAGGACGTCCATCGGGTCACTCATTGCGTCGCCTCCTGTGATCCTCTTGGTGATGTCCGGCATGCTTCAGCGATCGCGCTGTGCGCGTAGACGGACGGGTCACCCGCCCTCGTCGGGGGGCGAAGTTGTCGAGCGGGTCGAATGTGGCCCCGGCCCCGGCCCTGGCCCTGGCGGCGCCCCGCGCATGGTGCCGTCGCCGCCCGGCGCGGTTACCGCCCAGCCTCGGACAGCGACAGCCCGGTGTCCGCGTCGAACAGGTGCGCACGGTCCAGGTCGACGGTGACGAGCAGCCGCTCGCCCGGCGTACCGGTGACTGTGGGTCGGGCCTTGACCTTGAGGATCTCCGTCCCCACCCGGACGTCGACCACCGTGCGGTCACCGAGCGGCTCAAGCCCGTAGAGCTCCCCGGACAACGACGCGTCCCCACGCTGCTCGACGGAGAGGTCCTCCGCGCGCAGGCCCAGCAGCAGCGCCCGGCCGTCCTCAGCCGTGGTCCAGCGGGGCCTCGGCAGCGTCCAGCCGTCCGCACCGACCAGGCGATCTCCCTCGGCGCGGCAGGCGAGCAGGCTGATCGGTGGGCTCCCGACGAATCCGGCGACCCACTGGTTGGCGGGACGCTCGTACACCTCGGTCGGCGTTCCGACCTGTTGCACCTTCCCCTCCTTGAGGATCGCGACCTGGTCGGCCATGGACAGGGCCTCGACCTGATCGTTTGTCACGTACACGAAGGTCGCTCCGAGGCTCCGGTGGATGCGGGTGAGCTCGGTGCGCATCTCGACGCGGAGCTTGAGGTCGAGGTTCGTCAGCGGCTCGTCCATCAGGAACGCGCGGGGGCGACGGACCAGCGCCCGGGCCAGGGCGACCCGCTGCATCTCACCGCCCGACAACTGCGCGGGACGACGTTGCAGCAGACGTTCGATGTGCAGCAGGCTCGACATCTGCTCGACGGCGGCCGCGATCTCGCTCGCGGAACTATGGCGTGCCCGCAGCGGCGAGGCGATGTTCTCGTACACGGTGCGGCGGGGGTAGAGGGCGTAGCTCTGGAAGACCATGGCCAGGTCGCGTTCGGCCGGGGCGTCGCGGGTCGCGTCCCGCCCGTCCAGGTGCACCGACCCGGCGTCGAGCTTCTCCAGGCCGGCGATCGCCCGTAGCGTCGTCGTCTTGCCCGCCCCGGAAGGCCCGAGGACGACGAAGAACGAGCCGTCCGGCACGTCCAGCGTCACCCCGTCCAGCGCCTGGACCTTGCCGAAGGACTTGCGCAGCCCGTGTGCTGCAACGGTTCCCATCAGGCCACCAGCTCTTCCGTGCTCACGTCGTAGACCGTCGGGGTTCCGCCGGTGTGCCGCAGCCCGACCTTTGCTTCAGCGGCGAAACGAACAGTCGGTGGCATCCGGACCCGGACGTCACGTTGGCCGCCGTGGTCGACCACGTAGATGACTTCGTCGCCCAGCCACTCCACCGAGACCACCCGGGCCGGGATCGAGCCTTCCGCCTCGGGTGCGGTGACTTCCAGCGCCTCCGGCCGGACGCCTGCGACCAGGCGGCGGTCGCGTGGCAGGCCGGGCGGTGGCGGGAGAACCAGTCCGCCCTGGCTGTGCAGCTTCCCGTCGACCACCTCCACCTCGATCAGGTTCATCGGCGGAGAGCCGATGAACGCGGCGCAGAAAAGACTCGCCGGACGGTCGTAGACCTCCAGCGGGGTGCCGATCTGCTCCACGCGGCCCTTGTTGAGGATGGCGATCCGGTGACCGAGCGACATCGCCTCGACCTGGTCGTGGGTGACGTAGACCATCGTCGCGCCCAGTTCCCCCTGCAGGTGCTTGATCTCCGTGCGCATGTCCGCCCGCAGCTCCGCGTCCAGGTTGGTGAGCGGTTCGTCCATGAGGAAGGCACGCGGTCGGCGCACCAGGGCGCGGGCGAGCGCGACACGCTGCTGCTCCCCGCCGGACAGCTGGCGCGGTCGCCGGTCCAGGAGCGGGCCGAGCCGCATCAACCGGGCGGCCTCGGTGACCCGCGCGTGCACCTCCGGCTTGGGCAGTCCCTCGGCCCGCAGGGGGAACGCCAGGTTGTCGCGGGTTCGCAGATGCGGGTAGAGAGCGTAGAACTGGAACACCATGGCGATGTCGCGTTCCGCCGGCGGCAGGTCGTTGACAAGCGTGTCGCCGATGCGGATGTCGCCCGCGGTCTGCCTCTCCAGGCCGGCGATGGCCCGCAGCGTCGTCGTCTTGCCGCAACCCGAAGGGCCGAGCATCACGAACAGCTCGCCGTGGCCGATGGACAGGTCAACGTGCTCAACCGCGACTGTCCCGTCCGGGTAGCGCTTGTGCAGCGCTGTCACCTCGATGCCCGCCATCAGCGTCGCACCGCCCCGAGCGTCACACCGGCGATGAGGTGCTTGCGCACCAGGTACGCGAAGACGAGCACCGGTAGGGCGAATACCACTGAGGAGGCGGCCACGAGACCCCAGTCCGTGGTGGTGCCGCCGATCAGGCCGGCGATGGCCGGTGGGGCCGTCCGCACGCTGTCGCTGGAGGTGAGGAAGGTGGCGAACACGAACTCGTTCCACGAGAAGATGAGCGCGAAGACTGCCGTCGCGGCGATGCCGGGCACGAGCAGCGGCAGGGTGTATCGCCAGAACGCCTGCAGACGGGTGTAGCCGTCGAGCATGGCGGCATCCTCGTACTCGGCGGGCACCTCGTCGACGAACCCCTTCATCATCCAGATCGTGAACGGGACGTTGAAGGCGGCGTAGATGAGGATCAGGCCGAGTTTGTTGTCGATGAGTCCGAACTCGCGGTACATCAGGAAGATCGGGATCACGACCACCACTGGCGGCATGAAGCGGGTGGACAGGATGAAGAACAGTTGGTCCTTCTTGGCTCTCACGGCGAAGCGTGAGTAGGCCCAGGCCGCCGGGACCCCCAGCACGGTGGCCAGCAACGTGGAGACACCGGCGACCACCACCGAGTTGAAGAACGAGACGGACAAGGCGGTGCGACCACCGTCGGGGGCGACGAACACGTCCTTGAAGTGGGCCATGGTGACGTCGAAGTCGAGGAACTTGGCCGGGATGGCGTAGACGTCCCGGTTCTCCTTGATCGACGTCTCGAGCATCCACAGCACTGGAAAGAGCATCACCACGGCCAGCACGGTCAGCAGCACGACCTCCAGCACGGAGCGGCCGCGACCGCCAAGGCGGCGCGCCGGGGGAGCGTGATCCCGGGCCGGGCCTGTGGACACGGCCTCGTCGACGGAGAGGGCCATCAGTCCTCCTTGAGCTTGTTCAGGTAGCGCAGGTAGAGCTGCGTGAGGACGATGACGACGAGGACCATGAGGATCCCGTACGCCGATGCGGTTCCGGTGTTGAAGCCCAGGAACGCGACCTTGTAGATGTGGAACGACAACGTCTCGGTGGAGACGCCGGGGCCTCCGTTGGTGAGGATGTAGACGAGGTCGAACAGCCGGAAGGCCTCGATGGCCCTGAACATCACGGCAATGAGAAGCAGTGGCCACACCAGCGGAAGAGTGATGGTGCGGAATCGGAACCACTCGGACGCCCTGTCGATCGAGGCCGCCTCGTACAGGTACTTGGGAACCGCGCTGAGGCCGGCGAGTGCGATGAGCATGATGAACGGCGTCCACTGCCAGGTGTCGACAACGATCAGGGAGATCAGTGCGGTCCGCTGACGGGTGAGCCACTCCACCTGCCCCAGACCGACCGAGCCGAGCATGCTGTTGACCACGCCGAACTGCGCGTCGAGCATGAACCGCCAGAACAGCCCGACCACGACCGGCGACAGCATCATCGGAACCAGGAACAGCGTGGTCAGCACTCCTCGCCCGTGCGTGCGTCGGGAGATCAGGTAGGCGATGCCGAAACCGAGCACTGTCTGCAGGCCGACCGCGCCGACCACGTAGAGCAAGGTCGTCAGGGCCCTCGTGTGCACCTGCGCCGACGTCAGGATCGCTGTGTAGTTCCCGAACCCGATGAAGTGGGCCGGCCCGCCGCGGGTGGCCGAGTAGTCGGTGAAGGACAGGTACAACGACCACAGCAACGGGAACACCGACATGGCGAGCAACAGCAGCATCGCGGGGGAGATGAACGTGACGGCGAGCCAGCGGTCGCTCAGTCGGCGGGACCGCCCCGGGGCAGGTGGCGTCACAGACACCACCTGCCCGGGGTGGTCGGTGGTCAGAGGGGCGGGGTCTTTCACAGTCCGCCGCCACCCTTGCGGTTGCTGGAGTCGAGCACGCCCTGCTGCTCCTTGGCGATGTCGTCGAGCGCATCCTTCGGCTTCTTCGCGCCGTTGAGGGCCGCGTTCACGTTGGTGTTCTCGATGTCGACCAGGCGCGCGTACTCCGGCACGTTCCACATGTCCCGCATCCGCGGCACCGAGTCGGCGTACACCTTGTTGAACGGCCCGGCATTGAGGAACTCGGGCGACTGCAGGGCGTCCGTACGCGCTGGCACGCCGCCGGCCGCAGCCCACTTCTTCTGGATGTCAGCCTGCTCGAACCACTTCATGAAGTTCAGGGCCTCGGCCTGGTTCGCGCTGGCGGAGTAGGCCGAGACGTGCATCCCCATACCGCCGAGCGGGACCAGGTTGGTCTTCTGGCTCGGCAGGGTGGCGAAGCCCAGTTTGTCGAGAATCTGCTCCCGCGTGGTGCCGAGCGTCGACTGCTTCGGATCGAGCAGACCGCCGCTCGCGGCGATCCAGTTGAACGCGATGCATGCCTTGCCCTGGGCGACAGCCGCGTTGACCTCGTCGATGAACCAGTTGCCGGAGCCCTTGGCGGTCAGCGGCTTCATCTTGTTGACCAGGACGTCCATCGCCTCCTGGCCAGCGGCGTCGTTGAGGACACCGTCGATCTTGCGTGCCTTGGGGTCCCAGAGGTTGCCGCCGTAGACGCCGTTGACCGTGTTGTAGGTGACGGCCGCGGCGTCGGAGCCGTTTGCCTGGTGGAAAGCCAGCCCGCTGATGCCGGGGTTGTCCGCCTGGCACTTCTCGGCGGCCGAGATCATCTGGTCCCAGGTCTGCGGTGGCTTGTCGCCGATCAGGTCCTTGCGGTAGATCATCGTCCAGGTGTCGCCGAGCAGCGGCAGTCCGTACAGGCTGGCGTTCTCGTCGCGTTTGCCGGTCTCCGCTTGGGGGAACTGGCCGTAGGCGGCCAGGAGGTACGGGTTGTAGGCATTGACGTCGATGTTCGACTTGACGAAGTCGGTGAGGTCGAGAATGTTGCCGTTGGTCACGGCCTCACCGATGTGCTGCGAGTCCAGGATCGCGATGTCGAAGTCGGTCTTGCGCGCGGCGAACTGGGTGAACATCGCGTCGTGCCAGTTCGCGTTCGGCACGGTGTTGACCTTGATGGTCGCGTTCGGCCGTCCCTTCTTGTACTCCGCGTTCGCGAAGTCTTCGAGTGCCTTCGCGGGGGGCCAGTCGAACCAGATGAAGCTGAGGGTCAGCGGGTCCTTGGTGAGCTCCGGGATGGTCGCCGGTGCCTTCGGGGCGCTCGTCTTCGCGCCGTCGTCCTTGCTATCGCCACAGGCCGTCACGCTGGTGGCCACCAGCAGCATGGCCGCCGTCGCCAGCCGCACCTTTCGCCCGGGAGCGGACGTTTGTCCTATTCGCTTCGGAAACCGCATCTTCATGCCTGCTTTCTGGGTGGGAACTTCTAAGGCCTCGCTATGTGCTTCGCCGAGCAGTTGCTGGGTTGTTCAGACACGTCGCCGGGCTGTCGCGGGGACCGACCCGCGGACCGGCGTCCCGAGTACGCCGCGACGTACCCGGTCTTCACGCCGTCGAGAAGTCCTTCGGTCCAGCTGCGACCCGGTGACGAACCGAGCAGGACGTCGAGCATGCTCGTGGAGTTCCAGGTGATCGAAGTAGAGCCGTGACGGGCGGTGCCGCGATGTGCAGGATGGCGGGCGACAGTCACTTTTCCTATACGATCGAGTTGGGGCGTCAGCATGCCGCAGCGTTGTGACTGGTGTCAATAGGCTCGCGAAGGCGTAAGAAGGGACCTCACGTCACGATGGACGACGAAGCGATGATCGTGCGGGGCCGCAGGTCCGTGACGGGCGGAATGCCGCCGGGAAGATCTGGCGGCCGGCTTGCCGACGAGGTGTACGACACGCTGCTCGGACAGCTGATGTCGCTACGGATCGAGCCTGGCTCCCGCGTCACGATCGACGTCCTGGCGCGGGAGCTGGGGGTCTCACAGACACCGATCCGGGACGCTCTCAACCGCATGGAGGCAGAGGGCCTTGTCGTGCGGGTACCCCATGCCGGCTACCGCATCCCCCCGCAGATCACCCGGCACCGATTCGAGGACATGCTCGAGGTCCGCCTGCTCCTTGAGCCGGCGGCGGCCCGTAGGTCCGCCGAACGCGCATCCTCGGAGCAGGTGGCCGGACTGCGACGGATGCTGGAGGAGATGGCCGAGCTGGAGGGGGGCAGCGGGCCCATGGCCTACGGCGCCTTCGGACTACGCGACGCCGCCTTTCACGATCTCGTCGCCCTGAGCGCGGAGAACCAGGTAATCCGCGAAGCGCTCGCTCGCCTGCACAGCCACGTGCACCTCTTCCGGCTTCACCACGACACCCAGGTCACTCACCTGGCCATGGCCGAGCACGAGGAAGTTGTGGCCGCGATCGCCGCGCGTGACCCCGACGCCGCCGCCTACGCGATGCGTCGCCACATCTTGCGATCCGGCGAACGTTTCAGACGAGTGTTCGACGAGATCGAGGACGCCGGCGCAATGTCGGTAGAGGCTTGACGAGCGCGCTGGGCCCAGGAATGCTAACCCAATCCTGATCGGATCGGATTGGATCCACCTCACCCGCCCCCAGATGCGAGGAGAAGCAGGTGCCCAGAGCGCTGCTCCTGACCGGCGACGCCGCCGAGGAGCTCGACACCATGTATCCCTACTATCGCGTGCAGGAGGGCGGCTGGGACGTCGACGTCTCGTCACGGACGATGCGTGACGTGCAACTGGTCATCCACGAGTTCGACCCCAACTCCGACGCCTACGTGGAGAAGAACGGCCGCAAGCTGCCGGTCGACGTACCCTGGGCCCAGGTCGACGTCGAGCGCTATGACGCCCTCATCATTCCCGGGGGACGTGCTCCCGAGTGGATCCGGGTCGACGCCGACGTCAGGCGCATCACGGAGCACTTCTTCGCGCGCAACCTTCCCATCGCGCTGGTGTGCCACGGCGCGCAGGTACCAGCGGTGTACGGGCTGCTGAAGGGTCGGAAGACGGCGTGCTTTCCCCCCATCACCGGTGACATGGAGAACGCGGGCGCGACGGTCATCGACGCTCCCGACGTCGTGGACGGCAACCTCGTCTCCTGCCGGGGATGGCCCGACATGCCGCAGTTCGGCAGGGCGATGATGGAGCTCTTCTCGAAGTCCGTCGACCCCGCCTCGGCATGAGCACACCTGGCCTGCCCTGGTGACCGCACTTCGGACCGTCACAGTGGACGGTTCCCCCGTCCACGTCCTGGAGAGCGGCGCGGGGCCCGCGGTGCTGATGTTGCACGGCTCCGGACCCGGCACGACCGGGTCCGGAGCCTGGGCAACGACGGCGCAGGCGCTGGGCGCGTCCTGGCACCTGGTGGCCCCGGACCAGGCGGGGTTCGGCCGTACACCCATCCCGGCGGGCTCCAGGGGTGGGCTTCGGCTGTGGACGGAGCAGGCGGCGGGCCTGATGGATGCTCTCGGTATCGAGTACTACGCCGTGGTGGGTCACTCCATGGGCGGCGCCGTGGCGCTGGCCTTGGCGGCCACTCGCCCCCAGCAGGTCACCCGTGTCGTGGCGGTCTCGACGATGGGCGCCCCCGGGGCGCCGCTGTCCGCCGACCTCGACGCGGTCTGGGCCGCCCCCGCCGGCCCGCTCGGGGCACGCGACATGCTCAGTCGCCTCGTCCTCGACCAAGCGCTCGTGACCGATTCGGCCGTCGACGCCCGTGCGGCCGCGATGCGAACGGGGGAGGCCGCATTCGCGTCGTTGTTCCCTCCTCCAAGGGCACGGTGGGTCGACGACCTCACCCTCTCGGCGCAAACGCTGGCAGCGGTGCGCGCGCCCGTGCTGCTCGTTCACGGCGCCGAGGACCGGATCACCCCGATCGAGACGGCAGCCCAGCCCCTGCTCGAACACCTGACCGATGCCCGTCTGCACGTGCTCGACCGATGCGGGCACGTGCCGGCGATCGAGCACCCGCACGAGTTCAGGCAACTGCTGTCGCGCTTCCTCCGCCTCGACCGAGATCACTAGCTGCTGCGGCATGCCAGGGCGACGACCGTGCAGAGTCACGGCAGGTCATGAGACGCACAGCGGTGCCCCGACGACCTGAGGTCGACGGGGCACCGCTGGTGCAGCGAGTAGATCAGGCGACGAAGCGGTTCCTGCGGCGGCGGGTCGCCACGAAGCCCGCAGCGCCGGCGGCGAGCAGTACGCCACCGATGGCGGCGGTCAGGCCGGCCTTGGCACCCGTGATCGGCAGCGAGCCATCGGTGTCCCCGCCCCCCTGGCCGTCATCCCCGCCGGGGTTCTCGCTCCCGCCGTCAGCGCTCGCGATGATGGTGACCTTCGCGCTGTCGTTGGCAGGGTTGAGGTCCACGCCCGCGTCGAAGGTCAGCTGCACCTGGGCGGCCCGGGTGCCGGCCTCGTCGAGGCGCAGTCCGAACTCGTACCCCATCTTCTCGCCCTGCGCCAGGCGCTTGTGCTCGATGCAGTGGTACACCTTGGCGCCAAGCTTTCCGGGCACCCAGTCGCCGTGGCTCGAGCAGGTCATCGGAACCCGTACGGCCGTGACGCCACTCGGCAGCGAGAGCACGGTACGGGCCCGGAGATCCTTGGCTCCGTCAACGTTGACAGCCGCCGGGCCGTTGTTGACGTAGCCGACCTTCAACGCCACCGTGGCGCCGACCTCTCCGGTCGCGGTCGTCGGCGTCACGAGCGCCGCCACCTCAGCCCCCTGGTCACCGCTGACCTGGAGTCTCATCCCCGTACCGTTGTTCTGGTCTTTGACGTCTGTCTGCCGCGACCTGCTTTGCAGACCAACCGGCTCAAGCCTGAGCTCCCCCTCGGTGCCCTGCTGGCCAAGTCGCGCTCGGTTGAAGGACTGGAACTCGTCCCAGTCTGCCGGCGTGAACCAGCGCGCCACGCCGGAGTGACCGTTCGGGGCCGGATCGTCGGTCGGCACTGTGAAACCGAAGCTGGAGTCCAGCCGTGCGGCGCCGCCCGGCTCGATGGTGTTGGGGAACCGGCAGGCGAAGGCGTGGCGGAAGGCGTCGGCGGGGCTGTACTCACAGTTCTTGTACCGCTTCGACGGGCCGTAACCGTAGCCGCCTTCGAAGTACAGCACCACGCTGTTGACGGCCTTCTCGCCGCGGTTCGCCACTGTGAGCGGGACGTCGAGCGTGCCGCCGAGGGGGCCTGTCAGCTCGAGCCTTTGCTCGATGCCGGCGAGATCCACGCCCTCACCGATACTGACGCTCGAGTGGTAGGTGGCCGAACCGCCGCCGCTATCGGTGATGGTGAACTTGATTTCGCCCTGCTGGTCGAGGGTGGCGCTCTTCTTCGCCCGTACGACCAGGTCGACCATGGTGATGTGCGTGTAGTAGTCGTTTTCCTCCGCCACCACCTTGCAGGTGAGGATCGCACCCGACTCGGTGCAGGGGGCAGCACTGTTGGCGTCCCGCACGTCGGCGAAGCCAGCGACCTTGCTCCGGTCCACCTTCACGGTGTATTCGCCCCACTCCGAGTTGCTGGTACGGGGGCGGGCAAAGAGGTTCGATCCTTTTGCAGGGCCGCCGGGGGCGACAACCACATCTTCGGCGAAGAAATTGAGGTCCTCGACGGCAGGGGCGGCGAAGGCGGGGATGGCGGAGGCGGCGAGGAGCACGCCTACGACGCCGAACCCGGCAAGCCAGCGTCGGGCGAGTTGCTTGGGCATTACCGGGTTCCTCCGCGGGGTTGATCAATGGGGCCCGTGGAGCTTATGAGGCCGTCAGGGGCTGGTGCCGCCCCACTCGGGCGCCAGCGGCGGATATCGGCCGAACGGAGGGCCAGCATCGTCGTACGGCCGACCGCCGCACCATGGCGATCGGCATTTTTCTGATCTTCCCGGGCCGGGCACCTAGCATGGCGTCATGACCGTAGATCTGTTCGCGGGCATTCCCGTTCGCGACTACGCCGCCGCGGCGGCCTGGTACGAGCGACTCCTCGGCGCCCCGCCATCGTTCCTACCGAACGACACCGAGGCGGTGTGGGAACTCGCCGAGCACCGGTACCTGTTCATCGAGGTGCGGCCCGACCATGCCGGGCACGCCACGCACACCGTCTTCGTCAGCGACTTCGACGCCCGTATCGCCCAGATCGCCGAGCGCGGCCTGGAGCCGGCCGGGCGCGAGACCTACGACAACGGCGTCCGCAAGGCCACCTTCCGCGACCCGGACGGCAACGAGATCGGCATCGGCGGCGAGCCGGTCTGACGAAGGTCGGCGACGTCCGCAGACCCCTGTAGGGGCGACGGGCACGCAGAATACCCCGACCGGAAATCGGTCGGGGCAGTGGCGTTCGTATGATTCCAGCGCCTAGAGGACTTCGATACAGTGCCGTTCATGGTGTGCGATGGCTAGCGTCAGAGGCCGGTTCGAGTATCCCGATGGGCTGATCCCAGGAGTGTCCAAAGCGGGCGGACTTCACCAAAATCTATACAATGACGCCGGGAAGCTCGTTGACCACGGCACGTTCATCCCGGACGGTGACAGCACGGGTTCGGCAGGGCCGGGGCGAGAGTCGTCGGAATTCAAGGATCTGGTCAAGACGCTTGCTCTGGAAGCCGCCGCGAGGGCTGCCATGGCGGCCGCGCCGCATGTCGAGCGGTGGCTGGTGCAGCAGGCGCTGCCTGCTGCGAAGACCGCGTTGACCCAGCAGGCGGTGCCAGCGGTGAAGTCGACATGGAACAACCAGGCGCTCCCCGCCATGCGGTCGACGTGGAACTTTGTGTCGGGAAAACGAACCTCTCGTGGTGCCATCGCCGCCGAATCGACCCCGGAGGCGGGTCCGATCTGGGTCACGTCGACTGTGGGCGGGGAACCGTCGCCAGAACTGGTTGCGGCGCTTGAGAGCTTCAGCGCCGAGGGCAGCGAGGCGGAAGCGAGGGAGCGTTTCGTCGCGGCGATGATGGCGCAACTACTCACCGAGGACGGACGACTGTTCAACGAGGTACAGGCGAGAGTGCTGCGCAACGTCGGGGCCGAGGAACTGAACGTGGAGAGCGCGCTCGGCCCGGAGCAGGTGAGCGACAGCATCAGGCGGATGCTGGAAGAGGACCCGGCATTGATCGATGAGTTGGTGCGGGCTCTGGGACCGCGCCGAATCGAGGGGTGAGCGACTGCACTCCGCCCGGGCAATGGCGGTGCAGCCACCTACCCGGCCCGACCGCTGTGGCTTCAAGACGGTCAGCGTTGTGTGAGCGGTTCAGGCAGTGGCTTGCTGTGCACCACGACGAGTTCGCGGTTCGCCCGGGTCAGTCTTGATGTCCTTGGTCCGGGCACCGGAGCGGGTGCCGTGGCCTGCCGGGTTCTGGGCACCTGCCCGGCGGGGTCGTCTGTCGACGTGGCGGTTCGGGCAGGTGACGACGTCGAGCCAGTGCGGCGCCCGGCCTGCCGACGTGGCGGTGCCGCAGGGACCTGCAGCTTCCCTGGCTTGAACGGCGACTGGTCGGCCGGCACCGCAACCGCCCAGTCGTCGGAGGCGTGCACCACCTCTGCCCCACGCGCCGTCAGTGTTCGGCGCACCACCACGTCCGTGTCGGGTTCATGGGTGGCGTGGGGGTCGAAGAACACCTTGGCTGTCCGTGCGGCCCAGTTGATGACTGGATAGTCCCAGTCCGTGCTGTTGAGGTACCGCGTACCGATGTAGAAAGCGTGCCCGAGATCCCTGTCCGGACCAGCAAGGCCGACTCGGCCGTAGAGGGGGCCGACGCTTGCTCGCTCACCTCGCGGAACGTTGTCGACGTAACGCTCGTTCGCGGTGACGGAGATTTCCGGGTTCTTGCGGGAGAGCCGTCGCTCCAACGCCCGCAGGTAGCTGCGGTTGGTGGCGATCTCGTACGCAAGCTCCTCGTCACTGATCTTGGCCACCTACTGCACCTCCACTACGCAGACGGCCAGGTCCTCGGTACTGAGCATGGCCGTCGATCGTGCCGATATGTCCTGCAGAAGGCCCGCGTAGCGGCTGTCCTCCCGCTGCCGCTGCGCCTCGAAGAGCGGCACCATGCGCTGCCTGCCGCGGGCCCGAAGGGTGGCGACGCGTGCCTCCAATGCCTGTGCCCGCCGTTGATGGACCTGCTCGACGCTGAGTCGCCGTGATGCGAGGAACGCCTCGTTCTCGGCGGCCAAGGTGATCCGGCTCTGGATCTGCCTTCGGACCAGCAGATCACTGCTCACGTCGAGCGCGGGGAGCAGGTCGATCGAAGCGTCGAACCACGCGGGTTGCAGGCTTCCGGCTGCCACAGCCGCCATCAGCCGGTCACCCAGGTCGGCGGCGACCTTCAGGGTCCGGACGTCTACTGTGACAGTCCATATCTCGTGCAACGGCCTGACACCGTTCCAGCTGGCGATGCGCAGATGGACGAGGTAGGTGCCCGGGGCCACCTCTGCGTCGCGCGCCGACATCGTGATCGCGGAGAATCTGGTCTGCCGGTGCCCCGGTACGCCCAACGCCGCCCGTACCAACGGGTGGTTGGCCGTCAGGAGCGGCACCCCGCTTGTGCGGGACGCCTCCTGCTCCAAGGACAGTTGAATCGGCAGCTGGTGTGTCAGGTCGCTGAGGATGCGGTCCACTTCGGACCTGGTTTTTTCGCCACGCTGTGCGAGGTCGCGGACGTGGCCGGCGAGTTCGCTGTTGCCGATCACGGTCACCTGGTCACCGATGATCTGGCAGCGTCCGTCGTAGCTACCCACCCAGTCGCTCACGAGCAGGGCTAGTTCATGTTGCCCGACATACCGGCCGGATGCGAGCAGGTCGGGCTCCAGGCCCTCGATGTCGACGCCGTCACTCGAGATGAGGTGGGGTGCCGCCGACTCGATCTCGTCTGCGGCCCGTTTCTGTTCGGCGACGGCCGCCAGGAACTCCTGGGTGCGCTGCGTGCGTTGGGCTGGGGTCAGCGCGAAGTCGAGCAGGGACGACTCGACGTCGGGCCACATGCTCTCGATGATCGGTTCCAGTGCCCCGATGGCGTGTTCGAAGATGCCGATCCTGGTGAGTACTCGCTCGAGGATGTCCGACTCGATCGTCCCCGGAGTCGTGAAATTGATGATCACGACCTTCTGCTCGGTTTGGCCGATCCGGTCGATCCGACCTATGCGTTGCTCGATCTCCATGGGATTCCATGGCAGGTCGTAGTTGACCAGGACGGAGCAGAACTCGAAGTCCAGGCCCTCACTCGCGACCTTGGTAGCCACGACGATGTCGTAACCACCCGCCCGGAAATCAGCCATGACCCTGGCCCGGTCGTCCCTGCTCACCCCACCGTGCAGGACCGCGGTCCTGCACCGGCTTCGGAGATGTCGCTCGAGGTAGGACAACGTCCTACGGGAAAATGTGAAGACAAGTCCCTGCTTGCCCTGGTTGATCAGATCGTCGATCACCTGGAGGAGCCGCTCGAGCTTCGTGTCCACGTCGATGCCGGCGGCAAGCTCCCGCAGCCGAGGCGACGGTGGCAGGTCCGGACCGCGCACGGCGGCCGATGGCTTCGCCGTGGCGTTGACCTCATCGTGCACGGCTGGTGTCTGCCACGAGGTCAGAACAAGCGCAGCCGCCTCGGGGAGACAGCTGCCCGCGAGGCGGAGCGGCATCTGCATGCCGAAGTGCAGCGGGGTGTCCTTGACTCTCGCCCTCTCGATGCACCACTGCAGGTATGCCTGATAGAAGTCGCGCTCAGGCTGGGTCCAACGCACCTGGACGGGGCGCGGCTCCCGCACCGCCTTGTCCTCCTGGACCTCGATCTTGCGGGTACGGGTCACCTGGGCCGAGAGCCCGCCCAACTCGCTGCAGATTCGCTTCACCTGGACCACGTCGGTCGGCGACAGGTGGGGTCCCTTCAGGATCTCGCACAGCAGAACGAAATCGGGTCGCATGGCGATGACCCGGCCGAACGTGCTGTCGGACAGGTCCGACAGCCAGCGGCGGCGTGTGGCGTTGCTGATCGAGACGTCGAGCAGCGAACCTGTGATCCGGTTGAGGACCCTGTTGGGTTCGATCCGTTCCTGCAGGTCCGCCAGGTCCTGGAACTCGCCAGGCACCAACAGCTCAAGAAGGTTGTACAGATCGTTGTTGCGCAGGTTCACCGGAGTAGCAGAAAGGAAGACGTACGCGTCCGCCCATCGTGACAACAGCTCACCCAACGCGTGGCTCTTGGTGCTCGAGTTACGGAAGACGTGGGCCTCGTCCACGATCACCAGATCCAGCTGGAACCCCAGCTGCTCGATGTCGGCCAACCCTTTCCACGCCCGTAGCCGCTCCACCGAGCAGATCCAGGCCATCCTCCTGGGCAGGCGATCCGACTCGAGATGGTCCTTGAGGTCGGCCAGCCCCGCGCCGGTGAGCTCGGTCAACTCGAAGCCGAACCTCTCGCGCATCTCATGCTGCCATTTGCTAAGCAGCACGGAGGGACACACGACGAGCACGCGGTTCGCGTGCCTGCGGGCATCGAGTTCAGTCCACAGCAGCCCGGCTTCGATGGTCTTGCCGAGACCGACCTCGTCCGCGATGAGCAACCGCAGTGAGCCGGTGCTCAGCAACTTCATCACCGGCTTGAACTGGTACGGCCGGAAAATGGTCCGCGTCGCCCGGAACGAGAAGACCGTATCGGTGAACTGCTTTTCCAGCTTCGCCCTCGTCAGGGTGGCGGCGAGACGCTCGGCGGGGGCGGGCTCGGTGCGCACCCATGCGTCGGGGGAGTCGACCGTCGGCCTCGGCAGCAGCGCACCCTCTTCGACACGCTGGACACGGCTGCCGGCGAAGACCTGGTAGATCCAGCGACCGTGCGCGAACAGACGGGACTTGATCATGCCGTCCTGGCCAGCTCGGGTGATCACCTCATCGGTGACGTCGAACTGGGGCAGCGGCACCTCGTCGGCGCTGTCCCAGAGGTGATCGAACCAGCCCAGCGCGGACGCCACGGGCGAGTCCTCGGCCACCTCGGTAGCCGGCTCGTGGATCCCCGCACCGGGCATCGCACCCGAGGTGACCACGAGCAACGGAGTCGGATCCAGGCCCCCGAACCAGTAGACACCCTCAGGCAGGCTGACCGTCGGAGCGGCGATCTGCCTGACCCGCTCGACTGCTCCCGCAGGATCGGGCAGATCGGCGCCAAGAGTAAGTACGTCAGTGAAGAGCCCGGTGGCGAGCATGGCGGTCGCATCCGTAACCAGCGGGTGGTACCCATGCGTGACCGCGAGGACACCTGGATCCGGAAACATCCGCCGGCCTGCTCCAACGAGCGCGCGCACTGTCATCCTCCGTGGTCGACGCGGACTGGTCCGTAGCCCTGTCCGTCCTGCGGCAACGCCATCACGCCTTCTGCTCCGAACGTTCGGACCGGCGGAGGGCTGCCACCGTGCGGGGCCCCCGACCAGTGGCGACCGCCGTCGCGAGGGCCGGACCGAGGGCACCGGCGAACGTGGCGAAGGGCCGAGGGGCGGACCTGGTGTGCAGGATCGCGGTCCGGCCGGGGCCACAGCCCCGACTGTCCTGAGGGCCCGGATGCTGCCGAGGCCCGGCCGGATCCGTGGCGTCGTCGCGCGGTTCAGCCGTACGACGGCGTATGTGTGCCTGTGGCCGGGAGATTGAGAAATTGGCAGGCACCGCACCAATCTAGGTGCGTTCCGGACTGCCGGAAAGGGCTTGATCGACGGGGGTTGGACGACGTTCAGGTGTGTCTGACTGACCGATCTGGTGGGGCCGAAAGAATCATCATGTGGATGGTTTTGGCGGTCAGATGACCTGACTGAGCGGCACCGATCAGCTGTGCTTGCGCGGACGCCAGCGCTTCGATTTCAGAGCAGGCCAAGCCGGGAGATCCTCCTCGGTGACAACCCACCGGACCATCACGCCGTCCAGCAGTGAGCGGTGGTGCTCGTACTGCTGGTCGCTACACCATTGCTTCGCTCACGGTCCCCTGCGGAAGGCTGGCTCACGGACGTCGCTGCGCCCAGAAGAGGGCGACCATGTCACGCTCGTCGCTCCTGCTCATTCCGGGAACGCTACGAGGCTCGGAGCCGCTTGCCGATCCACTGCTCGCGGTACGGCTTCGCCCCGCCAGCGGTAGAGGTCGCGCAGCAGGGAGATCTCGGCACCGTGATGGATCAGCTCCCTGTTGACGTGCAGGACGATGCCCTCCATGGGAAACCGCTCCGGACCCACGGTGGGCGGATTCT
Organism: Micromonospora sp. NPDC048947; assembly: GCF_040649495.1. Lineage (NCBI taxonomy): Bacteria > Bacillati > Actinomycetota > Actinomycetes > Micromonosporales > Micromonosporaceae > Micromonospora > Micromonospora sp. NPDC048947. The sequence continues at coordinate 232,614 of NZ_JBEZFO010000006.1, forward strand.
CCAGGTCGGCGTCGGAGAGCTCGCGGACCCCCGCGTTCCATCTCCCATACATCTCGTCGAGCTGTCTCAGCGCCTCGTCAGCGGTCCCCGCGTAGGCGAACGTCTGGGAGTCGACGTCCTGGCCGCCGAAGTGCCACCCGACCCGGTAGCCCAGGCAGGAAACGATGATGTGCGCCAGTCGCCAGGCGATCGTGGTCACCGACGCCGGCGCCGGGGCAGGGGAGGCGAAGTCCATCGTCCACTCTCCTGAACCTGCCGACATCGGTGCGGTCGACGTGCCACGTGGGCGGATGCTCCAGCAGCCACGCACCGGCTCCCAGAAGTACTCCTCATCGCCAAGACCGTGCAGCCGCGGCCGCAGGTTCTTGTGCCAGTGGCGGTCCAGCTGGTCGGCGATTCGTTCGCTCCTTGTCATTCCCGCACGTTACCTACAGCGCAGACGTGGCTGCGCCCCTGGCGGACGCCGTCGCCGACCGTGGGCCGCGAGTGGGCCGCGTCGGTCGGCCTCGGCCTGCTGGCGGCCTGCGGCGGGCATCGGCCGGGCCGGCCGGCGAACGATACTGGGCGGATGCGCGAAGACGAGGTATTTCAGCGCATCGCCGCTCGCGTGGCAGCTCGCGACTACAGCGATGACGTGTGCATCCGCCCCGGCTCCCTTGACGCGAACGGCAGGTGGATGGTGAATCCCATGCCCGAGGACACCCGGTGGCTGGTGGCACGTGGATCGCGGGAACACCTTGCCGCGTTGGCAGCCGACGCCGTCGACCCGCTGCCTCCCCTTCAACCTGCCTCCGTTCAAGCTGTGAACGACGTTGAAGGGGTGCTTGGGCATCCGCTGCCGCCGCTGCTGCGACGCATCTATGTGGAGGTCGCCAATGGCGGCTTCGGTCCCGTGCTGGGAGTTGCGGGCGGTTGCACGGACGATCTCGGACGTACGGCGATCGATCGGCTCCATCCACGAGAACCCGCCGGCTTGCTGCCGATCGCCTACTGGGGATGTGCGATCTACTCGTACGTCGATTGCGCGGGCCAGCGAGCGGTGATGTGGGGCTTCGACCCGAACTCGGGCCTTGGCGAGCACTCGTTCTACCCGGAGGGAATCTCTCTTGTGGACTGGCTCGACGGGTGGCTCAACGGAAGCCTTGAGCCGCCACACCTTGATCCCGATCGTACGAGCTGGTGGGGCGCGACCGACTCCGAGCGGGGGCGCTGCCAGCCTGATCAAGAGGCCGGCGATCCGTCACAGCAGACCCTTTTCTAGGCCGAGGCCGGGCCGAACGCGTGGTGGTAGCCCGCCGTCGGAGTGGGCCGGGGACGGCCGCCGAACGCGGCCGTCCCCGGAGGTAGCGCGGGTATCAAGGGCATGTCCCGCGGTTCAGCGGATCGTCGCCCCGCCGGTGGGCGTCGGCTGGACCCGCTCGAACCGCACCTTGCTCAGCCATCCCGGGAGGTCACTGAGCACGTACAGCTCGCCGTTCACGTCGGCGCCGAACGCCGTCGGCTGGGTGGGGAAGGTGCCGATCTCAGCGGACTCGTAGCCACCCGTGGACTTGGGACGCACGGCGAAAGCACGGGTCGAGCAGTAGTCGCTGGCGATGTAGGTGCCCCGCGCCTCCGGGGTGACGGACCCCCGGTACACCAAGCCGCCGATGATGGAGCAGTTCTCCGTCATGTAGTGGTCGTACTCGACGATCGGGTCGGTGAGCCGCACGCCCGGACGGCACTGCGTCTCGTCGAAGACCGGCGTGCCCTCTCGACAGGACCAGCCGAGGTTCGCGCCACGCTGCGACGGGCGGACGTGGTTGATCTCCTCGATCAGACCCTGGCCGACGTCACCGATCCACAGCGAGTTGTCGGCCGGGTCGATGGAGAACTTCCACGGATTGCGCAGCCCGTAGACCCAGATTTCCGGCCGCGCGCCCGAGGTGCGGACGAACGGGTTGTCGTAGGGCACGCAGTAGGGCTTTCCCCCGCAGCTGCGGTTGACGTCGATCCGCAGAATCTTGCCGAGCAGGGTGCCGAGGTTCTGGCCGCTCTTGTAGGGGTCGTTCGCGTAGCCACCGTCGCCGAGGGACCAGTAGAGGTAGCCGTCGCGGCCGAAGGCCACCTGTCCGCCGTTGTGGTTGCCGTAGTCGGCGTGCTCCTGGGTGAGCAGCACCTGCACCCGGTCGGGAGCGTTGATGGGCACCCGCGCCAGGGTCAGCGCGCCGGCCGGCAGGCTCGTGTAGGCCACGTAGAGCATCCCGGTCCGCGCGAAGTTCGGCGCCGGAGTGATGCCGAGCAGGCCGCGCTCGTTGTCCGACGTGTCGATCCGGGCGGTCAGGTCGAGCACCGGCTCGGCCGCCAATCCGGTGTCGGGGTGGTAGGCGCGGACGGTGCCGTTCTTCTCCGCGATCAGCATCCGGCCGTCCGGCAGCCCGGTGATCGCGATCGGACGCTGCAGACCGAAAGCCACCTGTTCGGATACCACGGTCAGCTCGGTGAGTGGCACAGCACGGGTCTTGGATGGGCCGGCTGCGGCGGTGCCGGCGATCGGTGTCGGTGGCGACAGGGACGCAGCCAGGGCCAGAGCGAGCAACCCGGCCAGCATGGCGGCCGGGCGACGACGTCGTCGTGACATGTTCAGCTCCTCGAGCAGGTGGGTGGTGGACGCGGTCTGGGAGCGTTCCCACGATACATTGGTTGAGATCGATATCCAACCGATGGCTGCGCGTCCCGTTCGAGATGGCGGCTGGTTCCCGCACTGCGGCCTGGGGAGCGGCGAGCGGAGGACGGCACGGATTCCCTTCGCCGACGCACGCCGCAGGAGTCGTGGCAGCACCGGTCACTCCTGTCCGTAGTGCGGTGCCACGCCAGACTCCAGACGGTCGTTGACGCAACTCCGCTGGTGGCCGGCTCGTTGGTAGCGAGGGGCGGACGGAGGCGGACGATGGCGGCGGGGCGGGGTGCCGAGCTGCTGCGTCCCCCGGTGAGTTCGGGTCGGGCGACGTTCCTGGAGCTGTTCTTCGATCTGGCCTTCGTTGTGGCCCTCACCCGGGTCTCGCAACGATTCGCCGGGTTGGCCGATGACACCGGTTGGGCGCTCGTCACGGGGTTCGGGCGTACCCTGCTGCTCTTTCTGGCGCTCTGGTTGATCTGGTCGCACACCGCCTGGATCACCAGCCGCTACGAGCCGGAGCGGCCGGTCATTCAGGCCGTCGTGGTCGGCACCATGTTCGCCGGCCTGATCATGGCGGTGACGCTGCCCCGCGCCATGGAGGAGCGAGCGCTGCCGTTCGTGGTCGCGTACCTGATGGTGATGGTGGTGCGGCCGCTCGTGGTCGCCGTCGCGCTGCGTGGCCATCCGCGACGGCTGGTGCCGTTCCGGCTTGTCGTGTGGGCTCTGGCGAGCGCCCCGCTGTGGCTGGCCGGCGCGTTGGGCCCGGATCACCTCCGCCTGCCGCTGTGGGTCGTCGCCCTTGCTGTCGACTACCTCGCCTGGACATTGGGCTGGCCGCTGCCGTGGCTCGGCGTCTCGAAGGTGGGGCGGTGGCGGATTGCGGGGACTCACCTCGCGGACCGCTACCAGCAGATGTTCCTCATCGCGCTCGGTGAGTCGATTCTGGTTGTCGGCGTGGTCTTCAGCGGCGCGGACTACTCCGCGGAGCGGGCAGCCGCCTTCACTGTCGCGTTCGCCACCAGCGCGCTGCTCTGGCGGATCTACTTCTACCGTGCCGGTCTGCTGCTGACGGAGGCGTTCGGCCGGGCGGGTATGCCTGGCCGGCTGGGCGCGGTGTCGGAGCGGACGCATCTGTTGATCGTGCTCAGCGTGCTCGTCACGGCGGTCGGATACGAGCTGGTGATCGATCATCCGTTCGGGCAGCCTCGACCCAGTTGGCTGCTGTTCGTGGTGGGCGGTCCGATGCTCTTCCTGGTCGCCCGTACGCGGCTGGAGTACGAGATCTTCGACCATGCGTCCCGACCCCAGATCATCGGCCTGGCTGCCCTGCTGCTGTTCACGCCGTTGCTGGCCCGTTGGGCGCCGATGGCGGGGCTGAGCGTGGTGGCCGGAGTGCTGGCCCTGGTCGCGCTCCTGGACGCGCTGCGCAGGCGGGGTCGGCCGCAGGAGGTTTCCGCCTCGCCGATCGGACGAGAGACGTCCGAAGATCGCGACTCCGAGGCGTGACGCGGAGCTCGCTCGCCGCGGTAGCCCGTTTCGTCGCGTAACCGCCCGACCAGGCACGCACCGCGCGTTCACGTCGAACCGTGCTGGTGGTGGAGAGCGAGACAACGCCACCGCAGCCCCCTAGATAGAACGGTCGGTATTGACGGCGGGGGGTCGGGTGGGTACTGTTCTCACAGACAGAACGTTCGTTCTACCTGGCGCTGGCCGGGTGTACGGCTGCACCTGAAGGAGACCGCCATGCCCACCAAGATCACCGTCATCATCGGCAACCCCACCGACCCGGACGAGTTCGAAAAGGTCTACGCCGACGTACGCCGGGCCGCGGAGACGTTCCCGAAGCTTCAGCGGGTCGAGTCGGCCAAGGTGTGGCCGAAGGAGGACGGCACACCCACTCCCGCGTACCGGACGCTCGACTTGTACTTCGCCAGCTACGAGGACGCCGCTGCCGCAGTCGCGACGCCTGTTGCCGGTGCCGTCTTCGGTGGGCTCCAGGGCGCTCAGGTGGAGATCACGGGGCTGTTCTCAGACATCGAGTAGCGCCCCGCCCTACCCCTCCCGGTGGCGGCCCGCACCCCCGCTGGGCGTCCCCTTCGCTCCGGAATCACCGAAAGGATGACCATGACCACCGTTGCCGTTCCCGGCATCTCGACGACAGCCGCCGCCCTGCGGCGGCTGTACTTCGGTCGCTTCGCCTTCGCCATCGTCTGGGCTGCCGTGACGTTCCCACTCGCCAAGCACCTCAACCCCCTCACCGCCGCGCTGCTCGTGCTCTACCCGCTGTTCGACGTGGCCGCCGCCATCGTCGACGTCCGCGCGTCGCGGGCCACCGGATCGCCCACCCTGCTGTACGTGAACGTCGCGATCAGCCTGCTCGCCGCGGTGGGCCTGGGCGTCGCTGGCGCGTCCGGCATCCCCGCGGTCCTGCGCGTCTGGGGTGCCTGGGCGGTCGTGGCCGGGCTGGTTCAGTTGATCGTGGGCGTCACCCGCCGCAAGATGGGTGGCCAGTGGCCGATGATCATCAGCGGTGGCATCTCCGTCATCGCCGGTGGATCGTTCGTCGCGGCAGCCTCGGCGGACAACCCGGCGCTGACCAACGCGGTCGGCTACGCCATCCCCGGCGCCATCTTCTTCCTCATCGCGGCCATCCGCCTCGGCCGCGCCGCGAAGGGACACTGACGTGCGGAAGGCCACCTACGACGTCGTTGTCATCGGCGCGGGGCCGGTGGGGGAGAACGTCGCCGACCGCGTCGTGCAGGGCGGCCTGACCGCCGCGATCGTCGAGCGGGAACTGGTGGGTGGCGAGTGCTCGTACTGGGCCTGCATGCCGACCAAGGCATTGCTGCGCAGCCAGGCCGCGCTCCGGGCGGCTCGCCAGCTGCCCGGGGCGCGCGAGGCGGTGACCGGCGAGCTGGACGCGAAGGCCGTGCTGCGCCGCCGGGACGCCGTCGCCTCGCACTGGAAGGACGACGGGCAGGTGTCCTGGCTGGACTCCGCGGGGATCGCCCTGTATCGGGGCCAGGGGCGGATCGGCTCCGACCGGATCGTCGAGGTGATCGACGCGGACGGCGCCACCACCTCGCTCACCGCCCGACACGCGGTCGTCATCGCGACCGGAACCGGCGCACTGGTGCCGGACATCGCCGGTCTGCGCGCGGCGGCACCGTGGACCAGCCGTGAGGCAGCCGCCGCGAGCGAGGTTCCCGGCCGGCTCGCCATCATCGGTGGTGGCGTGGTGGCCACGGAGATGGCGACCGCGTACGCCGGCCTCGGGTCGGCGGTGACGATGCTCGTCCGCGACGGAGTGCTCACTGCGGCGGAGCCGTTCGTCGGCGAGCGGGTCACGCAGTCGCTGCGGGAGGCTGGCGTGTCGGTCCAACGCGGTGCCGAGGCCACGTCGGTGAACCGCGACGGCGACGGCACTGTGCACATCACGCTCACCGACGGCACACAGGTCGAGGCCGACGAGATCCTCGTCGCGATCGGCCGTACGCCGAACACGCACGACATCGGCCTCGACCGGATCGGCCTGCAGCCGGGCGCCTGGCTCACTGTCGACGACACCCTGCGGGTGGTCGACGGCACCGGCGCGTTGGTCGGCGACGGATGGCTGTACGCGGCCGGGGACGTCAACCGGCGTGTGCTCCTGACCCACCAGGGCAAGTACCAGGCTCGCGCGGTGGGCGACGTGATCGTGGCGCGGGCCACCGGCGAAGCGGCAGACGACCGCCCGTGGGGTCGGCACGTCGCCACCGCTGACGAGCGCGCCGTGCCGCAGGTCGTCTTCACCGACCCGGAGATCGCGTCGGTGGGGCTGACCGCAGCCGCCGCCGAGGCCGCCGGAGTGCGGATCCGGGTCGTCGACTACGACCTGGCCGCCGTCGCCGGGGCCGCGCTGCATGCCGACGGCTACCAGGGGCATGCCCGGATGGTCGTGGACGAGGACCGACGGGTGATCGTCGGCGTCACCCTCGTCGGCCCGGACGTCGCGGAACTGATCCATGCCGCGACCATCGCCATCGTCGGTGAGGTCCCACTGGAGCGGCTGTGGCACGCCGTGCCCGCGTACCCGACGGTCAGCGAGGTCTGGCTACGCCTGCTGGAGGCGTACGGCCGCTGACCTGAGCCGTCCGTGCCGTCGCCGGCCGGGCACCCGCTGCGGCGAGAGGGAGACGAAGCCCACCGAGCGGGGGCGGGTTCAACCTGTGGCGGCATCACCGAGGAGCTGGGTCATCCCCCTACCCGGGGTGGCCCAGCCCGAGGCCGTGCGGGGACTAGCGGACCGACTCGTTCGACTGCCGCTCCGAGTTGATCCTGAGGAGTCCTTCGACACCGCGCAGGAAGGTCTCGGACACCAACGTGGGGTCGGAGAGGCATCCGGCAGCCATGGCGCCGTCGCGAAGCATGACGAAGTGGCGCGCTGCGGGATCCGCCGTTTCTTCGTGGACCTGTGCCATGAGCGTGGTGATGGTGTCCAGGAACCATTGCCGGTGGGCAGTGAGTTCCTGGTGCACGGGATGGTTCGTGTCGGGATACTCCGCTGCGGCGTTCAGGAACGCGCACCCACGGAACCCGGGGGACTGGATGTTCTGCGCGATGGAATTGGCGATGGCCAGGAGCGGCTCGACCGGCGACCGGTTGGCGGCGAGAGCATCGTCGACCATGCCGCGCTCCAGCTGATGCACCTCGCGCAGGTAGGCGAGGATGAGGTCGTCCTTGCTGGGGAAGTGCCGATAGAAGGTAGCCCGGGTCACCTTCGCCTCGGCAATGATCCGGTCGACGCCGACGGAGTGAATGCCCTCCGCGTAGAAGATCCTGGTCGCCGTGCGGAGAAGCTTGAGACGTGCCTCGGAGGGTCGCGCAGTGGGTTCGTCGCTCGCCATCCACCCATCTTAGCGACAGAACGTTCGGTCTTATCTGTACCTGAGGGTGTTTGACGAGGCACTCCATGGAAATGCTCCGCCGACCGTCCTCGTCGGGTCCGGTCTGCGTACCGCAGGCAGCGGAAGGCGAGCCCCTCGGAAGGAACTCAGATGAGCGCTGCTTCTGACATGTCTGCCCAGGAAATGCCGACAGTTGTGCTGGTCCACGGGGCGTTCGCCGGCTGTTCGAGTTGGAATGGGGTGATCGCCAACCTCAAACGTCGGGGGTACCCGGTCATCGCCGTCGCCAACCCGCTGCGCGGTGTGCAGAAGGACGCCGCTTACGTGCGGGCGCTACTGGACAGCTTGCCCGGACCGGTAGTGATGGCCGCCCATTCCTACGGCGGGCTGGTCATGACCGAGGCCGCGGATGGCGCATCCAACGTCAAAGCCCTGGTGTACGTCGCCAGCGTGAGCCCGGACGTGGGCGAAAGTGTGATCGGGTTGCTCACCAAGTACCCCGGAAGTCAGCTCGCCACCAGCATCAACATGGTGCCGGTCCCCTCCGACGACGGCGGCATGACAATGGACCAGTACATCTTGCAGGACAAGTTCCCCGAGGTCTTCGCCGGCGACGTCGACCCCGGCACCGCCGAAATCATGGCCGCAGCGCAACGGCCCGCCTCGGCGAGCGCCCAGGAGGAGGGCGTGACGAAGGCCGCCTGGAAGACGATCCCGTCCTGGACCCTGATCACCACCCAGGACCTGGGCATTCCGCCAGACTTGCAGCGATTCCTGGCCGACAGGGCGGGATCCACGGCGGTGGAGATCGCCGCCTCCCACGCGGTGGCGGTCTCGCAACCCGGCCCGGTCGCAGACCTCATCGACACCGCCGCCCGCGCCACCGCACGCTCGATGCAAATGTCCATGAGTCGCCGGGGCTGACCAGGCTTGCCGACAGCGGCGGTCCGATTCATTCCACCGCTGTCGGTGCCGAGCAGAACGGTACCCAAGCCGAGCGTCCGAAGCTGCGATGATGCTTCGGTGAGTCAGACAGCGGAATGGGACCGCGTGGTCGAGGGCGCTCGTGTTCAGTTCATGGCCGGCCAGGACGACGAGCCCGAGACTGCCGACAACATCGATGCGCACCTGTACCTTGCTGACGGTACCCATCGTTACGCCACGTTCATGACGACGGGTGAGATCGGTCGTCTCCTGCAACGGTGGGCTGGGACCGGGGAGGTTGGGGGCGGCCGATACTTTTGGTGCTCTGACCTGGTCATCATTCCAAGACCCGGTGTCGAGGCGATGGTGGGTCGAGGTAGAGGCATCGGGCCGCGAGTTTGTCGAGACCGACGGCGAAGTAGATCGCCATCAGCGGGTTGACGAACAGGTCGCCGCCGCCGGTGCGTCGGGTGAATCGGACGTCCCCGAACTCGCCGCTGGTGGCGACGGCGATGCGAAACGCTCTGTCAGTCACTACCGCCCCCGCGCACGGCGACAAGGCGACCTGGTCGCGGGGGTTGAAGCCCAGCCCCGTCCGGGTGCAGTGGGACCCTGAGGTCCCTGCGTCTGAATGCGTTGTTGGACTGTCAACACCATCGAGTAGCGAACTGTCAGTATTCTGCCATCCGGGCGAATCGACGCCAAAGGATAGAATGCCTGAGCGAAATGAGTGACCACAGTGGATCACTGGAGGCGCACTGGTGCTGTGGCAATCGGCGGCGATGTGCGACCCGCGCCAACCGCTCCGGCTGTCCGAGCGGGTCGGCGCGCTGGCGGGTCGGCGCCATCCCCCGCGCGCGGCACCGTCGGCTTGCCGGGCGCCGGCGAGAGCCTGGCCAACGCGGGCCATGGTCGCCGGACTGGTGAGTCTGCTGCTTGCCGGTTGCACCACCGAACCGGGGCCGACTCGACTGGACGGCACCGATCAGATCGTCGAGCCGTCGGTCAGCAGCGCGGCGCCGCCCGGTCCTGAGTTCGACCTGGCCCGTCGGAGTCTCGCCGGCGCCCAGCTCACCCGGGACGGTAAGTATCAGGCACGGCTGGCCGGCGACTGGGTGGTTGTCTCCACCGCCGACGGTGCCGAGTTCGACCGGTTCGGCACCGGCGCCGAAGACGCCCGGATCAGCATGGACTTCTCTCCCGACGGGCGATACCTCGCGGTCGGACTACCGGACTCGGTGGTCCTCTACGACTTCACCACGAAGGACCCCACGGCGCTGCCCCTGCCCGAGGAGGTAAAGCGGCCGGACGGCGAACCCCAGCCGCGCGCCGGCAAGTTACGCTTTTCGGCCGACAGCGGCCATCTGGTGGTCGAACTGTTCGATGAGCGGGACAACAGTCGCTACTGGCTCCACGATCTGCACAGTCGCCGTGAGATCGTCTCGCCCCTTCCGTCGAGCATCGAGGTCCCGAGTGATCCGGGTGTCATCTTGGACGTAGCAGGGCTGGCCGTGGTCAACGGCGGAAAGCGGGTGGTTATCGCCGGTCAAGAAGGCTTCCTGGTTTGGGTGCCGGACGAGCAGACATTCCAGTGGCGGCCCTGCGCCTGCGGTAGCACCCTGACCAGCACAGTGGACCGGCAGGCTCGGCACGTGGCATTCCTGACCCTGAACGACGAAGTGGTGCTTTGGGATCCGGGCCCTCCCCAGGAGGTTGGACACTGGAAGGTGCCGGCCGTGGCCTCAGGAGCCAATCCGGCCGTGAACCCCACCGAGTTGGAGTTCACGGAGAACGGCGGCTGGCTGCTGGCCGGCCCGGAGTACGGCCACGTGTGGTCGGTCCCGGACGGCAAGCTGGCGGGTTCGTGGCAGGGGTCCGGGGCGTGAGCGGCGGCAAAGCGAAACGGCGGCGCGGCACCAGCGGTCCGGACCGCAAGAAGGTAGTCCGGGGCGGGCGTCCGGTAGCGGAACAGGACAAACCGGGCGGCGATCAGCCTGCACCGCGGCTGCGTCGGGTGCTGGGATCGTTACATCGGGCGTGGTGGTTCGTGCTGGGCACTGCGGTAGCCGCCCTCGTTGGCGCCGTCGCGAGCATCTATGTTCCCAGATGGGTTGATCATGTGGACCCGCAGGTCGTCGCGGTACACGTCGTGGTGAATCCGGCCACCGTGGACACCTGGGGCACCGCGGAGTTCGCCATGGTGCTGCCGAAGGACGCCCGGCCCTCCGATGATCCACCGGTGGGCTGCGCGACGCTGATCGACTGGGCGCGCGCCCTCGGCGCGGTCGATCACAAGGTGAGCCGGGTGCGCGTCGTCGTGCAGGGCGCCGGCGACCAGGGGGTGCTGATCGACAACCTGCGCGCCCGCGTGATCCGGCGCAGCCAAACTCCGGAACCGGCCGGTGTGCAACTGCGCTGCGGCGGCCAGCAGGGAGCCGCCGAACCACGGGACGTCGAGATGGACCTGGACGCTCCCCAGCCGGCCGCCCGCTACCGCACCCTGATCGAGGGGCGCAGGCCACTGTTCGGGTTCACCCTCGCCAAGGGCGAGACCGAGGTTTTCGACCTGACCGCGTTCACCACCGGCACGGTGGAGTGGACTCTCGAACTCGACCTCGTGGTCGCTGGGAAACGAAAGCGGGTCGAGGTGACCAACCGGGGTCGGAGCTTTGTCACGACCGCAGCACCGGGACCCCGGACCTACCAGGTACCCCCAGGCGGCGACCACTGGATCGAGTGCGTGCACACGCCCCGCCCGGCCTGCCCGGAGGGTGGTCCGCCGGCACACTTCCGATACGACGCCTGACGGCTCCTCAGCCTTCAGGAGGACGGTTTCCCTCCGCTTTTGACGACAACCCAGTTGGTCACCGCTTTGCCTTCAGCCAAAGCGGTTTGGGCGTCAGCGCGTTCGACCGATCGCACCCACTGTGCGGCACGCCCGACCAACAGTGGCGGACCGGCCAGGGAGAACGCACCGGAGCCGGCCGAGGGCGCCGCAGAGCTCAGCACCGCTCAATGATCACTGACGAGGCGCGGACACCGACGACGCGGCTAGGTCACGGGAACGGGGGGAGGGGCGAGCAGGGGGCGGTCCTCCGCCGGAAGCACCGAGCGGGACCTGCGAGGGTCATGGTCCGGGAGATGTCAGTGCCGTGTGCAAGGCTGCGACGTGATAATGCGATCAAGGTGGGAGGGTGCGGAATGAGTACGAAGGCTGGCGGGACCTTTGACGTCACATCATTCGAGCCGGAGGTGCTCGACCAAGGCTCGGGGGCCGCGCTTGGCCGGGCCCGGCTCACCAAGACCTTCCAGGGCGGCCTGGCCGGCATCAGTACGGTGAACATGCTGTCGGTGGCCGATGTCGAGGGCACCCCCGCTGCTTATGTCGCCGTGGAGCGATTCACGGGCGAACTCGACGGCCTCAAGGGCTCGTTCGTCCTCCAACACAGCGCACCCGGCAGCCACGGTGAGCAACTCGCGATCCGCGTCGTCCCGGGAACGGGCTCCGGTGAACTTACAGGGATCGTGGGGGCTTTCGAGATCGTCCAGTCCGACGACGGCAGCCACTCCTATGTCTTGGAGTACACACTGGCCTGACGCATCCCCCGTCACCGTCCAGACCCTCGGGGTGTGTCATGTGGGAAAGCGCCCTCCGTAGCGGAAAGATCCGACCCGCGAAAGGCCGATCATCCCGGCACGGAGAGCGCTTCGACGCAGTGACCACCCCAAAGCCTTCTCGAGGTGCGACGCTAGTCGATTCGGTGTGCGCTATAGATGTACACCACGACCGGATCCGCTGCCCTTCGGTACCACAAGAGACCGGCTGGGCTGGTGCAGCGCCCGTCCATGATGTAGGTGTATTCGGGGTACGCGTATCCGGCCACGTTGGACGAACTGCTGTAGCCGTAGCGCCACGGCGCCTCTGCGAACCGCATTTCTATGCGCGCGGTATTCGTGCAACCCGCGGCGAGCGCCGGGGTTGGCACAGCCAGTGTGCTCAGCGGAAGGACGATCGCCGTTGCCAGCGCCAGCAGTGATCTCCTCAAGATCTTGCCTCACTTTCTGCACGACTGCCGTGTGAACGACGCCGGCAGCGATGACGAATTGCCGAACGTGTCCGAGGTCGGTCCGCAACCCGTGTGGGGCGAAACTCGTTCTCCAGCTTCGATTCGGCAGCGTCACTGATGATTGGAGTTCAGCTTATGGACGCTGGATAGGCGGTCGCTACCGCCGGTGACGGTTCCGAACACAAGCGCGCCTGTCCGGGCTGCTCACCAGCTTGTTCGGACTTGTTCGAACGCTGGTCAGAGCGTGGGGACCGTTCCTGGTTCAGCAGAACAGCGCGCATCTCGAACAGCGTCCAACAGACGTCATGCGGATGCCGATTGTTGCGTGAGGGTCAGCTGTCCGAGTTCCTGGGTGCATCGGGTGAGCGCCACGTAGAGGCCGTTCCAGCCGCGCGGTTCAGCGGCGACGCCCAGCGGGTCGATGAGGAGCGTCGCGTCCCATTCCAGTCCCTTGGACTGGGTTGCGGTGAGCACCGGCACGTCGCTCAGCACGGCTTGCAGTGTGGCGATGCGCTCCGCCGGGGCGATGACGCCGACAGTGCCGCCGTGCCACCGTTGCCGCAACTGCCGCACTGCTTCGACGGCGACGCCGGCAAGCTCAGCGGGCGTGACTGTGCGCTCCCAGGGGGCGATGCCGGAGGTGCGTACCGCTCGTGGCGGCGTGTTGTGGCTGCCAGCCTTCTTCAGGACCGGTTCGGTGAGGTCCATGACCTCGCGCGGGGTCCGGTAGCAGATGGTGAGTTCCGCGGCGGTCCAGCGGTCTCCGAAGGCAGCCCGTACCGCTTGCGCCCAACTGGTGTGCCGGTGGGCTGCCTCGGCCTGGTCGATGTCGCCGACGGCGGTGATGGAGCGACTGGGACAGCGCCGCAGGACCATCTGCCACTGCATCTCGGACAGCTCCTGCGCCTCGTCGATGACGACGTGACCGTACACCCAGCCGCGCATGCGGCGAGCGCGTTCGGCGAGGAACTCGCCCTGTGGTTGCGGGGCACCGACCTCGCCGAGCAGGTCGGCGAGGGTGTCGAGCAGCGGGATGTCGCTTGATGCCCATGGGGCGGGCTCGGCCGCGACGGCGGTGATCTCCTCGGGGGACAGTTGCGGGGCGAACCGGGTCAGCAGGGTGCGGTCGGTCAGGAGGTCACCCAGCAGGGTCTCGGGGTCGAGGGTGGGCCACCACGCCTCGATGAACCGGGCGATGGTGGCGTTCTCGGCGATACGACAACGAAGCTGCTCGACTTCCTCATCGGAGAGCAACCCGTCGATGTCGCTGCCGGTGGACGTCGGGGTGGAGGAGTGGTCATGCGCCATGCCCTTGTCCACGCGGGCGAGGATGTCCTCGAAGCCTTCCTCCATCTCCTCCATCAGCGCCTCGCGCTGCTCGGCGACGACATCGGCCAGGAGGTGGTGCAACTGCTCGGCGAACGCTGCGCGGGCGCTGTGGTACGGGCGTCCCTGCACCGCCGAGGCGAGCGCCTGCGTCACAGTTGCGGTGGGAATGACGTAGAAGTCGCCCTCCCAGCGCAGCTTCAGCTCGCGAGGCCGGGGGAGCAGCGACGCGACATAGCCTTCGAGCGCGGGCTGCCAGAGGGCGCGGCCCTTGATCTCGGCGAGAAGTCGGCTCTCGTCACGGCCCACCTGGATGTCGGCCAGCAGGGTGTCGCAGGTCGCCGAGACGACGGCGGTCTCACCGAGCGCGGGCAGTACCTGGGCGATGTACTGGAGGAACAGCGGCGACGGGCCCAGGACCAGGACGGCCTGGTCGGCCATCTTTCGGTGGGTGAACAGCAGGTACGCGACGCGGTGCAGGGCAACCACCGTCTTGCCCGTGCCGGGACCGCCCTGGACGATCAGCGGGCCGGCCGCCTCCGCCCGGATGATGTCGTCCTGTTCGCGTTGCAGGGTGGAGATCGCCGTCGACATGCGACCGGTGCGGCGCTGGTCGAGGGCGGCCAGTAGCGCACCCTCGCCGACGAGTTCCGCAGTTGCGCTGCCGTCCAGGGGTTCGTCGTCCACGCCGACGACGGCCGATCCCGTCGTACGGATGTGCCGGCGCCGCGCCTGACCCTGTGGGTCGACGGCCGTCGCCGTGTAGAACGGGCGAGCTGCGGGAGCGCGCCAGTCCACCAGCAGTGGCTCAGTGCCCTCGCCGTCGTTACGGAGACCGACACGGCCCACGTGGCGCACTGTGCCGTCAAGGCCGTCGAGGCGGCCGAAGACCAGCCCCTCCTCTGCTCGCCGTAGCTCGTCGTACTGCTGGCGGAGCATGCGCTGCCGGGCCTGTTCCAATGCGTCCAGCGGCTCTGACGAAAGCTCGACCTGTAGGTGATCGGCCAGCCTGTCGCGCTGGGCGGTGGCCAGGTCCAGAAACGCCTGTTCCTCGGCGACGGCGGATCGGCGCGCGCCGCCCTCTGCGGCCGAGGCCGGCAGGCGGCCGTCAGGTCCTACTTCGCTGACGCCGGCGGTGCCGTTGCCCAGAACAGACTTCCGGTGCATTCGCAAATCCTTGTATCGGGGTGACCCTCGGCCCGGATGAGCCGCAGCCTATTCGGCGGCAAGCATAGAGTTGGTTTCCCTCACCGGCCAGGAAATCCGCCGGCAGAGATCGGAATCTCAATGCCTTGCAGTTCCGGGGTTGCTTGTGGCCTCACCAATCGCGATTCGCTATTGACAGTCCAGTCGTCATCTGTTCTGCGGCCGCGTTGCGAGCAGGAGAGCGTTGATGCCCTACTGAACGCCCCTGGGCCGTTACTCGGTCGACGGCTCAAGGCCCGACTGCGTCGCCTTCCACGCATTCTTGACGGCCGGCGACTTCGACGACCGTCATGTGTGGCGGGGCCCCTGTCGGCCGTTTCCGAACTGCTCGAAGAACGTGGAGGGTGTTACCCGTTCTCACCGACCATGGACCGGTCCTGGTTCGTCTGGACGGACCACGACCTACTCGGCACGAAGGTCGGTGGGTCCAGGCAACTGGTCGACGCGGTCAGGAGCCACCCCGCCCTGGAGACGGTGGAGTGGCCCGCCCAGGTCAGCTCAACGTGAAGGACACGTCGTCGACGTCGAAGGTCGTGGCGCCGTTGCCGGCTGTCTCGCTGGCGAGGAAGCTGGCCGTCGCGGTGCGTTCGGTGGTGGCGGTTCCGCTCGACATGACGTACTGCCGCCACTGCGCACCGCCGTCGAAGGCCAGCGAGAACCTCGTCTTCGGGGGTATCCCGGTGACCGCCAGTCCGACGTTCAGGTAGTCGCCGCGGCTGGTCTCAGTGGTGGTGGTCCGCACCCAGAAGCGGACCGTCAGGTCGCAGTTGGCCGGCACCGTGACGGTGCTGCGCAGCAGGTCGGCACGTGTCACGTCCAGTCCGGCGAAGGTGGCGTACGCGCGGCCGGTGTGTGCGGGCCGGGTCGCGTCGCCGAGCACGACGATGCGGGGGCCGGCCGTCCAGTCGGCGGTGCCGCGCTCGAACCCCGGGTTCGGGTGGATCTGCCCGGTGCAGGGCGGGTCGGCCGCTGGCTGGCCGTGGGACGCGCTGCCCGTGGCCAGGAGCAGTAGGGCCGCAACCGAGACGGTGGTGACGAGTGCCTTCATCGGTTCCCCCAGGTCAAATATTCGAGATGGTCGATGTCTTTCGACCATGCGCGATGGACGTGGGCGCGTCAAGCCCTTCCCGCCGTCGGCTCCGCGTGGGCGGCGGCCGGCCGGAGCATGCTGGCGCTACCGCCTGCGGCGGGAGTCGGCCTCGCTGTCGAGCAGGTCGTTGAGGGTCAACGCAGAATTGATCAATGAGAGGTGGCTGAACGCCTGGGGATAGTTGCCGATCTGCTCCCCGGTCGCGGCGATCTCCTCGGCGTAGAGGCCGAGGTGGTTGCTGAAGGTGAACATCTTCTCGAACGTGAGTCGGGCGTCGTCGAGGCGGCCGGCACGGGCCAGTGCCTCGACGTACCAGAAGGTGCACATGTTGAAGGTGCCCTCGTGGCCCGGGAGGCCGTCGGGGGAGTGGACCGGGTCGTACCGGTGGACCAGGCTGTCGGAGACCAGTTCGCGCTCGATCGCCTGCAGGGTGGACTGCCACAGCGGGTCGCTCGGCGTGACAAAACCGACCGCCGGCATGGCGAGCAGTGCCGCGTCCAGCACGTTCTCGTCGTACGCCTGCACGAAGGTGCCGCGGGCCCGGTCGTATCCGCGCTCCATGACCTGGTTGTAGATGCGGTTGCGCTGCTCGGTCCAGCAGGTCATGTCCCCGGGGCGGCCGGTGCGGGTGGCCAGCCGGATGGCCCGGTCCAGCGCGACCCAGGACATCACCCGACCGAAGGTGTAGTTGCGGGGGTGGTGACGGCTCTCCCAGATGCCGGCGTCGGGTTGGTCCCAGTTGTGGCAGAGCCAGTCGACCAACCGGACGGTGCTCTTCCACACCTGGTGTGAGACGCGGATGCCCTGCTCGTCGGCGAGGTGCATGGCGTAGAGGGCCTCGCCGTGGATGTCGAGCTGGAGCTGGTCGGCGGCGCCGTTGCCGATCCGTACCGGCCGGGAGCCGCGGTAGCCCTCCAGATGGTCCAGCACCTCCTCGTGCAGGTCGGAGGAGCCGTCCACCCGGTACATGATCTTCAGCGGGTCCTGGTGGTCGCCGGCCTCACGGATCCGCTCGTCCAGCCAGTTCATGTACTGGCTGACCTCCTCGGTGAAGCCGAGGCCGAGCAGCGCGTGCACCGAGAACGACGTGTCGCGTACCCAGGTGTAGCGGTAGTCCCAGTTGCGGGTTCCGCCGACCAGTTCGGGCAGCGCGGTGGTGGGTGCGGCGATCATCGCGCCGGTCGGCGCGTACGTCATGAGTTTGAGCGTGATGGCCGAGCGCTCGACCATCTCCCGCCAGCGGCCGGTGTAGCTGGAACGTTCGAGCCAGCGTCGCCAGTAGTCCCGGGTCCACTCGAACATGCCCTGGATCTCTTCCGGCGCGAAGATGCGCGGTTCGGCGCCGCCCGTCTCCAGGACCACCCCGCCGGTGTCGCCCTCGTTCAGCGTGCCGTACGCGACCAGGTCGCCGCCCTCAAGGTGGACGTCACCCTGTTCGGAGATCAACCGCCGCACCGGGTCGACCGGATTGAACGTCAGCGTCGCCGACCGGCTGCGGAAGACGTAACCGTTGTGGTGGCGCTCAAGCTGATGCTCTTCGCGGGCGTAGTCGAAGCGCGGCCGGCACTCCACCCGGAAGCGCATGCTGCCGCGGACCATGGTGACGGTGCGGACCAGCCGATGCGTGTCGGTGACCCGCTCGCCGGTGACCGGCATGAAGTCCATTACCTCGGCCACCCCGTCGGCGCTGATGAACCGGGTGATCAGGATGGGTGTGCCGGGGAGGTAGAGCTGCTTGGTCACGTACCGCACGTCGTGTGGCGCGATCTGGAAGTAGCCGCCCTTCTCCTTGTCGAGCAGGGCGGCGAAGATGCTCGGCGAGTCGAACCGCGGCGCGCAGAACCAGTCGACGGTCCCGTCGCACGTCACCAGCGCGGCGGTCTGCAGGTCGCCGATGAGACCGTGATCCTCGATCGCCGGATAGGTGTCCACGTCTCTCCCCGGTTCGGCTGCGTCCTGCGCACCGAACCTAGGGGAGGAATTGTCGCCTTAGGCGAGATTCACGTTCCGCCACCCTGTCGCGTGCCCCCAGGTGCGACGGCGACGGCCGGGGTCCCTGCGCCGCCTGGCCCCGGGCGTCAGGGCAGCGGGCGGCAGGAGGAACGGATGACCAGCTCGGTGGGGAGCCGGATGTGGGTGTCGCGTTCGACGCCGGCGATCAGGTCGACGAGCAGGCGCAACGCCTCGGCGCCCATCCGTTGCAGCGGCTGCATGATGGTCGTCAGCGGTGGGTTGACCAGCGCCGACTCCGGTACGTTGTCGAAGCCGATCACTGACAGGTCGTCGGGCACCGACAGGCCCATGTCGCGGGCCACTGTCATCGTGGAGATCGCGGAGAGGTCGTTACCCGCGAAGATCGCGCTCGGCCGGTCGGTGAGGGCGAGGAGTTCCGCGGCCGTGCCGGCGGCGCTCTCGATCCGGAACCCGCCGACGCGGACGAGCCGCTCGTCCACCGGCACGCCGGCGTCGGCCATCGCACTGCGGAAGCCGGCCTCGCGCAGCTGAGCAGACTTCAGGTCGGTGCGTCCACTGATGTGCCCGATCCGGGTGTGGCCGAGGGACAGCAGGTAGTTGGTCGCCAGCACGGCGCCGGCGAAGTTGTCCGAGTCGACGGTGGGCAGGTCGGACGGCCCGGTGTGTGGGTCGACGGCCACGACGTGGAAGCTGTGTTCGGTCTCGACCACGGTCGGCGTGACGATCACGGCGCCGTCGATGAGGGTGCCGGAGAGCCGGGCGAGCGAGCGCCGCTCCCACCCCACTGCGGCGCCCTCGCCGTCCCCGCTGGAGTAGGCCAGCAGCTGGTACCCACTCCCGGCGACCTCCTGCGACGCCCCCTTGAGCAGCTCGGTCGAGAACGGCTCGAACTCGGCGACCAGGATGCCGAGCACGTTGGTGCGGTGGCTGCGCAGGCTCTGCGCCCCCAGGCTCGCCTCGTAGCCGAGCTCGTGGATGACCTGCTGGACGCGCTCCACGGTTGCCTGGGCCACGCCGTAGCGGCCGTTGACGACCTTCGACACTGTCGCGACCGAGACGCCGGCAGTACGTGCCACATCCGACATCTTGACGCGCTGCTGAAACACCACGTCGATGATGATAGGGCCCCGCCGCGGGTGCGTCGCCACCGACTCGAAAACGTTATCGATACCGATTGACATCAAGTTACATGACTGTAAAACTTCGCCGCAGGCCGAGTACCGCGACTGACTAGTCGAGGAGACATCGATGGCAACGAAGCGGCGTGCGAGTGCCGTCCTGGCACTGTTAATGACGAGTGTTCTTGTTACCGCCGGCTGTAGCGGCGGCGGCGAAGAGGCGGCCCCTCAGAGCGAGCTGTACAAGGATCCGGTGACCCTTAGCTGGTGGCACAACGCCTCACAGGACGGGCCCGGCAAGACCTACTGGGAGAAGGTCGCCAAGGACTTCTCCGCACTTCACCCCACCGTCAAGATCGAGATCGAGGCGATCGAGACGAACCAGCTCCAGCGCACGCGGCTCCCTGCCGCGCTGCTGAGCAGCGACCCGCCGGACATCTTCCAGGCCTGGGGCGGCGGCGAGATGACCGAGCAGGTGGAGGCCGACTACCTCAAGGACATCACCGACCAGGTCAAGACCGAGGTCGGCAACATCGGCAGCGCCGCGGAGATCTGGCAGGTCAAGGGCAAGCAGTACGGCCTGCCGTTCCGGATGGGCATCGAGGGCATCTGGTACAACAAGGACATGTTCGCCGCGGCGGGCATCTCGGCTCCGCCGACCACCTTCGAAGAGCTCAACACCGCGGTCACCAAGCTCAAGGCGACCAACGTCATTCCGATCGCCGTGGGCGCCGGTGACAAGTGGCCGGCCGCGCACTGGTGGTACAACATGGCGCTGCGCGCCTGCTCGGTCGACGCCCTCAAGAAGGCATCGGCGGAGAAGAACTTCGACGACCCGTGCTTCGTGAAGGCCGGCCAGGACCTGAAGGCGTTCATCGACACCAAGCCGTTCCAGCCCAACTTCATCGCCACGCCGGGCCAGAACGACCCGACCAGCGCCAACGGCATGCTCGCCAACGGCAAGGCCGCGATGGAGCTCATGGGTGACTGGAACCGCGGCACGCTGGACACCGTCACCACTGACAAGGCGAAGCTCGCGTCGTTCCTCGGCTGGTTCCCGGTGCCGGCGATCGCCGGTTCCCCGGGCGACCCGAAGGCGGCTCTCGGCGGTGGCGACGGGTTCTCCTGCGCCAAGAACGCCCCGGCCGAGTGCGTCGAGTTCCTCAAGTACATCGTGAGTCCCGAGGTGCAGAAGGGCTACGCCGAGACCGGCACCGGCCTTCCCGTCGCCAAGGGCGCGGCGGACGCCGTGAAGGACCCCGCGCTGAAGTCCATCCTGGATGCCACCTCCGGGGCGAGCTACGTGCAGCTCTGGCTGGACACGGCGTACGGCAGCACCGTCGGCAACGCGATGAACGACGCGATCGTCGCCATCTTCGCCGGCAACGGGACGCCTGAGAAGGTCGTCTCGGCAATGAAGGCGGCCGCAAGCAAGTGACCTCCGCCAACCAGATCCGTATGCCCGCCGGTGGCGCTTCCGCGCCGCCGGCGGGCCCCCACAAGGCCGGGCGCGAGTCCGCCCGCCGAGCCGACAACCGCCGCAAGTGGTACGAGATCATCGGGCTCACCACGCCGGCCGTTCTGATCTACGTGATGTTCGTTCTGGTGCCGATGGGCTTCGCTGTCTACTACAGCCTGTTCCGGTGGCGCGGGGTCGGCCCTCCCACCGAGTTCGTCGGTCTGCGGAACTACACCCTCGCCTTCCAGGATCCGATCTTCCTCGACGCGTTGCGCAACAACGCGATCATCGTTTTCGGGTCGCTGCTGATCCAGGGCCCGATCGCCCTGGGCGTCGCCCTGCTGCTCAACCGTCGCTTCCGTGGGCGGGCCGTGTTCCGCCTGCTGGTGTTCGTGCCGTACGTGCTGGCCGAGGTCACCGTCGGCATCATGTGGAAGCTGCTGCTGACCGGCGACGGCACCGTCGACGCGCTGCTGCGGTCCCTGGGAATGGGCGGCCTGGTGCAGGCCTGGCTGGCGGACCTGGATGTGGTCATCTGGACCCTGCTGGCCATCCTCACCTGGAAGTACGTCGGCTTCGCCATCATCCTGCTCCTCGCCGGACTGTCCAACGTGCCCGATGAGCTGACCGAGGCGGCGGCCATCGACGGCGCGAGCTGGTGGCAGATCCAACGGCACGTCACGATCCCGCTGCTCGGCCCGACGATCCGGATCTGGATGTTCCTGTCCATGATCGGCTCGCTGCAGATCTTCGACATGATCTGGGTGACCTCGGTGCCCGCGGTGCGTTCCCTCGGCGCGTCGGCAACCATGGCGACATACATGGTGGACAACGGGTTCTTCGCCCGGCTGTGGGGCTACGGCAACGCCGTGGCGGTAATCCTGTTCGTCATCTCCTTCGTGGCGGCGCTGCTGTTCCAGCGGTTCCTGCTCCGCCGCGACATCGAGGGCGCCATCACCGGAAGGGCGAAGTGACGATGGCCGTGAACTCGGTTCTCCCCCCGTCCACCGGACGCCGTCAGGTCTCCTGGGGCACCCCGCTCACCTACGCGCTCGCCCTCGCGATCGCGGCGGTGTCGATCGCCCCGGTCATCTACGTGGTCATCGGCGGGTTCCGCACCACCCCGCAGATCGTCGCGGACCCGGCCGGCCTGCCCGACCCGTTCGTCTGGGACAACTACGCCAGGGTGCTGACCCAGAGCAATTTCTGGCAACAGGCGTTCAACAGCGCGGTCATCGCCCTGGGAACCACGCTGGCAGTGGTCGTGCTCGGACTGGCCGCCGCGTTCGTGCTCGCCCGCTACCGCTTCCGCGGGCGGGAAGGGCTCTACACCTTCTTCACCCTCGGTCTGCTGTTTCCGGCCGGGGCGGCGATCCTGCCGCTCTACCTCATGCTGCGTGACCTGAATCTGATCAACTCCTACTACGCGGTGATCCTGCCGCAGGTCGCCTTCTCACTGCCACTGACGATCGTGATCCTGCGTCCCTTCCTCTCGGCCATCCCGAGAGAGTTGGAAGACGCCGCCGCCATCGACGGTGCGAGTCGGCTCGGCTTCCTCTGGCGCGTCGCGATGCCGCTGTCGCGGCCCGCGCTCGTCACCGTTGGCGTCCTGGCGTTCGTGGCGAGCTGGAACTCGTTCCTGCTGCCGCTGCTCGTCCTCAGCGACGTCAACCTGCACACCCTGCCGCTGGGCGTGCAGAACTTCTCCAGCCAGTACACCACCGACACGGCAGGCGTACTCGCCTTCACCTCGCTGGCGATGCTGCCGGCGCTGCTCTTCTTCACACTCGCGGAGAAGCAGATCGTCGGTGGTCTGCAGGGTGCGGTCAAGGGCTGAGCGGCAGCGGTACGAGCACAACCACAGGAAGGCACAGCATGACTGAGGTCCACGCGGTAGTGGGCGGACCGGTGCCGGCTCAGGCAGGTCCGGAGCACGGCCGACCGGATGGGCGCGACGGCGAGGCCCGCCTTCGCGATCTCCTCGGCCGGATGACGATCGAGGAGAAGATCGCTCAGCTCGTCGGCTTCTGGGAGAAGGAGGACGGCGAGGCGGTCGCACCGTTGCAGGGGGAGTTCGGCGACGCCTTCAAGCTCGAAGACTTCTCCCGGCACGGGCTCGGTCACCTCACCCGCACCTACGGCACCCGCCCCGTGGACGCGGTCGAACACGCGGCCTGGTTGTGGAAGTTCCAGCGCGACCTGGTCACCGGCACCAGGCTCGGCATCCCGGCGATCGTCCACGAGGAGTGCCTCACCGGGCTGTCCGCGTGGAGGGCGGCCACCTTCCCCACCCCACTGGCCTGGGGTGCCGCGTTCGACCCCGACCTGGTCACCGAGATGGCCGCGGCGATCGGTTCCTCGATGCGGGCCCTGGGCGTACACCAGGGGCTCTCACCGGTGCTCGACGTGATCCGTGACCCCCGCTGGGGCCGGGTGGACGAGTGCATCGCCGAAGACCCGTACCTGGTCGGCACCATCGGCACGTCGTACGTGCGTGGCCTCCAGTCGCAAGGGGTGCACGCCACCCTCAAGCACTTCGCCGGCTACTCCGCCTCGCGCGCCGGGCGCAATTTCGGCCCGGTGCACATCGGCCGCCGGGAACTGGCCGACGTGCTGCTCCCCCCGTTCGAGATGGCCATCATCGACGGCGACGCCCGCAGTGTCATGCACTCGTACACCGAGATCGACGGGGTGCCCGTCGCCGCCGACCCGACGATGCTGACCGGCATCCTGCGCGACCAGTGGGGCTTCGACGGCACAGTGGTGGCCGACTACTACGGTGTCGCGTTCCTGAACCTGCTGCACCACGTGGCGAGCGATCACGCGGACGCGGCCGGGCAGGCGTTGACCGCCGGCCTCGACGTCGAACTGCCGACCGGCGACGCCTACCTGACCCTGGGGGAGTCGGTGCGGGCGGGCAAGCTCGACGAGGCGCTCATCGACCGCGCGGTGCTGCGGGTGCTGCGCCAGAAGCAGGACCTGGGTCTGCTCGACGCGACCTTCAGCGACGAGCCGCCCCAGGCGATCGACCTCGACTCGCCCGAGCACCGGTCGATCGCCCGCCGGCTCGCCGAGGAATCAATCGTGCTGGTCGCCAACCGGGACGCGCTGCCGCTGCCCACCGGGCAACGGGTGGCAGTCATCGGCCCGAACGCCGACCGGCAGAGCGCGCTCTTCGGGTGCTACTCATTCCTCAACCACGTCCTCGTCCAGCACCCCGGCGCGGAGGCCGGCATCGACGTGCCGACAGTGCTCGACGCCGTGCGGGCCGAGTTCGGCGGCGACCTCGTCACCTGGGCGCGCGGCTGCGACGTGGACACCGACGATCGGTCCGGCTTCGACGAGGCCGTCGCCACGGCCTCCGGCGCGGACGTGGCCGTCCTGGTCGTCGGCGACCACGCCGGCCTCTTCGGACGCGGCACTGTGGGCGAAGGCTGCGACCGGGACGACCTGGAGCTGCCCGGCGTCCAGCGCGAACTGGTCGAGTCGGTGCTGGCGACCGGCACACCTGTCGTCCTCGTGCTGGTCACCGGCCGGCCGTACGCCATCGGCTGGGCGCTCGCACGCTGCGCGGCGGTGGTGCAGGCGTTCTTCCCGGGTGAGGAGGGCGCCGGGGCGATCGCGGGGGTGCTCTCCGGGCGGGTCAATCCGTCGGGCCGGCTGCCCGTGACCCTGCCCGGGTCGGCCGGCGCGCAGCCGTACTCCTACCTGCACCCCACTCTCGGTGCGGGCAACGCGGGGACCAACCTGCTGGCGACGCCCGTGGCGCCGTTCGGCCACGGCCTCTCCTACACGACATTCGCCTACGACGAGCTCACAGTGCCCAGCACGGCGCCGACCAGCGGGGCGGTAGGGGTGACGGTGCGGGTGACGAACGCCGGCGCGGTCGCCGGCGACGATGTGGTCCAGCTCTACGGTCGCGACGTGGTCGCCTCGGTGACCCGGCCGGTGGCGCAGCTGCTCGGCTACCGGCGGGTCCACCTGGAACCGGGCCAGTCCGTCACTGTCGAGCTGACGGTGCCCACCACCCGGCTGGCCTTCTCCGACCGCACGTTCACCCGCGTCGTGGAGCCCGGAGACATCGAGCTCTGGGTCGGCACCAGCGCGCGGCGGGACATCCAGGCGCTGACCACGCTGGTCGGTGACACCGTCGCGGTCACCAACGCCTCTCCACGCTGGACCAGCACCGACGTCCGCTGAGAACCGGTCCGTCGCCGTCCCAACGGACGTTCGGCGGGCCGGCTCCACTCGCGTCCCGGTTCCCGGTGCCCATTCCGTCCCCGCCAGGAGTGCCAATACGGCCAGGCGGGTCGGATCGAGCAGGGCCCGAATCGTCAGGCGTCTATGACCATGAATGCGATGGCAAAGACGTTTGTCCATGTTTCAGAAACCTCTGAAATGCGCCTGTCGCACTGGTCAACGACCACCTACCGGGCTAGCCTCCCGTCGAGGCGGGATGTCGGATCGGCGATCGGCTCCGCTGTTCCGCGGGTCAGCAGGTCGGGGTTCGGCGTGTCCCGCCGACGTCGTGCGGCGCTCGCCAGTTCCTGCCGCTCAGAGCTGAGGAGTCGATGGTGAAGTTCACTCACACGGCATCACGGATCGCTGTCGCCGCGGTGGCGACAACACTGCTCGCCCTCTCCGGCGGCACGCCCGGCTCGGCGGCGCCCGGCACGACAACCACGCACACCCCGTCGACCTGGACCCTCGTCGACCTGCCGCAGCGGCTCTGCGCAACCCCCGACGACCCGCGCGCTCTGTACTACTTCGTCGTGCTCGACGGTGCGTGGTCGGCACCGGTCACCGCCGACTACACGGGCATGCCGGTCGGCGTCGAGGTGTACAGCCCGTTGACCGCCCTACCCGGTTCCGGGGACGGGCACGTCGTTCAGATCCTGGCCGCGTTCCGGCTGAGCGGCGTCGCGCCCGGGCGGTACGTCCCCCAGCTCCGGGTCACCGACGGCGCTGTCACGCAGAGCGCCCCGGTCGTCCTTGACGTTCGTTCATCCTGCTAGCGGGCGGCGCGCGTCCGAGCCGACGACGCGAGCAGCACCGACGAGCTACTCGCGCACACCGTCCTGGTGGGGGCCGAGCTGGCTGATCTCGTACCCGTCGGGGTAGCTCCTGGCCGTGATCCCGTCGGCGAACAACGCGGTCGTCAGTGGTGCCCCGAACCACCGCTGCAACCGCGAGCGCGTCCGTAGGGCCAGGTGCAACCCCGCCCGGACCGGCCAGGCTGGCGTGTCGACCCGCGTCGCGCGCCGCAGCGGCGCGTCGTACAGGGCGCTGACCAGCGCGTTTCCCAGCGGGGCGAGCAGCCGGGGGATCCGGGTGAGCATCAGCATGCGGGTGGCGCGTTCGATGGCCGCCGCGTCGTCGTTGGGCTGCAGGTGAGCCGCGTCGTGCGCGTCGAACCAGGTCTCGAACTCGTCGTACGACCCGGGGATGTCGGTGATGCCCATCCGTCGACCCAGCTCCCGGTAGAACAGGTATGTGGCGTGCCGTTCGTGGCAGCAGGGCGGGCGCCAGCCGTACTCCTGCAACCACCGGGTAGGGATCACCACCAGGCAGCCGAGGACGTAACGGAAGTCGTCGTTGCTGATGTCGTACCGACTGTGGATCTGGTTGACGCGCCGCAACGCGTCGCGGCCCCGAGGCTGGTCGAAGCCGTTGAGCACCATCTCGTACATCAGCAGGCCGGTGTCGTCGATCCGCTTCTGGGTGCGTTCGGTCAGCTCGCCCGTGGCGGTGTGCACGGCGGCGATGGCGGGGATGGAGAACGACCGATTGAAGGCGAGGTTGAGCCCGAGCTTCATGTCCCACGGAAACTCGTAGCGCAGCATGGTCTGGTAGATGACCAGGTAGTCGCGCTCCGGGTCGAGAGCACGGGTGCGGGTCAGGTTGTCGTAGCGGCCTCTCATCGGCGGACCTCCGGGCCCTGGCCACCCGACCAGGTGACGGTGGTCAGCCGGGCGCCGAGCAACCGGCGCGCCCGGGCGACCTGACGCGCGTTCGCGTTGACCAGCACCGGCTGTTCGGCGGCGCCGAGGATGGGCAGATCCGACAGCGAGTCGCTGTAGGCCACCCGCCATGGTGGCGTCACCCCCTGGCCGGCGAGCTGCGCCATCTTGGTCGCACCGTGGTTGTGCACTAGCAGCCTCGGCCCGCGAATGTGCGAGGCCACCAGCTCGACCCCGGCGAGGCCGATCGCGTCGAGCACCGCGCGCGCCAGGGTCTGCTCGCACGCGGTCACCACGATGACCCGGTCGCCGGCGGCGAGGTGGGTACGGATCATCCGCAGACCGGTCGGGATCATCCGCCCTGGCTCCGCACCGAGGTCCGCGCCGAAGCGTTCCAGCTCTGCCCGCAACTCGTCCGCGTTCCGGCCCCACAAGCCGATCCGGCTCACCCACCGTGCCGCCCGCGGGCGGAGGGCGGGAACAATGGCGACCGGCGCGAGGAGAACGAGCACTGCGACGGCGAGCGGCAGCCGGGCACCCGCGAAAGCAGTGCGCCGTAGGAACAGCCCGAATGCGTCCCCGCGCAGCAGTACGCCGTCGAAATCGAAGATCACGGTGTCCGCGGTCGACGCCCTCATCGGTCTATCGACCCCGGTGCCGCGGGCGGTTCGCCATCAGCCGAGTGTACGGGTGCCCGGGTGGGTCAGGTCGGCTCGGCCGCGGTCGGCAGCACCGCGATCAGATCGAGCACCTCGACGGCGCGGGCCGGGCCGAAGGCGTCGGTGAGGATGGCAGTGAACTCCTCGTCGCCGAGCCGGACCCGCAGTTCGCGCAGCGCGTTGAGGTCGAGCGCGGCGTTCGTCGACCCGATCTGCCGGTCGATGTTCAGTGCCTCGACGATCAGCGGGATGCCCTCCGCGGGGTGGCCCTGCTCGACGCGCAGCTGCCCGATCGCCACCTGATCCAGCGCCACCTCCTCCCAGTTGCCCTGCTCGCTGTCGATCCGCAGGCAGGCCCGGTAGCACCGCTCGGCCAGGGCCCGGTCGCCGCGCAGACCGGCCACCCGGCCGAGGTGGAAGGTGCTGTTGGAGACGCCCGACAGGTTCCCGAGCCGCTTCTTGATCGCTATGGAGCGGCGGTAGAACCCATCCGCGCCGGCGAGATCCTCCTGCTCCTCGCAGACCCGGCCGAGCTGGTGCAGGACGATGGCCTGGTTGGGCTCGTGGCGCAGTAGTCGGTAGACCTCCAGTGCCTGCTCGTAGCGGGACCGGGCCTCGGCCAGCCGGCGGGTCTCCAGCGCCACCATGCCGAGGTCCTCGTGGCACTTGGCGACCCCCGCCTGGTAACCGGCGGCGGCACAGATCGGCAACGCCCGCAGCAGGCACATCCGGGCGGTGCCGAACTCACCCGCCTGGGCGGCGGCGATGGCGAGCAGGACGTACCCGCTGCCGAGCGGCGTCGGGTGGGAGTCGTCGAACCGGAACCGCAGGTACGCCTCAACCCACTCGACCCGCTGCGCCGCCTGTCGCGGGTCGAGGTGCCGGGCCAGTACCGCGGAGAAGGCTTGCGGGCCCAGCTCCAGGCGCTGCACGGCCAGCCATTCCAGGGCCGCCTGGAGCGGCGGCTCGTCGTCCCCGCCGATCGCGTTCACTGTGTGCGGCACCGCCTCGGCAGCCCGGCCGAGGACAGTTCGGACGCCGCCGAGCAGTTCGTCGCAGCGGCGCAGCAGCCGGTCCTCGCCGAGGGCCGCGACGATCGTCCGGGCGCTGGCGAAGCAGCTCTCGGCGAATTCGAGGTCGTCGAGGTCGCGGGAGAGGTGACCGAGCAGCAGCGAACACTCCGCTATGTGACCGTTGCTGCCGACCTCCTCGAAGATCTTCAGGGCGGCACGGACCCGCTCCTCGGCGGTCTCGTACGCGAACTGGGCGAGCGCGATCCGCCCGAGCATCACCAGCCCGCTGCCCTGCCGGACCCGGGCGCCCAACCGTCCGTAGGTGGCGATCGCCACCTGGATGCACTGCTCCGCCTTCACGAAGTCCCGGGCCTCGAAGGCGAGTACGCCGATCTGGTGGTGGCTCGCCGCGATCCCGTCCAGGTCGTCGAGTTCCCGGGCGATCGCCAGCTCCTGCAGGTAACGCGACATGGCCAGTTCACGGTCGCCGTTGCCGCGGGCGATCCCGGCGAGCTGGTGCAGGGTCCGGGAGACCGCCGAGCGGTCGTCGAGCCGGCTCAGGATCGTCAACGCCTCCTGGAACAGCCGGTCCGCTGTCGCCCGGTCGCCCCGGTTGTCGGCGACCAGGCCCAACTGGTGCAGGAGTTTGCCGACCCCGCTGTCGTCGCCGAGGTCCCGGTAGACGGTGAGCGCCGCCTCGTAGCGCTCCGTCGCCTGCGGGTACTCGCCCCGGCTGAGGTGCACGTCGCCGAGTCCCTTCAGGAAGCTCGCCCGGCGCGCCGAGCCCGGGGGCGCCATCGGCAGTAGCTCCCGCCAGATCTTCTCCTCCCAGGCCCAGTGCCCGGCCGTGTGCAACTCCTGGCAGGCCAGCTCGGAGTAGGTGACTACCTCGTCGGTGTCGCCCGCGGCCAGGTGGTGGTACCGCGCCTCGACGGCCCGGCGGATGAAGTCGTGCTGGTCGGTGCTGGAGCGGGCCCGCCAGCCCCAGTAACGGCCCGCCCGGCGGTGCGCGTCGACCACCGCGTCGCGGCCGGCGATCCGCAGCAGGCTCGCCGCCGTCCACCGGTGCACCAGGTGGCCCCCGGTCACCGGGGCGAGCAGCCCCAGCTGTGACAGCGTCTCGACCGACTCGTCCAGCCCCGCCGGTGCCGGCGGTGGGTCGTCGACGTCCGCCGGGTCGGCGAGCTGCCAGGCGAGGCCGGTCCGGTCCGCCGGGGTGCGGTACACGGCCGCGCCGAGCAGCAACCGACGTGCCGCCGGGACGGCCTCCAGGCGGGCGAGCAGCCGGGGCAGCAACACATCCTCGGCGGCCAGCGCGCCGGCCTCGGCCAGCGGCGTGCCGACCTCGGCCGGCCCGTCGTCCCGGCCACCGCCGGCTGCGGCCAGTTGGCCGTCCACCTCGTCGGATCGGTCGGTGCCGCCGCGCAGCAGGCCGTCGAGGTATTCCAGCGCGCGCGGGTGACCACCCAGCCGGTGCCACATCCGTTGCTGTTCCGCCGGCGTCAGCTGGCCCACGCCTGGCAGCCGCCAGAGCAGCTTGCGGGTCTCCTGCCAGGAGAGCGGACCGAGGTGACAGGTTTCCAGACCGGCGACCGGGAACGGGTGCCGGCTGGTCACCACCAGCTCGTGGCGGGACGCCCAGGCGGCGAGGAACGCGCTCAGATCCGCGTCGGCCAACAGGTGCTCGGCGTCCAGCGCGTCCTCGGCGTTGTCGAAGACGAGCAGAAGAGGCGGACCGTCGGTGCCGACCGCCTCCAACCGTCGCCGCCAGTCCTGGCCCGGCTCGGCGAGGGCGACGAGCCAGCGCCGCAGCGGGTCGTCCGGGGCCGCTGCGACGCACCGGCTCTGCACCTGGCGGCGCAGCTCGTCGAGGATCCCGTCGACGGTGCCGTCGCCGCGGGTCGCCACGACGATGCCACCCGCGTCGCGGAACCGCCGCGCGAGTTCCGCGGCGAGACTCGTCTTGCCGATCCCGCCGATGCCGTGGACGAGAACCCGCAGCTTTCCCCGGGACAGCCGGCGCAGGATCTCCCGGCGGCCCACGAAGTCCGTCGGTGCGCGCACCACACCGTCTCCGACGAGCGACTGGCCGGGCGGCGCGGCGACGGCCGCGTCGTCCCGTCCGCCGGCCAACCGCAGCCCGGGGTCGGTCAGGAACAGCGTCGGCATCCACCACTCGGCGGCGGTCGGGGCCAGCTCGCGGCGTACGGCGGAGACCTCCGCCAACAGCTCCGGTTCGCTGCGGGCGGCCAATCGCTCGTAGAGCCGAGCGCAGAACTCGATGGTGTACCAGTCGCTGACCGTCCCGTTCATCGCCAGCACCGCCGGCGCGCCGTGGGTCAGCAGCGCGCCGGCCAGCCCGGGCAGCTCCCGCTGATCCGGCCGCGCGGTGGAGCAGCCGGCCAGCACGATCAACGGCACGGTCCGGCCCGGCGGTAGCACCTCGGCCAGGAACCGCGCGGCGTCCACGCGGTCCTCCGTGCCGGTGGGGGTCTCCAGCAGCAGCGCGCCGGGGCGCGCGTGACTGGAGATGTGCAGGACGTGAAACGGCTCCTCGGCGAGGGCGGCCCGGATCGCTGCGGCGCTGCCCCACTCCAGGACGCGCACCCGCACCCCGTGCCGATGCCCGGGTTCCACAGCGCCGAGGATCCGACCGAGCTCCCGCTCGTGGTCCAGCAGCGGGTGGGTCGAGTCGTCAGGGCTCGCGATCGCCGCGAGCATCCGCAGTGGGCCGTCCACCCGGACCGTGGGTGCCGGTGTGTCGGGGCCGGTCCGGCACACGTCGACGTCGGGGTGCAGGGCCAGCGGCGTTTCCTCGCCGGGCAGCACCAGGGTCTCCCAGGGCAGGTCGGCCAGGCTCGCGTCGACGACCTCGATGCCGAGCCGGTGTCGGCCGGGGCGGTCGAGTTCAGCGTGCAGGACCGGGCCGGCGGCGTCGAGGAAGCGGCGGCCGAGCGCGACGCCGACCTCGTACGACAGCTCCACCGAGGGGCCGCCGCGCAGCCGCCAGAGCAGGTCGGCGGTGCGTTGATCGGCTGGGCCCACCGGGTGTCGGCGCCGGTCGCCCCGAACGGCCAGGACCACGTCGGTCGCGCTGATGGTCAACCGGATCACGAAGGCCCCCTGCGGTCACCCGGCGGACGACCCGACGCCGAGGTGGATTGCCGGGCTGACCGATACTGTATCCATGGCTGACGATCCTGAGGAGCTCGCGCAGGTCAACGCCGTGCGAATCAACGACAGCGGCGAGCTGGAGTTCTTCGACGGCCAGCGCTGGGTGCCGTACACCGATCTGCCCGACGACGAGACCGGCCCGTTAGGTGTCGTCTTCCGCGACGACAGCCGATGACCGGGGAGCCGCCGACGAGCGGCGCGGGGTTGGACGCGCTGCCGTCCCCGTTGGACTCGGTATCGGACAGTCGGGCGGCGGCACGGTGGATCATCTCCTCGGCCGGCGCGGTGGGCGCGCTGCTGCTCGGCGGCGGCCCGCTGATCGCCGCCGGCACTGTCACCGACTGGGCCCATGCGGCGTGGGCGGGCGGCGGCCTGCTGGTGACGCTGCTCGGCGTGGCCTGGGCGATCTGGCGGACCAGCGAGGTGCTCGTCCCGCCGATGACCACGCCGGCGACCCTCACCGGGCCGGAGCTGCGCGGCCTGCGCGAGCGGCTGGAGGCCGAGCCCTGGTACCACTTCGGCGGGTACGCCGGCGACGTCGACTCGCTGCTGCGTCATCGCCGGATCGCCGCGGAGATCACCTGCCGCCTGTCGACGGCCCCGCCGCAGGAGCGGGCCGCCCTGCGGGCAGGGCTCGCCACCGCGCGCCGCAACATCGCCCGGACCGACCCGTACCTGCGCTGGCTGCTCGCCACGGCGCACGCCTGGCAGGTCCGGGAGGCGTTGCGCCGGGCCCGCCGACAGACCTTCCTGGCCGCCGCGCTGGTGGTGGTCGGGGCGGTGGTGTTCATCGCCGCGACTGCCGGATAGCGCGCCGCCTCGTCGGGCTACGACGGAGGCGGCACGCCATCCAGCCGTCGGTCAGTACGGATATCCGGGGACGTTGAGCCGCACGCTGTAGAGCCCGGAGTCGCCCCACCGGCCCGACGTGACGAAGAGGGTCTGCCGGTCGGGGCCGCCGAACGCCACGTTCGTCGTGCCGGAGCCGCCGGACCGGATCGTGCCGAGCTGGGTGCCGGCGGGGGAGTAGACGTGGACCAGGGAGTCCCCGCCCGAGGTCCAGTACACGTTGCCGGCGCAGTCGATGGTGCCGCCGTCCGGGCCGCCGATGTAGTTCACGAAGACGCTGCGGGCGCCGATGCTGCCGTCGGGCTGGACCGCGTACTTGTAGATCTTGTTCTCGGAGTAGGCGCCGACGTACAGCGCGGTCCCGTCCGGCGAGAGCGAGATGCCGTTGGGTTGGCGCAGCCGATCGTCGACAAGCGACACCTGCCCGTTGGAGACGCGGAAGACACTGGTACGACCGCTCATCTGGTCGGGGCGGTTGCCGCGCTGGAAGTTGGGGTCGGTGAAGTAGACGACGCCGTCGGAACGGACCGCGACGTCGTTCGGCGAGTTGAACGCCCGGCCCTGGTAGTTCGCCGCCACGGTGCTGCGGGCCCGGTCGCTCAACCGGTACGCGGACACGCTCCGCTGGTCGTGGGTGGCCGCGACGAGTTGCTGGCCGTCGGCGCTGAGTGCCAGGCCGTTGCTGCCGGCGTCGGCGATGAACGTGTCGAAGCCCGCCTGCGGGGTGAACCGGCGGATCGTCGACGGCTGCACGTTGTACGGCCCGGTGCCGGCGGCCATGTCGGAGAACAGCAGGTAGCCGCCGTCGGCGACCCAGACCGGCCCTTCGAGGAACGTGAAGCCGCCCTGGATCCGCGGGGCCGTCACGGTGCTGGCCGGCAGCGGTGGGCCGTAGCTGGCCCCCGTCGGGCAGGCCCCGGGCGGTGCGCCGGGCGGACCGGCGAACGCGGCGTGAGCGCTGACATGGGCAGCGTCG
The DNA here is from genome assembly GCF_040649495.1 of Micromonospora sp. NPDC048947. NCBI lineage: Bacteria > Bacillati > Actinomycetota > Actinomycetes > Micromonosporales > Micromonosporaceae > Micromonospora > Micromonospora sp. NPDC048947. The sequence continues at coordinate 265,954 of NZ_JBEZFO010000006.1, forward strand.
GCGGCAGCACCGGCGGGCAATGGGGTGGCGCTGACCGTCAGGCACAGGCCGGCCAGTGCGGCAATGGTTGGACGCCAGGTCATCGAGTACTCCAATCGGCGTCGAGGGTGGCGATGGCCGGCGTGCGAGGTCGGTGGCTGGCACGGCGTGAGGGCGGGCCGTCGATGTGGATATTCGGGAGCCTAGGTTATGAACCGGCAACCCGCAGCAATCTTTCGCCGTTGATTCCGAGCGGGACGAGGGTGGCAAATACAAAGACGCTGGTCAATGGCATAACAGTCTCCGGAAATCCTTCCGGTACGACCACAGTGGACGAATCAGTGGTGACCTGAGGCGTCTGCCGGAGGCAGGGAATAGGGTTGGGTCATGAGTGGCCTGCTCGGTGGTGCCCGAACCGCGGTCAATCCCCTCCGCCAGCTCACGATCGACCAGCTCCGGCAGCGGACGAGCCTCAAGTGGCGGGAGTACCCCGACGACGTGCTGCCGCTCTGGGTGGCCGAGATGGACGTGCCCCTGGCCGAGCCGGTCGCACGGGCGATCACCGATGCCGTCGCGCGCGGAGACACCGGCTACACCGCAGGAACGGCGTACCCGCAGGCGGTGGCCGAGTTCGCCGCGCAGCGGTGGGGTTGGGACGGGCTGGCCGTGGAGCGCACCGCGCTGGTGCCCGACGTCATGCACGGCGTCGTCGAGGCGGTGCGACTGGTCACCGAGCCGGGGGACGCGGTGGTCGTCAACTGCCCGGTCTATCCGCCGTTCTACGAGTCGGTGGCGCACGCCGAGCGCCGGATCGTGGAGGCACCGCTCGGCGCGGACCTGCGGATCGACCTCGGCACGCTGGAGGATGCGTTCCGGCGGGCTCGCGCCGGTGGACGGCCGGCCGCGTATCTGCTCTGCAGCCCGCACAACCCGACCGGCGTCGTGCACAACGCGGCCGAGTTGACCGCCGTCGCCGGACTGGCCCAGCGGCACGGGGTGCGGGTGGTCGCCGACGAGATCCACGCTCCGGTGGTGGCTGGGGGCGCGCGGTTCGTGCCGTACCTCTCGGTGCCCGGCGCGGAGAACGGCCTGTCGCTGATGTCTGCCTCCAAGGGGTGGAATCTGGCCGGCCTACGCGGCGGGCTTCTGGTCGCCGGCCCGGCCGCGGCCGGGGACCTCGCCCGTGTCCCGTTCGGGGTCAGCGTCAGCACCAGCCACCTCGGCGTGATCGCCCACACCGCTGCCTTCCGCGACGGCGGCGAGTGGCTCGACGCCCTGCTGGCCGGCCTGGACGACAACCGTCGGCTCCTGAGCGCGCTGCTCGCCGAGCACCTGCCGGCCGTCCGCTACCAGCCCGGCCAGGCCACCTATCTGGCCTGGCTGGACTGCCGCGCCCTGGGCCTCGACGACGACCCGGCCACCGTGTTCCTCGACAGTGGCCGGGTGGCGTTGAACTCCGGACTGGCGTTCGGCACCGGCGGTGTGGGGCATGTCCGATTGAACCTGGCCACCGCGCCGGAGCTCATCATCGAGGCGGTACGCCGGATGACCAGCGCCGTTGGCTGAGACCGGGCGACCGGCAGCAGCGGTGTTTCGACTCCTTCCCCGGCTGTTGCGCCGGGACGCCCTACTGGCGCTGGCGGCACCGACACGCCTCGCGGCACGCCTGACCCGCTGATCCGTCCGCCGCCGGTCCGGGCGGGACCCCGACCGATCGGTAGGGCTTCCGACAGTTCTTCGACGGGGACGCAACCTGATGATCGTCCGGTCCCGTCGAGCTTGCGGAGGAGGGAGCCTCGATGGTGGATGCCGAGGGTGAGTTCGTGGAGTACGTCTCCGCGCGACTGCCGAGCCTGCACAGGACCGCGTTCCTGATGTGCGGCGACGCCCATCTGGCCGACGATGTGGTGCAGCAGACGGTCACGGCGCTCTACGTGAACTGGCGCCGGGTCAGCCGGGCCGACAACGTCGACGCGTACGTACATCGGATGCTGGTGCACAAGCTCGTCGATGAGAAGCGGTTGAGCTGGGCGAAGGTTCGCCTGTTGGGGTCGGTGCCGGAGCCGGAGCGTTCGCCGGTGACACCGCACGACGACCTGGCCGAGCGGGGCAGCCTGCTCGCCGCGCTCGCCCGCCTCCCGCGCGGCCAGCGCACGGTGCTGGTCCTGCGGTTCCTGTGCGACCTGTCGATGGCCGACACGGCCGCAGCGATGGGCTGCTCCGAAGGCAACGTGAAGTCGCAGACGGCTCGGGCGTTGGCGGCCGTCCGCCAGGTGCTCGACGTCACCGAGATGTCAGTGAGGAGTCCGAGATGACCACGGTGGACGAGCAGCGGATCGCCGAGCTGCTGCGGTCGGTGCCGGCGCCGGAGCCGCGGGTCGACCTGAGCCGGGCGGTGCGCGACGGTCGGCGGCGCCGTCAGCGTCGCCGGATCGGTGGGATAGCCGCGCTGACGGTGCTGGCCGGGGTCGGTGTCGTGGGTGCCGTCCAGGTCGGCGGGACCACCAGCCCGCCGGTTCCCACCACGTCGGCGCTCGCTGTGTCACCGGCGGGAACCGCGTCGGCCACCTTCCACCCGCCGGTCACCTGCCAGGCGTCGTGGTTGCCGCAGCCGGTCGGCGGTCCGGTCGCGGTGGCCAACAGAGTCGACAGCACCGGACGGCACATCGTCGGCGACATCGGCACCGGGCAGGAGGACGGACGGGTCGTGCTGTGGACCGACGACCGGCCGGTGGTCCTGCCGGCCACCGCGCGACACGCGGCCGCTGTCAACACCCGCGGCGATGTGGTCGGCACCAACGGCGACGGCATCGGCTGGCTGTACCGGGACGGGAAGCTGCGTTTCCTGGCCACACCGCCCGGCTACGACGCGGTGCTCGTGCACGCCGTCAACGGTCGGGGCGACATCGTCGGCACCGCCCGTAGGTCCGACGACTCGCACCAGGCTGTGTCGTGGTCGACCGACACCCCCCAGAAGTACCGGCTGGTCGGCCAGCGAGGGTCGTCAGCGACCGGGATCACCGAGGACGGCACGATCGTCGGCACCGTGGGCGATCTGCCCTACCGGTGGACGCCGCAGGGTGTCGGGTCGGCGCTGGCACTGCCCGACGGCTATTCGCGTGCGTCGGTCGAATCGGCGCGGGGCGAATGGGCGATCGGCATGGTTCCGGGCGGCCGACGGAGCGGCGCCGTGCAGATGCTGCCGGTGCTGTGGAATCTCGCCAGCGGAGTGGTGAGCCTGTTGCCCTTCCCGGGGGCGAGCGGCATCGCCGGCAGTGGTGACGTGCTGGTCGCCGACGGTGCGCCGCTGGTAGTGGCCCCGGACGGCACCTCCCGCCGGTTGCCGGGCCGACCGGAGGTCCAGGCGACCGAGGCGGGCACGTACACGGCGGAGGGGATCAGCGACGACGGTCTGACTGTGGTCGGGGCCGTCTACGAGAACCAGGCGTACCGGCCGCTGGTGTGGCGGTGCACGCGGTGAGGGGTTGAGCGGCCCAGCTCGAACTCCGTCGTGGGGGCGTGCCGTCCGGACCGTTTCAACCGACCGGGTCCGTGGGTACGCTCCCACCGGCTGATCACCCGATCGACGGAGACTCCCAGTGATTATGGCTCTGCTGCTCGACCTCGCCAACATCGTCGGTGGCTTCCTACTCGCCGTGGCGGTGCTGCGGCTGCTGCCACGAGTCGGCGATGACCTGGGCCGCCTCGCCGGTCGGGCCGCCCCGATCGCGTGGGTGGTCGGCCTCGTGGCTTTGGTGACCGGCGGTTACTACCTCATCGTCCACCTGGTGTCCGGGCCCCGGGTGTTCCACTTCGAGGTGGTGGGGATCGGTGTGGGGCTCGCCCTGCTGTGGGGCCGGTTGACCGGGCGGTCGACGCCGCGCGACGAGCAGTCGGACGGCGCCACCGGCGTCCGACTGTTGCTGGCGATCTTTGGCCTCATCGCGATCGTCGTCGGCGTTCAAGGGCTGTTCACCCCGGACGGCTGACCGCTGGTCACCGGGTCACGTGGTGGACGGTCGCGGCGCCCAGGTGCCCGCAGCGCTGGCGATCAGGAGTATCACCGCTGGTAGGAACGCGACACCGATGCCCAGCCCGAGCAGCAGACCCCAGCCGGTGAGGACGAGCGCGGCCACCACATCGGCGACCACTGTCAGCCGACCGACCCGCTGCGCGACAACGGGCAGCAGTGCCGCGACAACGGGAACGCCGAGCAGATAGCTGGCCGCGGCCCCCGAGTCGTCCACTGTGAAGGGAACCAGCACGGCGGCCACCAACGCGGTGATCGCCAGGGCCGACCATCTGAGCACCGACCGGGTGTTGGTCGGCTTACGGACCAGGACCACGAGACCGGCGAGCAGGACACCCACTATTGCGCCGACGGTCGCCAGACCAGTCATAAATGCCCTCCTCGACCGCAGCGGGTGGCGTTTAATCGAAGACGGCGGATCGTCGCCCCCGTGTCTCACGATACGGCTGGTCGGCCAGCTGCACGAGATCCGACGTCGAGCAAGGAGGTCCCGGCATGCCTCTCCTACGAATCCACCTCGACACCGACCGGGGCACCGCCCGCCGGGTGCTGCAACTGCATCAGGAGGGCAGGGCCCATCACGAGTCGCGGGAGGCGGCCCGGGAACAGGTGTGGCGTCAGGGCCACACCCCGTCCGGCGACCCGGTCTTCGTCGGCGTCACCAACGGCCGCCGCGATGTGCAGCTGCTCTACGACGTCGATGTCTACTCCGACGCCACCGGTTGAGCAGAGGTCAGCCGGCGTCCAGCACCTCGCGCAGTCGTGCGGCGAACTCCGCGGGCTTGCCCGCGTAGCCGAACTCGCCACCGAGGAACCCACCGTGGTGGCTCGGGAAGACCACGGCCTCCTGTCCGAGCAGCGCCGCGAGGCCCAGCGCGGTGCGGGCGGTGTACGTGCCGGCGGACTCCTCACCGACAGCGACCACGATCCGGGTGGGCGCGGCGGTGAGCACGTTCGCGTCGGGACGGTAGTCGGTGACCGCCCACGAGCTCTGTGACAGCAGCGGATCGTCGCGGCTGCCGTCGTCGTCGACGGCCATGCCGAACGTCGCCGGGTCGGGGGTGGGCTGGGCGAAGTAGGCATCGGTGAACTCGCCCTGCCAGGACGTCATGGCGATGAACGCCGCCATCCCCGCCCCCGAGCCCTTCGCCTGGTACGCCTCGTAGAAGCCGGCTCGGGCGCGCTCGGCGGCAGTGGCGTCGGGAAGCACGGCGTTGATCGGCGGTTCGTGCGCCACCAGGGTGGCGACGTCGTCCGGGTGGGTGGCGACCAGTTCGAGTGCTGTCACCGCGCCGCCGCTGCTGGCCAACACGTCGACCGGACCGACGTCGAGCGCCTGCACGAGCGCGTGCAGGTCGGCGGCCTGCTGCTGCGGCGTGTGGTCGGACCGACCGTCCTTGCGGACGCTGCGGCCCAGGCCACGCGGGTCGTAGGTGAGGACCGTGCGGTCCGCGAAGTGCGGGGCGAGCGCGGTGAAGCCCTCCGCCGTCATCGGCTGGCCGATCATGAGCAGCGCCCGATGGCCGCCAGTGGGAGGTAGCGGGCCGCGGACGTCGTAGACCAGGTCGACGCCGGGAATGGCCAGGGTGTGCGTCTGGATGTCCTGCATCCGATGAGACTACGGTCGGCTGACCTGGGTCGGGTGCCTTGCGGCCGGCGAGCCATCGGGTTCTTCGGGGCGACGCGCGTGCGTCGACCCGGACGGTCGAGGGTCAGGTGCTACCGCTCGGTGGCGCGGCGGATGGTCGCGGCCAACTGCGACGAGTCGTGGTCGGGCTCGACTCCGTCGACGAGAATCACCTCACCGGTGAGGTGCCTCGTCCGCAAGGGCTTGATCTCCTGGTAGTCGCTGGACTGGTACCAGGAGCGGGCCTGGTTCAGGTCGGGAAACTCAATGACGATCACATCGCCGGTCCAGTCGCCCTCCAGAACGTCGATCGCACCGCCGTGGACGAGGAACCGGCCCGCGAAGGGCGCGAGGGTGGCGTCGATTCGTTCCAGGTACGTCAGCACCTCGGCGTGGAAGGGTGCCTTGCGGAGGTGCGCGAGCGCGTACGCGGCCATGAGTGCCTGTCCTTTGCGTCTGGTCTTCTGGCTGTGGTGGCGGTCGGCGTGGGCTGCCGCGCTCCCGTGACCGGATCGGTCGTGCCGGGAGAACTATCTCCGCTCTCCGGTTGGGCTGTCGATTACCTTGCAGGTAATGGCCCGTCTGTCGGTGTGGAACTAGGGTCGGTGGGTGACGATCTCGACCCGGCACGGGCGACCGGTGGGGGAGCTGCTGCGCGACTGGCGCCGGACTCGCGGGATGAGCCAGCTCGACCTGTCGATCGAGGCGGGAGTGTCGGCCCGGCATCTGAGCTTCGTCGAGACCGGCCGATCCCGGCCGAGCCCCGACCTCATCCTGCGGCTGGCCGAACACCTGGAGATGCCGCTGGCCGAGCGCAACAGGATGCTGCTGGCCGGCGGCTTCGCGCCCGCCTACCCCCGCCACCAGCTGAGCGACCCCGAGCTGGCACCGGTACGGGCCGCGGTGCGGCAGATCCTCGACGGTCACAGCCCGTACCCCGCGCTGCTCGTCGACGAGCACTGGCACCTCGTCGACGCCAACCCTGCCGTCGCCCTGTTCACCATGGACGCGCAGCCACACCTGCTCGCCCCACCCGTCAACGTGCTGCGCCTCAGCCTGCACCCCGACGGTCTGGCACCGCGCATCGTCAACCTGCCCGAGTGGCGCGCCCACCTGCTGAAACGGCTGCACCAGCAGGCGGCGACGACAAACGACCCGATCCTGTACGACCTGCACGAGGAGCTTCGCGGCTATCCCGGTGACGACGTCGACACGACGCCGACAAGCGATGCCGTGTCACGTGTCCTCGTTCCACTGCGCTACCGGCACGGTGATCAGGAGCTGTCCTTCGTCAGCACCACCACCCTCTTCGGTACGCCGCGCGAGGTCACCGTCGCCGGGCTGGCCGTCGAGGCGTTCTTTCCCGCTGACCCGGCGACCGCGCAGACCCTCCGAGCCCGTGCCGCGTCGTGACTCGGCCGCTGCCCGTCACACCGGGGGAGCGGGCGGCGGCTGACGGAGCGTGTCGTCGATGATGCCGGGCATCCGCCGGGCCACTCCCGCGAGGAGATCCGCCACCTGCACGCGCGGATCGTCGCGGGAGTCGACCATCACCAGCCCCGCCAGGGGCGACACCCCGTTCGGCAACGCCGAAGCCTGGTGCACACCGGCCGACTGTGGCTGGCCCTCGTCGGCCAACACCCGCTGAAGGCGGGTCAGCCGGTCGGCCGTCAGGGCGCTCTGCTCGTCGTGGGTCACCAACACCTGCCGCCGGCCGTCGCTCCAGGACAGGACCGTCTCCGCAAGCGCGGGCAGCAGCGGTTCCAGTGGTGGAGGGACAGCGCGGTCGTCGACGTCGAGCCTGGCCACCACGGCCCGCACGTGCCTCGGACTGAGCCCGTCGAGGACGGTGTCGGCCACAGTGCCGAGGCCGTGGCGCCGCAGCGTGTCCCGGGCCTGGAAGAACCGCCGTACGGTCTGGTCGACCGGAAGTCGCCGCTTCATCCGGACCAGGTCGACGAACGCCGACAGGAAGGCGCCCCAGTCGCCTCCGGCCGAGCGTCCGGCCTCGTGCAGGGCGAGAGCGGCCGGATGGTGCTCGCGAGCGAGCCGGGTGCCCGCCGCGTACGACGGCTCGGTCAGCAGGAAGTCCACGATTCGGGTGACGAGGAAGAACTCCTTGTCGATGAGGTGGACGTGCGCGCGGCCGGCCAGCGCCGTCAGGAACCACTCCAGTGCCTCGTGCGCACCCGAGCCGCGCAGGAACCGGCCGGACTTGAGCTCGTGCGGCGCGAACCGGAACCCGGACCGCAGGGCGGTGATGAGCGCGACCGCCTCGTCGACGGCCAGGTCGACGCTCGCGTGCGTGATCACCGGGGCTGTCGAGTGCAGCAGGTTCGTGCCCGAGAATCCCGACTCGTCGCAGGCGATCTCCACGACGGCCCCGACCACCACCGCGCCGCCGGGCGGTAGTCCACCTTGAAGAGGCGATCTCACCCCCGAGCTCCCGCCATGCCGTCATGGTCACCCGTGCAGCCGGCGAGAACAACCCGATTGTGGACGGGGGCCGCTGCTCAATGGTCGCGACAGCCGACCTGGTCGCCGATCTCCGGCGGAATGCCGAACGGGGTGCATTCGAGTGCGCTGCCTTCGCCCAGCTTCTGCCACCCGCCGTCCGAGTGTTTGAACAGCAGCACACCGTCACCCTGCATTCCCGGGTCGACGGCGAGCACTCCGGCCGTGGCCCACTGCCTCGCGCACCTGATCTGATCCGGATCGATCCGGTGGGTGCTGCTCAGTCCCGATGCGGCCTGCAGGGTGGCTGCGGTCACCGGACAGGCGGCCGGGGTGGTGCCTGACGACGTGCTGCGGGTCGGCGAGGCGCTGACGGCGGTGGGCGGCGTAGCAGGCGAGGCGGGTGCGGAGCTGGCCGGTGGTGTGGTGCTCGTCCCTGCGGCGGGAGTGGGCGCGGCGGTGGTGCAGGCCGCCAGGCCGGTCAGCGCGGCGACAGGCAGGAAGGCGCGGAGCGCGGTCAGGGTCATCGTTCCTCCGGGGGAAGCATCGATCGGGGTTTCCCAGTACACGTCCGTGGCCCCACCGGGGTTGCGCTGTCGCGTCGGGGTGCACGTCGGAGGGGATGTACGACCAGCTCGGCTGTCTGCCTGCGTACATCTGATGTATGGCCGTCGGGTTGGGTGGTCGTCGGCGTGATTCTGGCCGATCGCCGTGCGGTGCCGTCTCAGCGCGGCACTGCTCATCCACCCGCGCATCTTGCTGACCGGCCAGTGCGGTGCTGTGGGCTCCCATCGATCGACCGTTGCCTATTCTGTGGTCCCGGAGTAACCTTCCCGAAACACATCAGATGTCTGGCTCGCCAAGGCCCGGCGTCGGCCTGCTCAGGCAGGGTCCCGGTTGGCGCACCCAAGCGGATCCCCATGTCGAGTCCCATAGTTGTCACGCTTCGGGGTGGCCGGACTGGTCACCGTTTGGAGGATCGATGTCAGACCTGACCCGACGGCAGGCCCTCAAGATCGGCGCAGCCGGCGCGGGCGGTGCTCTCCTGCCGGTTCCCTGGACCGCCGTGGCCAAGGCCGACTCGGCGGCCCCGCCGCAGGTGTTGGCCGCCGGGGACCTCGCCCTCTGGTACGACGAAGGGGCCGGCACCGACTGGCTACGGGCGCTGCCGATCGGCAACGGCCGGCTCGGCGCGATGGTCTTCGGCAACGTCGACACCGAGCGGCTTCAGCTCAACGAGGACACCGTCTGGGCCGGTGGGCCGCACGATCCCAGCAACACCCGAGGCGCGGCGGCGCTGCCGGAGATCCGGCGGCTGGTGAACGCGAACCAGTGGACCCAGGCCCAGGATCTGATCAACCAGACCATGATGGGCAACCCCGGCGGCCAGTTGGCCTACCAGACCGTCGGCAACCTGCGGCTCGCCTTCGGTTCCGCCAGCGGAGCGTCACAGTACGACCGGACGCTCGACCTCACCACCGCCACCGTCACGACGTCGTACGTGCTCAACGGCGTTCGCCACCAGCGGGAGGTGTTCGCGAGCGCGCCGGATCAGGTCATCGCCATGCGACTGACCGCCGACCGGACCGGCTCGATCAGCTTCACCGCCACCTTCGACAGCCCGCAGCGGACGTCGGTGTCCAGCCCCGACGGCACCACCATCGGCCTCGACGGCATCTCCGGAAACATGGAGGGCGTCAACGGTCAGGTCCGCTTCCTCGCGCTCGCCAACGCGACAGTCAGCGGCGGCAGCGTGTCCAGCTCCGGCGGCACCCTGCGGGTGACGAACGCCAACAGCGTGGTCCTGCTGATCTCCATCGGCTCCAGCTACGTCAACTACCGCAACGTCGGCGGCGACTACCAGGGCATCGCCCGGCAGCGCCTCACCGCCGCGCGGGCCAGCAGCTACGACCAGCTGCGCAGCCGGCACGTGGCCGACTACCAGGCGCTGTTCGGCCGGGTCACCCTGGACCTGGGCCGCACGTCCGCGGCCGATCAGACCACTGATGTCCGGATCGCCCAGCACAACAGCGTCAACGACCCGCAGTTCTCCACGCTGCTGTTCCAGTACGGTCGCTACCTGCTGATCTCGTCCTCGCGGCCCGGCACCCAGCCGGCCAACCTCCAGGGCATCTGGAACGACTCGCTGGCCCCGGCATGGGACTCGAAGTACACGATCAACGCCAACCTGCCGATGAACTACTGGCCGGCCAACACCACGAACCTGGCCGAGTGCCACAACCCGGTCTTCGACATGGTCAGAGACCTCGCCGTCGCCGGAGCACGGACCGCCCAGGTGCAGTACGGCTCCGCCAGTGGCTGGGTCACCCACCACAACACGGACGCGTGGCGGGCCACAGCGGTGGTGGACGGCGCGTTCTGGGGCATGTGGCAGACCGGCGGCGCCTGGCTGTCCACGTTGATCTGGGACCACTACCTGTTCAACGGCGACATCGAGTTCCTGCGGACGAACTACCCGGCCATGAAGGGCGCGGCGCAGTTCTTCCTCAACACCCTGGTGACCGAGCCGACCCTCGGCTACCTGGTGACCAACCCGTCGAACTCGCCGGAGCTGAGCCACCACTCGAACGCCAGCGTGTGCGCCGGCCCCACTATGGACAACCAGATCCTGCGGGACCTGTTCGACGCGTGCGCCCGGGCCAGCGAGATCCTCAACGTGGACACCACCTTCCGGGCGCAGGTTCGCGCCACCCGGGACCGGCTGCCACCCATGAAGGTCGGCTCGCGCGGCAACATCATGGAGTGGCTCTACGACTGGGTGGAGACCGAACCCAACCACCGGCACATCTCGCACCTCTACGGGCTGGCACCCAGCAACCAGATCACCAAGCGCGGTACCCCGCAGCTGTTCGAGGCGGCCCGGCGGACCCTGGCGCTGCGCGGCGACGACGGCACGGGCTGGTCGCTGGCCTGGAAAATCAACTTCTGGGCTCGGATGGAGGAAGGCAAGCGGGCCCACGACCTGATCCGCTACCTCGCCACCACCGCGCGGCTCGCGCCCAACATGTTCGACCTGCACCCGCCGTTCCAGATCGACGGCAACTTCGGCGCCACCGCCGGCATCGCCGAGATGCTGTTGCAGAGCCACACCGGCGAGCTGCACGTCCTGCCCGCGCTGCCGCCGGCCTGGCCGAGCGGGCGGGTGACCGGCCTGCGCGGTCGGGGCGGGCACACGGTCGGCATCACCTGGGCTAGCGGTCTGGCCACCGAGATCCTCATCCGACCGGACCGGGCCGGCACCGTCCGCCTGCGCTCCCGGATCCTGACCGGCACCGTCACCGTGGTCGACACCGCCGACGGTACGGCGGCCCGGACCACCCGGATCGAGTCCGACCTGATCGAGGTCACCGTGCAGGCCGGGCGCACCTACCGGGTCACCAGTTCCGGGGTCGCCACGCCGACGCTGGAGCAGAGCTTCAGCAATGTCGGCATCACCAGCGACAGCAACACCAACGTCGGCAACTTCGACGGCGGTGGGGCCTCCCTCTCCGCGCAGGCCCTGGCTCAGGCCGGGGCCAGCCCGGGCGGCACGATCAGCCGCAACGGGGTCAACTTCCGCTGGCCCAACGTCAGCTCCGGGGCCGCCGACAACGCCATCGCGTCGGGCCAGACCATCGGCGTGACCGGCACCGGCAGCACGCTCGGCTTCCTGCTGACCGGCACCTACGGCGCGGTGTCGGGGACCGGCACCGTGGTCTACGCCGACGGCACCCGGCAGACGTTCACGTTGAGCACGCCCGACTGGTACGGCGGGCCGAACTCTGCCGGAACGGCGGCGATCGTGTCGGCGTACCAGAACCGGCCCAACAACCAGCGGCAGAACACCGCCGCCTGCGTCTACTACGTGGGCGTCGGGTTGCAGAACAAGGCAGTGGCCTCGGTGGTGTTGCCGAACATCAGCGCCCGGCCCGCCACGAACGTGCCGACCATGCACATCTTCGCCATCGCGATCGGGGGCTGACGGCAACGATTCCTGCTCGGGGGAGCACGACCGGGCCCGTCCCCACTCTGGGGGCGGGCCCGGTCGCGTCTTTCGGCGTCACCCTAACCAGGATCGCCGACTTCCACGACGTCCAGACTTGTCGAGCCACACGTTGGCCGGGTCCGGCTTGGCACCGGACCCGGCCAACGGGCGGGCTAGCGGATACGCTCGCCGCGGCTCTCGATGCGGAAGTAGTCGAAGGCGACGTCGAGGTCGGTGGAGGTGCCGGCCCGGTTGAAGGCCAGCAGCCCGGCCTTCGTCGGCTCGACGTTCAGCGTGGTGGAGCCGATGTAGCGGTAGACGCTTCCGTCGGTGGAGTAGTAGGCGCGGTAGCTGTTTGCGATCTTGGTCAGTCGCAGCCAGATCGCGCCGTCGGCCCCGACGATGCGCTGAGCGTCGGCTCCGGTGATCTCCAGTGTGGACGCCGTGCCGTTCTGCTCGCGCAGGAAGACGATCCGGTTCTTGTTGACGGCGGCTGTCGCGTTGCCCATCTCCCAGGCGAGCTTCACGTAGTTGTTGTCGTCCGCGTACCCGAGCACACCGCCCTGTTCGTTGTTGGTGGCGAGTGGGCGTGAGAAGACGATTCTGGACTCGGCCGTCCAGTCGCCGTCGACGTCCTGCAGGGCCAGGTTCCTCGCGGTGTTGGTGTTGCCCTGGAGGTCGCCCTGCTGGGCGGTGATGACCATTGACCCGTCGGCCAGACGCCGGTTGCCCTCGTCCGGGCGGACCCACTGCCACTGCGGGCCGAGCTGGGCCGAGTCGAACTCGTCGCTGCCGGTGATCGTGGTGTTCAGGTCGACCGTGTAGACCGACGAGGCTCCGCCGTTGGTGACGGTGACCCGAGCCTGCCCGGTGGGGCTGGTCGCCTGCTCGACGGCGACAGTGGCGGCGGGGTCGGCGGCGCTGGCGGTGACAGCCGGCACTGTGGTGGTGCCGGCCGCCGTGAGGGCGTTGTAGTGCAGCACCGTCGGCGCGAAGGACGCCAGACGCCTGCCGTCGACGCGCAGGGCCGTCAGCGTCGTGTCGGGCACCAGGTTGAAGACGTAGTTCTTCACCAGAGGGCCGAAGAAGCTCTCCGTCGTGACCTTGACGACCGCCTGACCGGGCACGCCGGACGCCTGGGAGACGATCTCGTAGCGGGCCTTCCGGTCGGCCGTCCGCACCTTGGTGATCATCGGCGACGCCCCGGCCGGCACCGGAATGGTGTACGAGGTGTCCGACAGGTTGAAGCCACCGAACCTCTTGCCGTTGACGACGATCGTCGCCGACAGTGGCGCGTCGTCGACCGGGATGTCCCGCCCGCTGAACTCCTTCCAGTAGTTCACCGAGGTGTCCCGCCAGTCCGCGGCGTCCGCCTCGTGCACGGCCAGCTTGTCGCGTACCTCAGCGAACCGGCGTGCGTCGATGTCGGGTTGGAGCGTGGCCCAGGTCTCCCGCATCCAGGTCACGTACTGCACGCCCATCTGGTAGCGGTAGACCAACTCGTCCCAGAACGTCCGGCCGCTGTCCAGGCGATGGCCCCACGGCACGTGGTGGAACCACATCAGCAGGTTCTCCGGGACCGAGTTGATGTTCCCGTAGCGCTGCTGCAACCGAGGGAAGTACTGGGCGGCCAGGTTGCTGCCGGTGGGGGAGCGGTCGAAGCCCAGACCGACGCTGTCGGCCTTGTTGTAGTAGATCGGGCTCCAGTCGTCGCGGCCAGCCCAGTCGGCGGGGTCGGGACGGTAGTGGGCGCCCTCGGCGAACTGGTGGCCGATGCCCAGCGGCGTCTGGTAGCTGACCAGCGACTCCCACGAGCCCATCATCATCCGGTGGATGGTGTCGACGACGCGCCGGTCGTTGCTCCACGTCATCCGCGTCCAGTCGGTCGCGATGTCCGCCGAGTCGAGGGTCCAGTCCCACGCCTGACGTCCGAAGGCGAACAGGTTCGCCTGGGCGAAGTGGTGCCCGGTCAGGTTGTCCGCGTTGCCGAGGTTGGCCACACCCACGATGGCGGTGTCCGGGTGGTGCTGGGCGGTCCCGTCGACGATGTTGCCGACCAGGCGCTTCTCGAGCAGCTTTCCGTTCGCGTCGGTGGCGTACGTGTCGGTCTTGAGGATCTCCTCGTACATCGGGCCGAGGTAGGCCAGCATCCAGTTCTGGCCGGTGTACTCCTGCGTGATCTGCAGTTCCAGGGCCTGGTTGGTGTTCTCCATCCGGCCGAACATCGGGTGGATGGGCTCGCGGGCCTGGAAGTCCAGTGGCCCGTTCTTCGTCTGGAGGAACACGTTGTCGGCGAAGCGTCCCCGGCTGCCGTCCGGCTGGACCTCGTCGTCGATCGGCCCGAACTCCAGGTAGGCCCGCTTGAGCCGGTCGTTGTCGACCTCGGCGTTGTAGACGAACGTCCGCCAGTGCACAGTCATCCCGAGCGGCGCCACGGCGGCGGCGATGGCGTTGGCGCCGTCACCGTGGTCGTACCCGAAGTCCTGTGGCCCCGGCTGGCCCTCGGAGTTGGCCTTGACGGTGAGGCCCATGAAATCCGGGATCGCAGCCTGGATCTGCTGGGCCCGGCGGTGCCACCAGCCCCGGAAATCCGCGCCGTACGGATCGAGCTGGCTGTTGGTCAGGGTGTCCGGCGCGAACCGGCTGTCGGTGGGCGCTGTGTAGCGGATCGACAGGCCCAGTTTGATGCCGTACGGACGTAACGCGTCGGCGAGGGCCGCCTCCTGCGCGATGCGGGTGCTCGTCAGGTACGCGTTGTCGGCGTTGACGTTGTTGATGGTGATGCCGTTGATGCCCAGCGACGCCAACGCGCGGGCCATGACGAGGTAGCGGTCGAGGATGACGGGCAGGTTCCGGCCGGCGCTGGCGCCGGTAGCGGCGAAGTTGAAGATCGCCCCGCTCTCCCCGTTCAGCCCACCCAGCCCGGAGGCGTTGTTGCCCGCGTAGAGACGCTCGGTCTCCCAGTTGTTCAGCAACCGATGTTTGATCTTCGGTGACTCCGCGACGCGGAGATGGTCGACGGGTTTCCGGGTCTGGAGCAGCCGGAGGAAGGCGAAGGTGCCGTACAGCGCGCCGAGGTCGGTGTTGCCGGCGATGACGGTGAACCGTGCCCTGCCCTTCGCCACCGACCGGACGAGGTAGCCCTCGTCGCCCACAGTGGCCAGGTCGCGGGTCGTGATGGTGCGGCCCACCAGCGGCGAACTCGTCGGCGTGCCCACCACCACCGCGCCGTCCGGGACCGTTCCGTCGTCGACCGACGCCACGGGTGTCGGTCGACCGAGCAGCCCGCCCAGGCCGCGGACCAGTTCGTCCCGGGCTGCGCCCAGCGTGGTCTCGACGAGTTTCTCGCTCGAACCGGGGGCCATGGCGAGGTCCGTCGTGTGCCGGTGGACCTTCGTGGCGTCGGCGTTCTCGACCACGATGGCGGTGGCCGCGCGGCGGTAGTCACGCAGCAGCTTCGCGTCGTCGACCGGTACGTACCGTAGCCACAGGTCGGAGCCGTTGTAGTCGTCCGGCGACGGGGCCGCGGCGGCCGGCGTGGCGGTGGCGACGGTGAGGGTGGCTGCGACGGTGGCCAGTGCCGTGCCCAGCACGATGAGGGTTCGCCGTAGCCGGGGCACCGAAGCTCGGTTCATCGCCATCTCCTCGTTCGTTCGCTGGGGACGCCGTTCGGCCCGTCCCGCGAGCGCAACGACGTTGCTGGATGGATGCGCGTCGATCCTTCCCGGCCTGGCTCCGGGTCGGCAACGAGTTGTCGTTTCTTGTCGCGGGGCCGCCCGGCCCTCACGGCCTCTGGGCCGCCGGGCCGGGAACGGGTCGCTGCCGTACCCACGCAGGCCGGGCCCGACCGGGGGCCGGGTTGCGCGCTGCCGTCGAGTCGCGGACCACGAGGCGTACCGGCAGGACCATGGGTCGGCCGGTGTGCCCGGGCGACCCGTCGATCATCGTGAGCAGGTGCCGGGTCGCGGCCGAGCCCTCCGCGTAGAGCGGAGCCGCGACGGTGGTGAGCCCGGGTGTGACGATGTCGGCGGCGAGGATGTTGTCGAAACCGACGACGCTGACGTCGCCCGGAACGTTGACGCCCATCCGGCTGAGACCGCGGATGATCCCGATGGCCATCTGGTCGTTGAACGCGAGGACCGCCGTCGCGGGACGCGCTAACAGCTCCTGCGCGGCCCGCTCACCGCCCGCCAGGGTGGGACTGAACGGCCCGATCTGGCGAACCTTGATCTCCAGCTCCATGCCCGCTTCGAGCAGCGACCGCCAGCGGATGCCATTGGGCCAGGACGCCTGCGGCCCGGCGACGTAGGTGATGTGGTCGTGCCCCAGCTCACCGAGGTGCTCGGCGGCCCGCCGCACCCCACGACTGTCGTCCGTGACGACGCAGGGCACGTCGGCCAGAGCGCGGTTGAGGACCACCACCGGTCGCTGCTTGGCGACCATCCGGATGGCGGAGTCGGACATCCGGCTGCTCGCCAGCACGATTCCGTCGACTGTCGACAAGGTGCGCTCGACCGCCGCTCGTTCCAGCCGGTCGGACTCCTGGGCGTCGATCAGCACTGTCGTGTACTCGCCGTCGGTCGCCGCGTCCTGCGCGCCGCGCACGATCTCGGCGTACACCGGGTTGGTGATGTCGGCGATGACCAGCGCGATCATCTGCGTACGCGACGTGGTGAGGGCGCGAGCGAGGGGGTTGGTCCGGTAGCCCAACCGCTCGGCGACCTGCCGGATCCGTTCGGCGGTCTCGGAGTTGACGCGACTGGGTCGGGAGAAGGCGCGGGACACCGTGGACGGTGAGACGTCCGCCTCGAGGGCGACGTCGTAGATCGTGACTCGCTGTCCCGGCGGGCTGATGTGGTCGGGCATCTGCATGCTCCTCCCGGCTACGCGCCGTGATCATGGTATGGCGGCGGTGAATACTCGGCAATGCCCCCGCAACAATCCAGCAGCCCGGTCACATTCGCGCGAGGCAATACATGGCAACCCGTTGCCGCCGCGGCGCGGCGACTGCCTGAATCAGCACTGATGACACCTGGCGGAGGGAACGGCTCATGGGTATCTCGCGGCGCGGCGCTCTCCTGGTCACGGCATCGTCGCTCCTGGTGGGCACGGTCGGGTGTGGGGCACCCGAGGCCCCCGGCGACAACACTGGCGACAGCGCCGGTGAGGTGCCACAGCGGCCCGGTAAGGCCGTCACGCTCAATGTCCTCGACGTGGCGGGCAACCTCCAGCTGACCCAGGGGATGATCGACGAGTTCGTCTCGAAGAACCCCGACGTGATCTCCCGGGTGACCTATTCAAAGGCCCCGGCACCCGAGCTGGCCGGGAAGATCAAGGCCCAGCAGGGGGCGGACCGGGTGGACATCGGTCTCGTGCTGACCGGCGTCGACGGCCTGGCCGCCGGGATCGAGCAGGGGCTCTGGATCGACGTGTTGCCGACCTTCCAGGACCGTCTCGGCGGCATGAGCAACTACCTGGAGCCGGCCGCCGCGATGCAGAAGCTCGCCGGCAACGCGGGCGTCACAGTCACCTACTACCCGTCCGGTCCGCTGCTCGAATATCTGCCGTCCCGCCTGGCGACGCCACCCACCAGCGCGGACGCGCTGCTGGCCTGGGCCAGAGCCAACCCCAGGAAGTTCCAGTACGCCCGACCGGCCAACTCCGGCCCGGGGCGGACGTTCCTGATGGGTCTGCCGTACATCCTCGGCGACTCGAACCCCAAGGACCCCACGGCGGGCTGGGACAAGACGTGGGCCTTCCTCAAGGAGTTGGGCCAGTACGTCGACTACTACCCGTCCGGCACCACCGAGACGATGAAGAACCTCGCCAACGGCACCGCGCACCTGATCGTCAGCACGACCGGTTGGGACATCAACCCGCGGGTGCTCGGCACGGTGCCGAAGGAAGCCAGGATCACCCCGATCGACGGCTTCCACTGGGTCACCGACGCGCACTACGCCGTCCTGCCCAAGGGCGTGTCGACCGACACCCAGGCCGCCGTGCTGGCCCTGCTGGCGTTCATGCTCACCCCCGAACAGCAGGCGAAGGCGTACGACGAGGGCTACTTCTACCCGGGCCCGGCGATCAAGGAGGTCCAGCTCTCGTCGGCGCCGCAGAAGAGCCAGGACGCGATCCGGGAGTTCGGTCGCCCCGAGTACGACGCGCTGATCGCCGGGAACCCGACCGAGGTCCCGCTCGACGCGAAGAGCCTGGTGGCGGCGTTCAGCCGCTGGGACCGCGAGATCGGCGGCGGCAAGGTCAAGCAGGGATGAGCGCCTTCACCAAGCTGCGGCTGGACGGGGTGTCCCGCCGGTTCGGTGGCCAGGCCGCGCTCAGCGAGCTGGACCTGACGATCGAGGCGGGGGAGTTCATCGCCCTGCTCGGCCCCTCCGGCTGCGGCAAGTCGACGGCGTTGAACTGCCTGGCCGGGCTGCTGCCGTTGACGGAGGGGAGCATCTGGCAGGACGAGCGCCGCATCGACACGCTCCCGCCGGAGCGGCGCGGCTTCGGCATGGTGTTCCAGAGCTACGCCCTCTTTCCGCATATGACGGTCCGGGCGAACATCGCCTTCGGGCTGCGGATGCGGCGGCTGCCCAAGGAGGAGACGCGCCGGCGTACGGCGGAGGCGGTGCGGTTGGTGCGACTTGAGGACCACGTCGACAAGCTGCCCGGTCAGCTCTCGGGTGGCCAACAGCAACGCGTCGCGATCGCCCGCGCCGTCGTGTTCGAGCCGTCGCTGGTGTTGATGGACGAGCCGTTGAGCAACCTCGACGCCAAACTGCGCCTGGAGATGCGGACCGAGATCCGCCGGCTGCACCAGTCGTTGGGGCTCACCACCGTCTACGTGACCCACGACCAGGAGGAGGCGCTCTCCCTGGCCGACCGGCTGGTGGTGCTGCGGGAGGGGCGGGTGCAGCAGATCGGCTCGCCGCGTGAGCTGCACACCCGACCGGCGAACTGGCACGTCGCCGACTTCATGGGCTACCGCAACCTGTGGCGGGGGCGGGTGGAGCAGTCCGAGGACGCCCGGGCCACCGTCGAGGCGTCCGGCCTTCGCCTGCTCGGCGAGGTGGTGGGGGGTCTCCAGACCGGGGCGGACGTGATGGTCGCGGTACGCCCCGAGGACATCCGTGTCGACGGGCCCGGCGAGACCCGCAACGCCATGTCGGCGACGGTCGAGGTGGTGGAGTACCAGGGCCGCGAGTTGGCGGCCGAGGCCCGCACCGACACCGGCCTGCTGCTGCACCTGCGGACCGAGCAGCGGATCGCGCCGGGCGACCAGGTCAAGCTCGCCGTCGACCCGCAGCGGCTGCTCGTCTATCAGGCCGACGCGCAGACGCAGCCCAAGCGCCTCGCGGACGCTCCGGGGGCGACTCGGTGAGCGGCGCCGGGCCCGGGAGGCCGATGGCGCACTGGCAGCACCGTCTCGCCGAGCGGGGCGTCGATCGTCAGCTCTGGTTGCTGGTCCCGGCCCTGATCTTCGTCATCGCCCTGTTCCTCTACCCGTTCTTCTACGGGCTGACGCTCTCGTTCCAGCCGACCACCGGCAGCCCGTTCAGCGACTACGCCCGGTTCTTCTCCGACTCCTACGAGCGGGGCACGATCTGGATCACGCTGCGGATCGCGTTGCCCGCCGCGCTCCTGAACGTCCTCGCCGCGGTGCCGATCGCCTACCGGATGCGTGGCCGGTTCCGGGGCAAGCGGCTGGTCACCACGCTGCTGGTCGTCCCGATCACGCTCGGCACTGTCCTCACCGCACAGGGGTTGCTGAACTTCCTCGGCCCGACCGGCTGGTTCAACCGGATCCTGTTGGCCAGCAACCTTGTCGACGAGCCGGTGCGGCTGACCCACAACTACTGGGGCGTGTTCTTCTCGCTGGTGATCACCGGCTTTCCGTTCGCGTTCCTGCTGGTGCTGTCGTACCTGTCCGGCATCGACCCGACCCTGGAACGGGCGGCCGCGACGCTGGGCGCGGACTGGCGTCGCCGGTTCACCCGGATCACCCTGCCGCTGCTGATGCCCGGCCTCGCCACCACCTTCTGCCTGACGTTCGTCCTGGCGTTCAGCGTGTTCCCGTCGGCCGTTCTGGTCGGCAACCCGGCCGGGGAGACCCGGGTCATCTCCCTCGCCGCCTACCAGGCGGCCTACGAGCAGTACGACTACCCGTACGCCTCGGCGATCGCCATGATCATGGGCTTCGTCGAGCTGGTCATCATCGCTGTGGTGCTGGCCGCTCGTAGCCGCTTCTACACCGGCTCCACCGGAGGCAAGGGCTGATGGCAACGACCACCCAGGCCCCACCAGCGCGGCCCCCCGCCACCAGCACCGACCGACGGCGGCGCATCGCCGCGCGACCGGCCGCCTGGATCGTGTGGGGCGTCGTCATCTTCTTCTTCCTCAACCTGCTGGGCGTCGTGGCGTCCGTGCTGGTCAGCTCGTTCGGCCAGCGCTGGTTCGACACCTGGCTCCCGGACGGCTACACCACCAGTTGGTACGCCCGAGCCTGGGACGAGTTCGCGCTCCTGTCGGTCATCGTCGTGACGCTGGAGGTCTCCGTACTCGTCGTGGGCCTCTCGCTGGTGATCGGCGTGCCGGCCGCCTACGCCCTCGCGCGGCGCTCGTTCCCGGGCAAACGGCTGATCTTCCTGGTGTTCCTGCTGCCCATTCTGATGCCCCCGATCACGTACGGCATCCCGCTGGCGACAGTCCTCTACAAGTTCGGTCTGGCCGGGCACATGTCCGGGGTGGTGCTCGCCAACCTCGTGCCGTCGGTGCCCTTCGTCATCCTGACCATGACCCCGTTCATCGAGCAGATCGACCCGAGGATCGAGAGCGCCGCGCGCATGTGCGGCGCGGGCCTGCGGACGGTGTTCCTCCGGGTCCTCACGCCGTTGCTCGTGCCGGGCATCCTCGCCTCCGCGATCCTCGTCCTCGTCCGGACCGTCGGCATGTTCGAGCTGACCTTCCTGACCGCGGGCCCCGACTCGCAGACCCTCGTCGTGGCGCTCTACTACTCGATGTCCGCCTCCGGGATCAGGGCGCAGCAGTCGGTCGACGCCATGGCGGTCATCTACACGTCGATGATGCTGATCCTCCTCGTCGTCGCGCTGCGCTACGTCAACCCGACCCAGCTCGTGGCGCGGGTCAAGGACGAACCGGAGCACTGAGGCCGGCGCCGCCTCGACCGTCCCGGTCACCCGCGCATGACGCCGCGGGGCATCGCGCCGGCCCGCCTGTCTATGCGCGGGCCGGCTGCCACCTCGTCGAGGATCTCGCCCAGCCGGCCCGCGACTGTGATGAGTGCGGGCAGCTTCGTCCGGAGACCGCGGTACGCCGCGGCGAGGGCAGGGTCGACCGTGATCGGCTTGGTGCGGGCACTCTCGGGGTCGAGCTGGGCGACGGCCCCGGGGAGATCGGGGGCCAGGCCGATCGCGAAGAGCCCGAGCGCGGCCGCGCCGAGGGCGACGTCATCGGCCGCACCTGACGCCTGCACTGGGCAATCCAGGACCGCGGCCATCACCGCACGCCACAGCGGAGATCGGAACGCGCCGCCGGCCAGGCGAACGCTGCTGACCGGTGTCAGCTCGGCCAGGCGGTCACGGATGCCGCCGAGCTGGAGGCAGACGCCCTCCACGGCGGCCCGTACCAGGTGACCGCGAGAGTGTTCGCTGCGCAACCCCAGGTACGCGCCCGGAGGGCCGGATTCCCCCTCGGGGTCCCGGTCGGCCAGCAGATAGGGCAGCATCACCAGTCCGTCGCTTCCCGGGGCGATCCGTTCGGCGAGAGCCAGGAGCTCGGTGGCGGCGAGCTGGTCATCGGACGCCGGGCGAAGGTCGGGTTCGAGCGCTCTACCGGCCCACCGCACGACGTTGCCGCCGTTGTCGACCGTCTCGCCGATCACCCAGGCGTCCTCGGTCAGCGCCGCGCAGGAGAAGGTCTCCGCCGGGTCGACGAGCGGAGCCGCGACGACCGTCCGCAGGGCCCCGGTGGCCGCGAGCGTCAGACCAGCGACGGTGCTGTCGATCGCCGCCATGCCCAGGCTGCTCGACGGACCGTCACCCGCGCCCACGACGACAGGTGTGCCGGACGGCAGGCCGACCGCCTGCCCGGCCGCCGAGGAGAGCCGCAGCACGCCCGTCGTGGGAAGGACCGGAGGCAGTTGCCTGCCGGACACCCCGACGAGGTCGAGTATGCCCGCGCTCCATACCCGACGGTGGACGTCGAACATGCCGGTGCCGGACGCCGACGACAGCTCGGTCACCAATGTCCCGGTCAGCCGATGGACCAGGTAGTCCTTCAGGCCGATCCACCACCGCGTCGCGGTGCAGAGGTACGGCTCGTGGCGGGCGAACCACATGAGTTTGCAGAGCGGGCTTCCCGGGTGCACGGGCGTGCCGGTAACGCGGTGCAGCTCCCGGCTCTGGCCGGAGACCCGCAGGTCGCGGGCCACTTCCGCGGACCGAGTGTCACGCCCGGTCAGCAGCGGCGTCACCGGGCTGAGTGTCGCGTCCAGCCCGATCACGCCGTACCTGGGGGAGCTGACCGCGAGGGCGACGACCTCGGCCCCGGCGGTGTCGGCGACACACGCGGACACCGCGGCCAGGGTGGCCGCTACCAGCACGTCGGGGTTCTGTACCTGCCAGCCGGGCAGCGGTTGGAGCAGCGGGTACGCCTGCGTGCGGACGTGTCGGGCGGAGCCGTCCAGCGCGAATGCGCCCGCCCGCACGGCGGTGGTGCCCACGTCGACCCCGAGGATGAAACGACGCTCCGGCCCCATGAGCACATGGTCGAGCGGTGTTTGGCGGGTGGGCAAGCGGTTGCGCGCAGTTGTCGTGTCGGAGTGAGAGGTGCGCGTCGCGCGGGTGCTGCCGCCGCTCGTCAGCGACGGCTGGTGCGGGTCTCGGGTGACGTGCCGCGGTAGGTGGACATGTCGACGCTGATCAGGGCTGGGTGGATGGGACTTCGCTGTCGGCGGGCTGACCATGCGGGCCGCCGTGGGCATGAGGGCTCCCTCGGCGGCCACCTCCCGGGATCGGCCGGGGCGGTGGTGGCGCCGTCGAGGCGCGGACGACGAGCTCGACCGGTTGGTCGGCCGCCGGTGGAAGCTCGACGTCCGGCTTCTCGATGACCTGTACCAGCCGCGCGAGGCCCTGCCGCGCGACCTCGTCGATCGGCTGCCGCACGGTGGTGAGCGGGGGAGTGACGTAGGCCGCGAGCGGGATGTCGTCGAACCCGACGACGCTGATGTCCTCGGGCACGCGGCGCCCGGCCTCGAGCTGCGCGCGGATGAGACCGATCGCCATGTCGTCGTTCGCGGCGAACACCGCGGTCACGGTGCCATCGCCGACCAGTTCCCGGCCCGCCGCGTAGCCGGACGTGGCCGACCAGTCGCCCTCTACGACCGGCGGCTCGTCCGCGCCGTGGGCTCGCAGCGCCTCGCGCCAGCCGGCGAGACGGTCCCGTGCCGTATACCACCGCTGCGGGCCGGCCAGGTGATGGACGGTAACGTGCCCCAGCTCCAGCAGGTGCTCGGTCGCGGCCCGCGCGAGCCGGCCCGCGCCGACCCTGGCGGTCACCACCTGCGGCGCGGCGAAGGCGGGCGGCGCGCCGAGGACCAGGACCGGCACGTCGACGCTGATGAGGCCGACGCCCTCGTCGATCGGCTCGGAGATGACGACGCCGTCCACGCCCTGGTCCAGCAGCGACGCCAGGGCGCCCGCGATGCCGCCCGGGTCGCCCTCGATCGTGGCGGCCACCCGCAGCGTGTAGCCCACGTCCCGGACCGCCCGCTCGATGCCCATGAGCCACGACGCCGGCCCGTACAAGGCGCTGCCGAGCGTCACCACGCCGATCGACCGGGTCCGCCCGGAGGCCAGCGCCCGGGCCGCCTGGTTGCGCCGGTAGCCGAGCTCCTCGGCGGCGTCCAGGACCCGCCGGCGCACCTCGGCCGAGACATACGGCTCGTCGTTGAGGACCCTGGACACCGTTTTCTGGGAGACGCCGGCCAGCCGCGCGACGTCCACGCTGCGCGGCGTCGGAGGGCTTCCACCCGGCCTAGCCAGTCGCGTCACGGCATCTCCCATCGCCGGCCACAGTCCTGTATGATTGCGCAGTCATGTCTACGCAATCAGACGCTCACCATCAAGAGCCCGTGACCCGCCCGTGACGCTGGCGAAGCACGTTCCTAACTAGAACCCTAACGCCCTCTTCGAACCGAACAAGTCGGGCCGGGCTGCCCGCCGACTTCACCGACGACCACAGTGCTGTCCGCGCCTTCAGCGTGTCAGGCGGCCGGACGCCGCAGAGGCGAATCGGTTCGCTATTCGATCGGCGCCGCGTCGCTGGGCCGGCGAGACGGAATGCCTGAGCGCGATGCCTTGGCACTCCGGAAGAGTCGTATTTGTTGACGGCCAATCGAAGCTTGCGAGGCGTCAGGAGCAGGAAGTAACCGTCTTGAAACCTTGACTTCACGCTCGATACACCCTTTGATACATGTCAATGCATCTGGGCCGCAACCACCCTTTCCGGGTGGTCGGCGACGCCGGAAAATTTGTCGAATCGATTCGAGTATCGGCCTTGAGGCTGTGCCCTGAACCGGTGTTGCGGAGCTGGCGGATGAGTCACAGGAGGTAACCGTGCATCATACGAACGTCCACTGGGGTGGCCGATTGTCTGCGTTGGCCAGAGGGCTGGCCGCGACCGTGGCGCTCAGCCTGCCTCTGACGCTGGGTGGCCTGACCCTGGCGCCCCCCGGGTCGACCCTGGCCGCGCCGGTCGCGACGCAGAGTGTCGCGGCCGCCGGTGTTGACGGTGTGGCGGCCGGTAACGCCGCGGTCGCCTCGGTCGATCTGAGCGGGACGTGGGCCTTCACGCCCGCGGGCCGGTCGGCGACGACGATCGCGGTGCCCGGTGGCGGCTGGTACAAGCAGGGCTTCACCACCGTGAACGAGGCCGTGTACTCGCGCAGCATCACCGTGCCGGACTCGGGGCAGCCGCAGTCGACCTGGATCGAGTTCGGCGCCGTCAACCACCAGGCGACACTGTCGGTCGACGGCCGCGTGGTCGCCACCCAGACGACGGCGTTCACCCCGTCGAACTTCGACATCAGTGCCTACGCGGCGCCCGGCACCACCCACACGATCACGGTGAACGTGAAGGGCCGCGGCGCGTTGAAGGCATCCAACGGCCGGTACCTGGTGCCCGACGCCGCCACGTGGTCCGAGGCTGTACCGCAGGGGATCTTCGGTTCCGCGTTCCTGCGGGTGTACCCGGCGGTGTACGTCAGCGACACATTCGTGCGTACGTCGGTGGCGAACAAGACGCTGACCTACGACGTGACGGTGCGGAACACGTCGGGCAGTTCCCGGTCGGTGACGTTGACCGGGTCGCTGTCGTCCCACAACGGAACGGCCTTCAGCTACCCGGCACTGCCCAGCCGTACGGTCACCGTGGCGGCCCGCTCGACCGTGACCGTGACTGTGGGGCCGGTCGCGTGGAACCTTGACAGCACCTCGTACTGGTGGCCCAATGTGCCGTACCGGTCGGGGTACCGGGCGCAGCTGCACGGGCTGGCGGTGCATGCCGTCACCGACGACGGCCGGACGAGCGACGCCGAGTACCGGTTCGGGTTCCGGGAGGCCACCCAGAACGGTGACTACTACTACCTCAACGGTGTGCGCGTGAACTTCCGCGGCGACAACCTCCAGGGTGCCGACTATGACCGGATCAACAACGGCGGCAAGGGCGACGCGTACCACACGCTGCCCGGCTTCCTGCCCCCGTCGTCCGGCAACGGCGGCTGGCCGCAGGCGGTGGACAACTACCAGCGGCTGAACTACAACGTGGTGCGCATCCACCAGGAGCCCGGCAGCCCGTACATGTTGGATGTCGCCGACGAGATGGGCCTGATGATCATCGACGAGGTCGCGATCCGCGGCTCCCAGTCCTCGCAGGAGTGGCAGAACTCCGTCGGGCGCGAAAACATGATCAATCACGCCCGTGCGCTGGTCCTGCGCGACCGCAACCACCCCGCGATCATCCGCTGGAGTCAGAACAACGAGCCGAACCAGAGCGGCCAGGATTCCGAACAGTTCGAGAAGGACCTCTACGCGGCGATGAACGGCGCCGACGGCACCCGGCCGATCATTGTCGAGGTGGGCGTCGGCAACAATGTCAGCCTGTATCCCGGGATGACGTACGCCAACTTCGCGGTGATCCCGCACTACGTCGACGGCTTCGGCAGGTACGGGGAGGGCCTGGTCACCGTGAACGGGCGGCCCGACGGCGAGGGCGAGTTCATCTGGCCGGCATGCAACAACAAGCAGGGCTTCGAGTGGTTCGCCACCGCGACTGCTGCCAAGCGCGGCAAGGGCGCCACCGACCTGCGTCCATACACGCTGCTGTCCGCCTGGGCCAGCGTCGTGCCCGGCGTGCGGTCCACCGACTTCACCCCGGAGGAGGGCGGTCACCCGATCTACGGAGTGGACAACTTGCCCGATCCGTGGAGCAACGCGCAGATCCAGCGCGTGCAGGCGGCGTTCAACCCGGTGGCCGCGGTCGACCTCCCGTACTGGTCCGCCTCCGGCAATTCGGACTCGAACGGCAACTTCCCGCTGGCGCAGGCGGTACCCAGCTACGCCCGCAACGCCACGGTGACCCGCAACATCACCGTGTTCAACGACGACTTCACCAACACCTCGGTGGGCTTCGCCTGGACCGCCCGGCTCGACAGTCCCACCGGCGCGGTCATCGCGTCCGGCAGCACCAACCTGACCGTCCCGCTCGGCTCACGGGTCACCCAACCGGTGTCCTTCACCGCCCCCGCCACCGGCAGCCGCGTGTACCTGCAGCTGTCGACCGCCAAGTCCGGCAGCACCGTCTTCACCGACTCGGTCGAGTACTTCAACCTCGGTGGAAGCGGCGGAACCGGACCCGCACCCGGCACCTACCGCATCGTCAACCGCAACAGCGGCAAACCCCTCGCCATCGCCGGCAACTCCACCGCCGACGGCGCCAAAGCGGTCCAGCAGAGCGGCACCCCCACCTGGACGATCAGCACCACCCAGGACACCTACACCCTGCGCTACACCGCCTCGGGAAAGATGCTCGACGTCAACGGCGGCAGCACCACCCAGGGCCTGCAACTGCAGCAGTGGTCGGCAAACGGCGGCACCAACCAGTCGTGGTACCTGCGGCCCACCGGCGACGGCTACTACACCATCGTCAGCCGTAGCAGCGGACTCGCAGCCGACGTCTACGCCGCCTCGACCAGCGACGGGGCGCAGGTCGTGCAGTGGACCGCCAACAACGGAACCAACCAACAGTGGCAGTTCGTACCCGCCTGACCATTGGCGGAGGTGAGTGTCAAGCTCGGCCGCCGGTAACGGGCTGCCGATTGTCGCGCCGACTCGGGGGCACGGTTTGTGCGCCCGAGTCGGCCGCTATCCAATCACGGTGGGACACGAGCTACCGATCCGAACTGACCCGGGCCCGGTCCGCTCGCTACCCGTTCGTTCGGCGGCTGTCGCCTGGGTCACGCGCAGCCGATCGGTTTGGCGCAGAAGATCGGGCATGCGACACGACTGGTGACAGGATTGTCGGCATGTCTGCTCGCGCACTGAGCTTCGGGATGGTGGCGCAACAGTACGAACGGTACCGACCGGGGTACCCCGCCGACCTTGTCGATGTGGTGCTGACGTACGCGGGTCGGCCCGTTCGGACGGCGCTGGAGATCGGCGCCGGAACCGGCAAGGCGACCCGGTTGTTCGCCGGAGTGGGCGTCACTGTCACCGCGACCGAGCCGGACGGGGCCATGCTCGCCGAGCTGCGCAAGCACGTGCCAGCAGGTGTCCAGACCGTGCGGGCCGCGTTCGAGGACCTGCGGCCGGGCGAGACGTACCACCTGGTCTACGCGGCGGCGGCACTGCACTGGACCGCACCGGAGGGTCGGTGGTCACGGGTGGCCGCGCTGCTGGAACCAGGCGGTGTGTTCGCCTCGTTCGGCGGACCTACCCAGCTGGCCGACCCGGCGGTGGCGGACGCTGTCCGCGCGGCCCGGGCACCGTTCCTGGAGAGCGACGAGATCGCCTCTCCCGACGGCACGCCCCCTGGGCAGGCCATGCAGTGGCCCGGCACGGAGCTCCAACGCTGCGTCTGGTTCACCGATGTGCGGCAGACCGTCGTCGAGCGTCGGCTGACGATGAGTGCGCGCGACTACGTCGGCCACCTGTCGACGATCTCGGCGTATCTCACGCTGCCGACCTCGCAGCAGGAGCAGGTCTTCAGCCAGATCGAGCGGATCCTGCCCGAGCGGGTCGAGCTTTCCGCAGACATCGTCGTGCATCTCGCCCGTCGGCGCTCCGATCGGTAGCGCCCGAGGGCGCTCAGACCAGGAACTCCTCCCGCATCCGCGCGCCCAGGTTGATCCCGCCGACCGCCCGAGGGCCGGACGGGTCGTGCACGGCGACTGTGTTGTTGCGGCGCATCAGCTCCCGGACCGCGGGCGGCAGTCGCGGTGGGTCGTCCATTGCCGCGAGGACCTGCCCGGCACTGACGATCAGTCGATCGGCCAGGGTGGCGGCGTCGGTGTCCACCCGCACCCGGCCGTACTCCCAGCCGGAGGTGGTCAGGTCGAGCACCTCGAACACGCGGGTCACCACCGGGTTCGGGTCGGCCACCCGGTCGAGCCGGGGCGCCCGATTGCCGAGCACCGTGACGGCGGCGGCCACCTGCGCGTACGGGTGGAAGCCACACGGCAACGCGAACAGCGGCCAGCGCAGGGCCGGGCCCGCCTCCTTCCACAGCGGCCGGTAGTTACGGCGGTGCACCAGCAGCCGTCGGCCCGTCCGGCGGTGGATCTCCTGGGCCTGGGCCTGAAGGTCGACGTGGGCCTCGTCGGCGACCTGACTCACGATCCGGGTCGCCACCACCAGGCCGTCGTCACTGTCGAGCGAACCGGTGAGCGCGTCGACCTGTTCGTTGAACCGGATCCGCGCGTGGGGGCCGTACCGGGACTGGACGTCGTGCAGCAGCGCCTGCTGGCGTCCCGGGTCGAGCTGGACTCGCCTACCGCCCAGCAATCGACGGAGCCAACGCATGTCGCCTCGATTCAGCAGAGCCGTCGCGGACGGCGGCAATGTTAGTGCGTCGACCCTTCCTCATGTTCCCAAGGGGGTTGATCGACTCCGCTCTCGGAGACGGCGATCACCGCCGCCGCGGCGTGATCAGCCCCGACTCGTACGCCCACACGACCAACTGGGCCCGGTCGCGGCAGTGCAGCTTCGTCATCGCCCGGTTGACGTGTGTCTTGGCGGTCAGCGGGCTGATCACCATGCGCGCGGCGATCTCGTCGTTGGTCAGCCCACGGGCGACCAGCTCGACGATCTCCTGCTCCCGGGCGGTCAGCACGTCGCGTCCGGCCGTCGGCACGGCCGGCGGTGGGCCGGCCACGAACTCACTGATCAGTGTGCGGGTGACGGTCGGCGCGAGCAGCGCGTCACCGCGCGCGACGACGGCGACGGCGTGCAGCAGGTCGGCGGGGTCGGCGTCCTTGAGGAGAAAGCCGCTGGCGCCCGCGCGGAGGGCGGCGAACACATAGGAGTCGAGCCCGTAGTTGGTGAGGATGAGAACACGGATCGCGGTGAGGTCGGGATCGGCGGCGATGCGCCGGGTGGCCTCGATGCCGTCGAGGCCCGGCATCTGCACGTCCATCAGGACGACGTCCGGGCGCAGACACCGCGACAGGTGGACGGCTGAGCTGCCGTCGGTCGCCTCGCCGACGACCTCCAGGTGGTCCTCGGCGTCGAGCAGTGCCCGGAATCCGGCTCGCATCAGCGCCTGGTCGTCGGCGAGCAGCACCCTGATCATCGCGGCTCCTGCGGGCGGCGGGCGGTCATCGTGGACAGTCCAGCGGGAAGGTGGCCCGTACGGTGAACCCGTGGTCGTCGTGCGCGGCGGTCCGCAGCGTGCCGCCCAGGGCGCTGACCCGCTCCCGCATGCCGCGCAGGCCCACGCCCGGGGTCACGGGCTCAGCCGGCGACGCGTGACCGTCGTCGGTGACAGCGACCGTCAGCCGCGCCGGGGCGTACTCCACCTGGATGTGCGCGGTCGCCGGGCCGGCGTGGCGGGCGACGTTGGTGAGCGCCTCCTGGATGACCCGGTACCCGGCCTGGTCGACCTCGTCGGGCAGGTCCCCGCGCTGGCCGGTGACTGTCACCTGCACCGGTACGCCGACCGCCCTGGTCCGCTCGGCCAGCTCGTCCACCCGGGCCAGTCCGATCCGATCGCCGTCGGTCGGGGCCCGTAGGACGTCGAGGGTGGTGCGGAGTTCCCGCATAGCGGCGCCGCTGGCCTCCTGGATCGCCAGCAGCGTGGCCGACGGCTCTTCGCCGTGTTTGCGGGCCAGGTGCACGGCGATCCCCGCCTGCACCTTGATCACCGAGATGCTGTGGGTCAGGGAGTCGTGCAGGTCGCGGGCGATGCGCAGGCGCTCCTCCCCGGCGCGCCGCAACGCCATCTCCTCGCGGGTGCGTTCGGCCTCGATGGCCCGCTGCTCGACCTGCTCCAGGTACGCCCGGCGTTGCCGCGCGACGAGCCCGGCGACGTTGGCCGCCACGAACCAGCCGAGCAGCAGGGCCGTCCGCTCGGCGACCAGTTGGCCCGGTCGGCCGGCCGGCGCCATCGAGATGTCGCGGGCCAGGAAGCTACCGAGGAAGGCGAGGCTGGCCACGGCGGCGGCCGACCGGTGTCCCTGCCAGGCGCTGACGTAGACCGCGCAGAGGACGGGGAAGGCGGCGGACACCCCGGGGTGCACCCGGACGTGGACGGCCAGCATGGCGACGGTGACCACGCCCAACGCCACCACCGGGTAGCGCCGGCACGCCGCCAGGGCCACCACCGTGGCGAGGACCAGGGCGACGTCGAGCACCTCGACCGTCGCGGCGTCCGGGGTGAGCACGGCGTTGCCGAGCAGGAGGACGCCGAGGGCGAGACCGCCGAGGGCGTACGGGAGGTCGCGGCGCATTGTCGCACTGTAGAACGGCGGTCGTCGCTGGAGCATCCCGCGCGCGTGGTAGCCGCGGCGTACCACGGATGCGGTACGAGCGGCGGGGCAAGTGTCTGCGGCGGCACGACGTTTTCCCGGCCCGCTGGAACAAGCATCGAGCCCATGACATACCGCTTCTTCACCCCCACGCCGACGAGGGCGGCCACCGGTCGCACCGCGGCCGTCTACCAACAGTTGCGTGACGACTTTCTCGGGCCGTTGCCGACCTTCCAGGCGCTCTCGGCGGTGCCGGAGGTGCTGGCGGCGACCTGGGCGCTGATGCGGGAGGCGCTGCTCGCCGGGGACGCGCCCCGGGTCGACCGCGAACTCGTCGCGGCCGTGGTGTCCCGGGCCAACCGCTGTCAGTTCTGCGTCGACGCCCACGTGCTGCTGCTGCACGCGCTGGGCGCGCCGAAGCTGGCCGAGGCCGTCGCCCGGGGCGAGACGCCCCCCGAGCCGAGGCACGCCCAGCTTGCCGGCTGGGCGCAGGCGAGCCGCAGCCCGAGAGCCGCCGACTGGACCAGCACCCACGGCCCGGAGATCACCGGCACCCTGCTCGCCTTCCACTTCATCAACCGGGTCGTCTCCGCGTTGCTCGATCCCGATCTGCTCCCCGGCGGCCTGCAACGCTCCCCACTGGTGCGCTCGATCGGGGGGCGGCTCTACGCCAAGGCGGCCCGGGAGTCGAAGGAGCCCGGCCGAAGCCTCCCGCTCGTCGACGCCGACCCGGCGGCATCACCTCCGGCCTGGGCGGGGGACAGCCCGGTGGGCGTCGCCTACGCGTCGCTGCGGGACGCCGCGACCCGGGGTGGGGACCTGCTGCTGGGCGACGTGGCGCGCCAGACCGTCACGGCCACTGTGCGCTGGGAGGACGGGCGGTTCCCGGCGCGGCCCGCGGACTGGGCCGTCGACCTGGTGCGGGACGTGCCGGGCGCGGACCGCGTCGGGACGCGGATCGCGTTGCTGGCGGCGTTCGCCCCCGGCGCGATCAGCCCGGGGGACGTCGCTCTCTGGCGGCTCTCCCACCCCGCCGACGCCGACCTCGTGCGGTTGGTCGCGTACGGGGCGATCACGGCCACCGATCACGTCGCCCGGGCCGTCGCCTCGGCGCGCCTCTAGGAGGTAATTTCGTGCGTAAGGCTCTCGTCATCGTCAGCGCCCTGCTGCTCGTCGCGTTCGCCGTGCAGTTCGTCCTCGCCGCCGTGGGCGGGTTCACCAGACCCGCCAGCGACGACGCGTACGCGCTGCACAGCGTCAACGGCATGGCGGTCATCCCGATTCTCACTGTGCTCACCGCAGTGCTCGCCGCGCTGGCGAAGGCACCGGGAAAAGTCATCGGACTGGCGATCCTGCCGATCGGTCTGGTCCTCCTCCAGCCGCTCATCGCCATGTTGGCCGAGGCGTCCACCGACGCGTCGGGTGTCAGCACCCCGCTCGGCCTGACCATCGGTGGGTTGCACGCGCTCAACGGAATCATCGCGGTGCACGTCGTGGTCGGCGTCCATCGGGCGGCGCGACAGTTGACCGTCCCGGCTCCCGCCGGCGCGGCTCGGTTGGTCACTCGGGAAGGAGAGCCGGCGTGAGCACCGGGTCGGTGCTCGTGGCCGACCTCGTGATCGCGGTCCTCGCGGCCGGCGCCTGGCTGGGGGCTGGCGCCGCGTCCGCCGTCCGCCGCCGCCCGCTCGCACTGGGCCTGGCGGCCGTCGCGCTGCTCGCCACGCTCGCCCGCGCGATCACCATCACCGCCCTCGCCCGCGCCGGCTGGTGGTTCGCCGCGGAGAAGGTCCTCATCGCGGCCCCACTGTCGGTGGCGGCGGTGGGCGTCGCCGGTCCGCGGCTGCTGCGGGCCCCGGGTGACATCCGGTCCGTCGCGGTTCCGCTGCTCTTCGCCGGGTACGCCACGAGCGGCGCCCTGCTCGTGACGGTCCTGCACGGCTATCCGGCGTCGGCCGGGGCGGGGCTGCTGGCGGTCGCCGGGGTCGTGGCGGCCACGGTGATATCGGCGCGTGCGCTCGGCGCGCGCCCGCCCCGGGCGGTGTCCCGGTCAGCCCTCGTGGTGGCGGTCGCGGCGTTGCTGACCGGAACCGGGCTGACCGTCGCCCCGGGCGCCGCGCCGGCCGAACCACACGATCATGGTCCTCCGGCGGCTCGCATCGCCGACGAACCCAGCCGGCGGTTCACCCTGACCGCCGCGACCGCCACTGTGGACGCGGGCGGCCGGAACGTCGCGGCGTGGGCGTTCAACGGGCAGGTCCCCGGACCGGAGTTGAGCGCCACCGTCGGCGACGTCCTGGAGGTGACGCTGCGCAACCGGGACATCGGGCGCGGCGTCACGCTGCACTGGCACGGGTACGACGTGCCGAACGACCAGGACGGGGTACCAGGGGTGACACAGGCGGCGGTGCGGCCCGGGCAGGAGTTTGTCTACCGGTTCCGCGCCGACCAGCCCGGAACGTACTGGTACCACACGCACTCGGCCTCCGATGTCGGCGTGCGGATGGGTCTCTACGGCGTGCTGGTGGTGCGACCGGGCCCGGTGAGCGGCCTCGACGTCACAGTGCCGGTGCACACCCTGGCGGGCCGTCCGTTGCCCGCGCCGAAGGTGGAGCAGGTCGAGGCCGGCCTGCCGGTGCGGTTGCGGCTGATCAACACCGACAGCACGACGCACCGGTACGCCCTGGCCGGCACCGCGTACCGGGTGGCGGCGATCGACGGCGTCGACCTGCGCGGCCCGACGCCGCTGGTCGACACCGCGGTGCTGATCCCGGCCGGGGGCCGCTACGACCTGGTCTTCGACGCGCCGGCGACCCCGGTGGCGCTGTTCGTCGACGGGCGGGCCGTCTACTCGACCGGCCCGGTGTCGACGGCGACCGGCGCCTGGCCGGTGCTCGATCCGCTCGGCTACGGCACGACCGCCCCGGTGCCCTGGTCCCGGTTCGACAAGACGTTCACCCTCGTTCTCGACCGGGGCCTCGACCTGCGCAGACTGGTGCCGCGCTGGGCCCACACGGTCAACGGCGCGGCCGATCCTGACATTCCACCGCAGGTCGTACGCCTGGGTGACGTCGTACGGTTCACGATCGTCAACCGGTCGCAGATCGTGCATCCGTGGCACCTGCACGGCCACCACGTCCTGGTGCTGGCCCGCGACGGCGAGCCGGCGGCCGAAAGCCCGCTGTGGCTGGACTCGTTCGACGTCCGTCCGGGCGAGGTGTGGAAGGTGGCGTTCCGGGCCGACAACCCGGGGATGTGGGCCAATCACTGCCACAACCTGGCGCACGCCGATGCCGGGATGACGCTGCATCTCATGTACTCGTGATCGCTGAGGCGGGTAGTTTTCTGTCATGACTGAGGACACCTTCCGCTCGGTGGCGATCGAGCGCGCCAGCCTGGGCAACTACGTCGTGCGGAACTCCCGCGGCGGGTCGCTGTCGTTGGGCACTGGCGAGGACGGCAGTTTCACACCGGTGGAGTTGCTGCTGGCCGCCATCGGCGGTTGCACCGCTGTGGACGTGGACCACATCACCAGTCGTCGAGCCGAGCCGACCGGGTTCGCCGTCGCCGTCACCGGTGACAAGATCCGGGACGAGGCCGGCGGAAACCGGATGCGGAACCTGAGGGTCGAGTTCACAGTGACGTTCCCGGAGGGCGCGGAGGGCGACGCGGCCCGTGCGGCGCTGCCCCGGTCGTTGCAGCAGTCACACGATCGGTTGTGCACGGTCTCCCGTACCGTCGAGCTCGGTACTCCCGTAGCGATCGCCGAAGGCCCCGGGCCGACCGGAGACTGATCGGCGCTGAGCACCGCTACTCAGGCCCGTGTGGTTCGTCTGTGTGAGGGTGACGGCATGCGTCGACTACTGGTGCCACTGCTGATCGTCCTCACCGTGGTGGCGGCGTGCGCCGACCCGAACGCCCGTCCGGGTCACTCGGACCCGACGGTCGCGGAGCCGGCGCCCACCGAGCTGCTCGCCGACGGCAGTGTGCCCTGGGCCGACCTGAAGATCACCGACGAGGACCTCAACGGCCGCCCTGCCGCGCCGAGAACGCCGGGTGCCGGCAGCAGACCGTGCCGGGCGGAGCAGCTGACCGGCCGGCTCACCACCTGGACGCGGCCCGGCACCGGCGGTGAGACGCCGCGGGGCTTCGACGCCGCCATCGGCAAGCTCATCGGCGAAGTGGACGTGCGGAACTCGTCGACCGTCGAGTGCACCCTGCAGGGCGAGGTGCCCACGACCATGCTCGCTGGCGGCCGTGAGGTTGCGATGCTCTACACCCACGACATCAACGAGGAGGGCCGCACCCGGGTGGTCGCCGTGCCGGCCGGCGGCAACGCCAGCCTGCGCCTGGACTGGTCCGGGCCGTTCTGTCAGCCGGTGAAGGGGTCGCTGGAGCTCGCGATCGAGCTGCCGCACAACGGCGGCAGGTTGCGCGCACCGGTCACCGCCGACGAGCGTCCGGGTTGTCCGCAGGGGGAGGGGGTCCACCCCCGCGCGCGGGGGACGCTGTCCGCGAGCGGGTTCACCGACCCGGTGACGGTGTCGAAGCCCCCGTCCTCGCCGCTCGAAAAGCTCAGCGTCGCGGTCAAGGGGCCGACGACAGCCGTCGCCGGGTCGCGGCTCAGCTTCCGGGTGACGCTGGGGAACCCAACCGACGGCCCCCTCGCGCTGGACCCGTGCCCGGCCTACCTGATGGAACGGTTCTCGCTCGGCGACGCGACAAACGACGCGGTGAACTCGGCCCAGCTGTACCGACTGAACTGCCTCGCGCTTCCGCAGATCCCCGCCGGCGGCACTGCCGTGTTCGAAATGGTCGCCGAGGTGCCGGCCTCGATGCGGGCCGGGCGGGAGCTGACTGTGACGTGGAAGTTCTATCTGCCGCACTACGTGCAGCGGAGCAACCAGTTTGGTGTCCTCACCCTCACCGTCGTCTGAGGAAGGGCGCTGCCGGGCCAGACACACCGGCAAAGTCGGCGTCGGCGAGAACGAGGGATAGATGCTGTTGAGGGTATGGGAGCGCTCCCGTAACATACCTGACGCGGCCTGTTAACGCTCACAATCGGTCACCACACAGCGACCACCATCAATGTATAGGCCGCCGTCCCGCGAGGAGGGTGCTATATGACCAGATCCAGAGCCACCAATGTCGGTCTGGTTGCGGCCGGCGTCGGCTTACTGGTGTCGTCGACAGTTGTCGCGGCGCTGCCGGCCGGCGCCGCGGCTGAGGGTTGTTCGGTGAACTACGCCGTGTCGTCACAGTGGCAGGGCGGCTTCGGCGCCAACGTGGCGATCACGAACCTGGGTGACCCGTTGAGCAGTTGGACGTTGACCTGGTCGTACGGCGCCGGGCAGACGGTGACGCAGGCCTGGAACACGTCGCTGACGCAGAGCGGGTCGGCGGTGACCGCGAAGAACGTGAGCTACAACGGTGCGGTCCCGGCCAACGGCACTGTGTCCTTCGGGTTCAACGGGTCCTGGACGGGCAGCAACCCGGCACCGACGAGCTTCGCCCTGAACGGTGTCACCTGCACCGGTGGCACGACGCCGACCGACCCGCCGCCCACTGACCCGCCGCCGACCGATCCGCCGCCGACGACCCCGCCGCCGAGCGAGACGTGCAACCTTCCCTCGACGTACCGGTGGTCCTCCACCGGGGTGTTGGCCACCCCGAAGTCGGGCTGGGTGTCACTCAAGGACTTCACCGTCGCCCCCTACAACGGCCAGCAACTCGTCTACGCCACCACCCACGACACCGGCACCCGGTGGGGCTCGATGAACTTCGGCCTCTTCACGAACTACTCGCAGATGGGCTCAGCCAGCCAGAACGCGATGAACAACGCGACAGTCGCACCGTCGCTGTTCTACTTCGCGCCGAAGAACATCTGGGTGCTCACCTACCAGTGGGGTGGTCCAGCGTTCTCCTACCGGACCTCGACCAACCCGACAAACCCGAACGGCTGGTCGGCGGCGCAGACGCTGTTCAGCGGAAGCATCACCGGCTCGGGCACCGGCCCGATCGACCAGGCGGTCATCGGCGACGACCAGAACATGTACCTGTTCTTCGCCGGTGACAACGGCAAGATCTACCGGGCCAGCATGCCGATCGGCAACTTCCCGGGCAGCTTCGGCTCCAACTACACGACCATCATGAGCGACACCACCAACAACCTCTTCGAGGCCGTTCAGGTCTACAAGCTCCAGGGCCAGACCCGTTATCTCATGATCGTCGAGGCGATCGGTTCGCAGGGTCGCTACTTCCGCTCGTTCACGGCCACCAGCCTGGGCGGCTCATGGACGCCGCAGGCCACCAGCGAGAGCAACCCGTTCGCCGGCAAGGCCAACAGCGGCGCCACCTGGACCAACGACATCAGCCACGGTGAGCTGCTGCGCACCAACGCCGACCAGACCATGACCGTCAACGCCTGCAACCTGCAACTGCTCTACCAGGGTCGTTCCCCCAGCTCCGGCGGCGACTACGGCCTGTTGCCGTACCGGCCGGGTCTGCTGACCCTGCAGCGCCCGGTTTGATCATGCTCGACTGACCCGCAAGGGGCGGGCTCGGCGTCACGCCGAGCCCGCCCCGCACCACGCCGGGCGCGCTTGATCCACTCGGGTTCATGGAAGTCGCGGTATCCCGATCGTCCTGACGCCGCGACTTTCTTGAACGCGAGTCGATCACGCAACGGCGGCGCTGAGGCCGGCGACGACGTCCGTGTAAGGATGTTGTGTGAGCTGCGAATCAACAATTTCGTCGGCGGTCGATCCAATCGCCTCCCCTCTTGTGCTGAACGGAGAGGGGATTGTGCTGCGGGACTGGCTCGACGCCGACCTGCCGCACATGCCCGGCCTCTTCGACGCGCCGGACATCGCCGCGAACACCGACATTCCTTCTCCATTCGACGCGGACGCCTTTCTGGGCAGAATTCGGCGGCGCCGTACCCAGGGCATTCTCGACCTGGCCGTCACGCGGGACGGCGGGGAGCCGCTTGGCCTCGTCGCACTACACGTGGCGAGCGGGGTGCTGGGGTACGCCATCGGCCCGGCGCACCGCGGCCGAGGTGTGGCGTCGCGTTCTCTGCGGTTGATGACGAGGTTCTGCCACGAAGAACTCGGCTTCCCCCGACTGCGGCTGAGCATCGTGCGGGGCAATGTGCCCTCGCAGCGGGTCGCTGAGTCCGCCGGATACGTCCGGAGCGACGATGACGCCATCGAGAGGACGAATGGTTTGGGGCAGGCGAAGCTGCTCGAAACATGGCATTGGATCGCTCCCGTGACGTCTGACTGACAAAGACGGGATACGACACGCGCCATCGGGGCGGCCCGTGGTTGACGAGTTTGGGACGATGCGCCGGTCGACCTACCGACATCACCCGACTCGAAGGGATCCCCCGCGATGGCAAAGGTCATCTCCACGCTGTTCATCTCGGCCGACGGCGTGGCCGAGATCGACCCTGACTGGCACTTCCCGTACTTCGACGAGAACATGGGCCGCGCCGTCACCGAGGACTATGACGCCGCCGACGTGCTGCTCATCGGCCGCGAGACGTACGACAGCTTCGCAGGGGCCTGGCCCGGTCGGGAGGCCGCGGGTGGCGACGACGCGCCGTTCGCCAAGCAACTCGGCGACATGCGCAAGGTCGTCGTCTCGCGCCAGCCGCTGGAATTCTCCTGGCGCAACTCCGAGCTGATCGACGGGGACCTCCTCGACGCCGTCACCGCGCTCAAGGCCGATGCCGGCGTCCGGGGAGTCCTCATTCCCGGGTCGATCTCCGTCGTGCAGCAACTGCTCGCCGCCGGCCTGGTCGACGAGCTGCGTCTGTTGGTGCATCCGGTGGCCGCGCGCAAGGGCCGCAAGCTGTTCGACGAGGGAGACGCGGCGTACCACCTGCGATTGGTGGCAACGGAGGCGTTCCCGACCGGCGTCCTTCGCGTGATCTACGCGCCGGGCACGGCACCGACTCCGGTCGGCTACGAGGAGATCAAGGACCAGGTTTCGGCTGGAAACTAGGGCGTGTTTCGGGGACGGCCGCCGCGCCGGCCGTTCTCCGACCAAGGCCGTCACAGGCCCATGTGAAGATCGCGTCGTGACTGAGTGGACGTACAACGATCGCCCTGTAGGCGTCAGGTTCCTCACCGATCGGATCCCGGAGCCGGGCCGCACCGCCGTCGAGGACGAGCTGTGGGCCTGGGTCGTGCGGGGTGAGACCGACGCGGACGAGTTCGTCGACTTCTTCGACGACGCGGACGAGCGCTGCGGCGCCACGGACGACGAGCTCAGAGCGGCGCACGAGACGGCGTTGGCGGTTCGGCGGGAGCAGCAGCGCGAGTGGGGTGAGGTGCGCGGCAACCTCACCCGTGCTTTCGTCGAGCTCAACGAGCTGGGGGTGCTGGCGCGGGAGAACTTCAGCTGCTGTGGCACCTGCGCGAGTGCCGAGATCCATGACGAGCGGGACGACTCTCGGCACTGGCGCGGGTTTCTCTGGTACCACCAGCAGGACACCGAGTCGCTGCTCGCCAGCGAGGACGGCGAGGTCTATCTCGGCTATGGCGTCTACCCTTCGGCCGACTTCGACGAGGTCGCCTACGCGGGGCTGTCGGAAGCCGAGCAGCAGGCCAACTATCAGGCCGACCTGGAACGGCTGCTGGACGAGGTCGCGTTTCCGGTGCTCCGCAAGTACGGCATGCGGGTGGAGTGGAACCGCAAGCAGTCTCGACGGATCCGGGTCACCGGTGCCCGGTGGTACGCGCCGATTGATTGACCACCACCGATTTATTCCACACTTCGGACCGACATTTAGTGAGGTCCATCGATATTGACGGTGGGCGTCGACGGCGACAGGATCTCGGGCACCACCACCCCTGATCCCTCCTGGGAGGCGCCATGACCCGTCCCCGCCTGCCCCGCCTGCGGGCAGCCACCCGGTTGGCAGCACTCGCCCTCGCCACCGCCGGCGTGCTGCTCACCGTCGCCACCCCCGCCAGCGCCGCCGTGCCCACCGGCCGTTACGTCGCGCTGGGCGACTCGTACACAGCCGGCCCGCTGATTCCCACCCAGGTCGACCTCAACTGCCTGCGGTCCAACCGCAACTACCCGTCGCTGGTGGCGGCGTCCGCCGGCTCGTCGTCGTTCGCCGACGTGAGCTGCTCCGGCGCCACCACTGACGACATCCTCTACGGCGGTAGCGGCCAACTGGGCATCACGTTGCCGCCGCAGCTCAACGCGGTCACGTCGAACACGTCGCTGGTGACGGTGCAGATCGGCGGCAACGACATCGGCTTCTCCGGCATCATCGGCGACTGCGCGCAGGCGAGCGTCAGCAGCCCGCTCGGCTCTCCGTGCAAGAACCGGTACACCGCCGGAGGTGTCGACCAGTTGCAGGCGCGGATCGTCGCCGCCACGCCGAAGATCACCGCCGTGCTCCAGGCGGTCCGGCAGGCCGCACCGGGCGCGCGGGTCGTGGTGCTCGGCTATCCGGCGATCCTGCCGGACAGCGGTTACGGCTGCTGGCCGGTCGTTCCGATCGCCTACCAGGACGTGCCGTACCTGCGTGGTGTCGAGAAGTCGCTCAACGCGATGCTCGCCAGCGTCGCGAGCGCCAACGGCGCCACCTACGCCGATGTCTACACCCCGTCGATCGGCCGCGACTCGTGCAAGGGCAGCGGCACCCGGTGGGTCGAGGGTCTGGTGCCGCAGAACTCGGCAGCGCCGTTCCACCCCAACGCCCGAGGTGAGCAGGGCATGGCCACCGCCCTGATTGCCAGGCTGAACGGCTGACCATGCCGTAGACGGCCGAGCCCGCCCCGCCGGCAGCGGCGGGGCGGGCTCGGCCTGCGGTGCACCGACGCGACGCGGTGCCCAGCCTCGACGTGCTTGAGATCGAGGAGTACGGGGTACCGAAAGCTATGCCGAATGTGGGGCAAGTCGTCGGAGACCGTTACCGCCTGGTCGAAAGCATCGCCAGCGGCGGAATGGGTGACGTGTGGCGGGCGGTCGACGAAACACTCGACCGCTGCGTGGCGGTCAAGATGCTGCACCCACGGTTGGTTACCGACGGCGGCTTCGGTGAGCGGTTCCGGCGCGAGGCGCGGGCAATGGCGGCCCTGCGTCACCCAGGTGTCGCCCAGGTCTACGACTACGGTGAGGTGTCCCAATCCGGAGCGCTGGTCCTCGCCTACATCGTGATGGAGTGCGTGCAGGGGCAGCCCCTGTCGGAGCGGATCGCCGAACTCGGCCGGCTGGACGTGGCCGAGACGATGTCGATCGCCGTGCAGTCCGCCAGAGCGTTGCAGGCCGCGCATGACGCCGGTGTCGTCCATCGTGACGTCAAACCCAGCAATCTGATCATCGAGCCGGACGGACACGTCGTACTCGTCGATTTCGGTGTTGCGGTGACGCAGGAAGCGACGAGCCTGACCGGAACGAACCAGATCGTCGGCACTGCCCTGTACATGGCACCCGAGCAGGTCGCGAAGAACGAGACAACACCAGCGATCGACATCTACGCGCTGGGGGCTGTCATCTACCACTGCCTCGCCGGCCGGCCACCGCACCAGGGCGAGACTGCCGTCGCGGTGGCGCTGCGGCACCTCGAGGAGGAACCGTCGCCGCTGCCCGAGGACGTTCCGGCGGAGGTCCGGCGGGTGGTCGCCACAGCGATGGCCAAGGAGCCCGCCAACCGCTTCCCGACGGCAGCGGACCTGGCCACGGCAGCGGACACGGCCACGGCAGCGCAGACACTCGCGGACCCGTCCGACCACCTGCCGTCCACCGCCACCGGGGCGACCGAGATCGGGGTGCGGACCGAGGTCACCTCTGCCCGGCAGTCGGCCCTCGGCGACACGGTGGGCCGGGCCGTCACTCCTGGGCCCAGAGCGCTCGCGGTGCTTCTCGGATCACTGGCCGCCGCGGCTGCCGTCCTGGTGCTCGCCGATCCCATCGGGATCATGCCCGGCCCGACCGGGCGACCGTCGACGCCTCCCACGGTGTCGCCAACGGTGCCGACCGAGCGGGAACCGGGCCCCGGCGTGGGTGGCGGTGAACCAGCCACCCGCAGTTCTGCGGGGCTGCCGGTCCGGGCGCCCGGCTCCCCGACCCCGACGCCCACCCGGGACGAGGAGACGGTGGATCCGTCGACGCCGTCCGGTGGAGGCACTACCGATGCGCCCGGTCCCACCGCGTCCGAGAGTGCCCCTGCGGAGCCGACGGAAGCCCCGACGGAAGCCCCGACGAGCGGAACAACAACGCCGCCGACCTCGGGGCCGACGAAGAACCCGGCGGAGAACCCCGCGGCGGACCAAACCTCGCAACCGTCGGCGGAGGAATCGGCTGCCGGAGGAGAGACCGAGGTGCCGCAGGCGTAACGGGCGGCGGCAACGCCCCTTGGTCTCGCAACTGGAACCGTGCAGGAAGATCCGCCCCCTTTGCTCTGCACCCGCGGAAGCGCCATTCAGTTGTAGGTCGGCGGTGCCTCGGTGGGTGCAGAGCAAAGGGCACGTCGAGCGGGGTCAGTCCGAGGCCGTCATGGATGCCGAGGCGGACGGGGCGTTGCCTGCGCAACACAGCACTGGCGTGGCGACCGAGGCCGCCACGCCAGTGCTTCGATGTCAGGTACTGATCAGGGTCAACTGGTGCGGCAGCTGATCGTCGGCCAGTTCCAGTTGCCGTTGGCCATGATCGTTATGCCGAAGTTGTTCCCGTTGCCGTTCGGCGTCGCGGTGACGGTGCCGCTGTTGCCGTTGACGGCGGCGTTCCAGCTGTTCTGAATGCTCTGACCGCCACCGAGGCCGAGGCTGACGACCCAGTTGTTGGTGCCGCTGACCGCGACATTGAGGTTGAACCGGTCACCCCACTGCTGGCCGGCGGAGATCGTCGCGTTGCAGTTTCCGGTCCCCGGATTGCCGGTGGTGGGCGGGTTGGTCGGGTTGCTGCCGCCGCTGCCCTCCCGGACGGTGATGTCGGAGCTTCCGCTGCTCTGGTAACCCTCGGTGGCCATCACCTGATAGCTGTGGTTGGTGCCGAGGTTCAGGCCCGCCCGGGCCCAGGCGTCGAAGTGATTGGCGGTGGTGATGGTGCCACTCGACCGCTTCTGCTGGCGGACGCTCCAGAACTGGTAGAACGTCTGGTTGCCGTCGATCGACGGGGCGTTGACCCGCTGGCTGCGGAGGATGTCGTAGGTGCCACCGTCAGTGGTGACAGTACCCATCCGCTGGGCACCGCTGCTCGGGTTGTAGCTGCCGAAGTTCTCCACCACGTAGTACTCGATGAGCGGGTTGCGCGTCCATCCGTACAGGGCGAGGTAGGTGTTGTTGTTACCCGGGTTGTAGCTGCCCGAGTAGGTGACCGTCCGGCGGTTACCGGTGGCCCAACCCTTGCCGC
The DNA here is from genome assembly GCF_040649495.1 of Micromonospora sp. NPDC048947. NCBI lineage: Bacteria > Bacillati > Actinomycetota > Actinomycetes > Micromonosporales > Micromonosporaceae > Micromonospora > Micromonospora sp. NPDC048947. Next base: position 309,443 of record NZ_JBEZFO010000006.1, read on the forward strand.
CGACCCAGTTGTTGGTGCTCCTGTCCCAACTGCTGGTGTATCGGCCGTCGGCGCGCAACGTCATGCTGGCGTTGCCGCTGTCCTTCCAGAACGAGAAGTAGTACCCGTTGTGCGTGCCGGTGAGGTTCGACGTGAGGGTCCGGTCGGCCTCGGCATACGCGTTGGTGGCCGTCATCGTGCCGGCGACGGCCACGACGGCGGCGCAGGCGGCGCCCAGGAGCAGCCGCATACGGCCGCGGCCTCTCGGTTTGGTGTGGCTGGTGTCGGTCATGGAACTGTTGCCTCCTCTGACGGCTGGCGGGGGCCAGCGGCGCGGTACGCCTCGGCAGGCTGCCGGTGGTCGGGGGACGGCCACGGCGTCGTACCGCTCGGTGGTGGTGGGCCGGTCGTCCTGCACGACGATCGGAGAAGTGGGTCGCGGTGGCTGGTGCTGACGACAATCGAGCGCCGTCGATGGCGACCGTATTAACCCAGCCGTCGACTTGTCAACAATTTTCGGAAACAGGCTGGCAACACCGCTGCCGTCACCGGAGCGGCATCCATCCAGGTCAGTAGTCGATCAGAGTCCGGGACGGTCACCGCGGCGTCGCAACAGCCGAACAACGGTCGGGGTGGGGCCGCCGAAAGTTCCGGAGACTTTCCGGACCAGGTGTCCCGGTCGTGGCCGGTGGCAGGGGCAGCCGCTCCAGTTGCCCGAGCGGTCAGCGACGACGCAGGGCGTTGAGCCGGGCGGCCTGTCGGGTCAGATGGTCGCGTTCAGCGAGGTTGAGGGCCTGCTGGGCGGCCTCGGCGTACAACCGCGCCGCCGTTGCCAGATCACCGTCGCGCTCGTGCAGGTACGCCGCCACCGCCGTGTACCGGGGCAGTGCGTCGTCCACCGCCGCGAGCGCCGTCAGGCCGGCCCTGGGGCCGTCGGCCTCACCGACCGCCACCGCGCGGTTGAGTCGGACGACAGGGTTCGCGGTCAGGCGCGCCAGTTCGTCGTACCACTCCACGATCTGCACCCAGTCGGTCTCCGCGGCGGTCGGCGCGTCCGCGTGCAGCGCCGCGATAGCCGCCTGGGCCTGGAACTCACCCAGCTGGTCGCGGGCCAGGGCCGCCTGCAGGATCTCGACGCCCTCGGCGATCGACCGGGTGTCCCAGCGGCCGCGGTCCTGCTCGGCGAGCGGCACCAGGCTGCCGCCGGGGGCGGTCCGGGCGGCGCGCCGGGCGTGGTGCAGCAGCATGAGGGCGAGCAGCCCCGCCACCTCGGGGTGGTCGATCGCGGCCGCGAGCTGCCGGGTGAGCCGGATGGCCTCGGCGGCGAGGTCCACGTCGCCGGAGTAGCCCTCGTTGAAGACCAGGTAAAGGACGCGCAGCACTGTGGCGACGTCACCGGGTCGGTCGAACCGCAGCCCGGAGACGGTGCGCTTGGCCCTGCTGATGCGCTGCGCCATGGTCGCCTCGGGCACCAGGTAGGCGTGGGCGATCTGCCGGGTGGTCAGCCCGCCGACGGCGCGCAGCGTGAGCGCGACCGCCGACGACGGCGTCAGCGACGGGTGGGCGCACAGGAAGTAGAGCTGGAGCGTGTCGTCCACAGCGGGAGCAGGCCCTGGCGCCGGCTCCTCGTCGACGAGATCCTCGCGCCGACGGCGAGCGGTGTCGGCCCGGGCCGCGTCGAGGAAGCGTCGCCACGCCACAGCGGTCAGCCAGCCCAACGGGTCGCGCGGCGGGTCGGCCGGCCAGACCCGGACCGCCTCGACCAGGGCGTCCTGCACGGCGTCCTCGGCCGCCGCGAAGTCGATTCCGCGGCGGACGAGGATCCCGAGGACGCTCGGCGTGAGACTGCGCAGCAGCGTCTCGTCCATCGGAGCCGTCACTCCGTGATGGTGGGGGGCTCGCTCAGGAACGGGCGCAGCTCCAGCCACTCATGGATCGGCTTCCCGCCCGCCCCGGGAGCGGCCGACAGCTCCCCGGCCAACTCGACGGCCCGGTCGTAGCTGTCGACGTCGATCACCATCCAGCCGGCGATGAGGTCCTTGGTCTCCGCGAAGGGGCCGTCGGTGACCGGGGGGCGGCCCTCGCCGTCGTACCGGACCCACGCTCCCTCCGGGGCGAGCGCCTGAGCGTCGACGAACTCGCCGGTGCCCTCGAGGCGGGCCGCGAAGTCGCGCATGTACTGCATGTGAGCTGAGATCTCCGCCGGCGTCCACTGGTCCATGGGTACGTCGTTCACCCCGGCCGGGCCGCCCCGGTAGTGCTTGAGCAGCAGGTACTTGGCCATCGTGATGCTCCTCGGTGTTGGCTGCGACCCATCGTGGTCACGTTCACTCCGGGGACGAAGCCGGTCGGCATTTCTCGACATGGCTGTCCGATCTTTTTCCTCCCGCAGGTTAACCTCGGGTGAATCGTCCGCCGTTGGGGTACCTCGGTCGGCGCAAAACTTGATTCGTTCCAAAATAGTGAGCTAGTGTTCGTACCCGTGATGTCCGACTTCGAGGCGCAGCTGCGGGCCGTCTCGTTGCGCGTGACCCGGCCCCGGTTGGCGGTGCTCGCGGCGCTGCGCGACCACCCGCACGTCGGCACCGACGCGGTGATCGCGCTGGTCCGCGCGGAGCAGCCCACGGTCTCCCACCAGGCGGTGTACGACGTGCTGCGCGTGCTCACCGACGCCGGCCTGGTGCGGCGCATCCAGCCGGCCGGGGCGACCGCCCGCTACGAGTCCCGAATCGCTGACAACCACCACCATGTCGTGTGCCGCTCCTGCGGCGCCATCGCCGACGTCGACTGCGTCGTCGGTCACGCTCCCTGTCTCACCGCCTCGGGCGACCACGGGTTCACGGTCGACGAGGCGGAGGTCGTCTACTGGGGCACCTGCCCCGACTGCGCGACCGAACGCACGCCCCAGAGATCCGCAAGCTCGGAAGGAAGTACATGAGCGACACCCAGGACAACGGCCCCGTCAGTGCGCAGGGCGTGGACCAGAAGGCGGCGGCCGGCTGCCCGGTCGCGCACGACTCGGTGACCGCGCACGGCAGTGAGAGTGAGAACCCGGCGATCGACTCGCCGACCCCGAAGACCGGTGGTCGTCCGCGCACCAACCGGGACTGGTGGCCCAACCAGCTCGACCTGTCGGTGCTGCACGCCCACTCGTCAAAGGGCAACCCGCTGGGCGAGAACTTCAGCTACGCCAAGGAGTTCGCGAAGCTCGACGTCGAGGCCCTCAAGCGCGACATCGTCGAGGTGCTCACCACCTCGCAGGACTGGTGGCCGGCCGACTTCGGCCACTACGGCGGCCTGATGATCCGGATGAGCTGGCACGCCGCCGGCACGTACCGGATCGAGGACGGCCGTGGCGGCGCCGGCGACGGTGGGCAGCGGTTCGCCCCGCTCAACAGCTGGCCGGACAACGCCAACCTGGACAAGGCCCGCCGGCTGCTCTGGCCGGTCAAGCAGAAGTACGGCCAGCAGATCTCCTGGGCCGACCTGCTGGTGCTCGCCGGCAACGTTGCCCTGGAGTCGATGGGCTTCAAGACCTTCGGCTTCGGCTTCGGTCGCGAGGACGTCTGGGAGCCCGAGGAGATCTTCTGGGGTCCGGAGGACACCTGGCTGGGCGACGAGCGCTACGCCTCCGAGAAGGAGATGGCGGCCGGCGTCGGCTCGACCGAGATGGGGCTCATCTACGTCAACCCGGAGGGCCCGCGCGGTAACGCGGACCCGGCCGCGGCGGCGCACTTCATCCGCGAGACCTTCGGCCGGATGGCGATGAACGACGAGGAGACCGTCGCCCTCATCGCCGGTGGTCACACCTTCGGTAAGACCCACGGTGCCGGCGTCGCCGACAACCACGTGGGCCCGGAGCCCGAGGGTGCCCCGCTGGAGGCGCAGGGCCTGGGCTGGCTGAGCACCCACGGCAGCGGCAAGGGCGGCGACACGATCACCAGTGGTCTCGAGGTGACGTGGACCGACGTGCCGACGCAGTGGAGCAACCGCTTCTTCGAGATCCTCTTCGGCTACGAGTGGGAGCTCACCACCAGCCCCGGCGGCGCGAAGCAGTGGGTCGCCAAGGACGCCGAGGCGATCATCCCGGATCCCTTCGACCCGGCGAAGAAGCACCGGCCGACGATGCTCACGACCGATCTGTCGCTGCGCGTCGACCCGGCGTACGAGAAGATCTCCCGCCGCTTCCTGGAGAACCCCGACCAGTTCGCGCTGGCCTTCGCCAAGGCGTGGTACAAGCTGCTGCACCGCGACATGGGCCCGATCGAGCGCTTCCTCGGGCCGTGGGTGGCCGAGCCGCAGCTCTGGCAGGACCCGGTGCCGGCCGTCGACCACGAGCTGGTGGGCGACGCCGACATCGCCGCCCTCAAGGCGAAGGTCCTCCAGGCCGGTCTCACGATCGACCAGCTGGTCTCCACCGCCTGGGCCTCTGCCGCGAGCTTCCGGCACACCGACAAGCGCGGCGGCGCAAACGGGGCGCGCATTCGCCTTGAGCCGCAGCGCAGCTGGGAGGTCAACCAGCCCGAGCAGCTGGCCACCGTCCTCACCACCCTTGAGGGCATCCAGCAGGAGTTCAACGCCGCTGGCGGGGCGAAGATCTCGCTCGCCGACCTGATCGTGCTGGCCGGTTCGGCAGCCGTCGAGAAGGCGGCGCGGGACGCCGGCGTCGAGGTGACGGTGCCGTTCCGGCCGGGCCGCACCGACGCGACCCAGGAGCAGACCGACACCGACTCCTTCCGGGTCCTCGAGCCGCGCGCCGACGGTTTCCGCAACTACCTGCGTGCCGGCGAGAAGACCCAGCCGGAGGTGCTGCTCGTCGACCGTGCCTACATGCTCAACCTGACAGCGCCCGAGATGACCGTCCTCATCGGCGGCCTGCGCTCCCTCGGCGCCAACGTCGGCGGCAGCCGGCACGGTGTGCTCACCGACCGGCCGGGCGTGCTCACCAACGACTTCTTCGCCAACCTGCTCTCCCCGGGCACCCGGTGGAGCGCGTCGAAGTCCGACGAGCACGTGTACGAGATCCGCGACCTGGCCACCGATGAGGTGAAGTGGACCGCCACGGCGGTCGACCTCATCTTCGGGTCCAACTCGCAGCTGCGCGCCCTCGCCGAGGTCTACGCCAGCCAGGACGCCCGCGACAAGTTCGTGGCCGACTTCGTGACGGCCTGGACCAAGGTCATGGAGCTCGACCGGTTCGACATCGCCTGACAGGTACCACCGACGAGCCCCGGCCGATCCGTCAGGATCGACCGGGGCTCGTCGCCCTTGCGTGCCGTTCGACGCGGCACCTGCGCCGTCCACCTTGATGCCACCTCCGGTGCCATTCCCTTCGCGACGAATCCCATGGATGATTTTCCTGTCTCAATGATCAGCCGGCGGACGGGCCCATCCATGGCAAGGTGTTGACCCTGCCCGGTCGGCGGGCGCGGACCTAGTCACGCAGGGAGTCAACGTGGCCCATCCCGACCTGCAGGCCGAGGACCTTGACCAGCACGCCGGAAGCCCCGATATACCCCGGCAACGGGTGGTCCCCGCCCGGCGGTCCCGAGCGGACGTCGTCGACACCGCCGTCGCCTGGCGTCCGCTGCGGATCGCGATGATCGGCCAGAAGGGGATGCCGGCGACCTACGGCGGGATCGAACGGCACGTGGAGGAGATGGCCAGCCGGCTCGCCAGCTACGGCCACGAGGTCACCGTCTACTGCCGGCGGAGCTACGGCGAGACACCCGCCGACGGCTACCGGGGCGTACGGCTGCGCCAGACCCACACGATCGCCAGCAAGCACCTCGACGCCATCGTGCACGCGGCGACCTCGACCATGGCAGCGATGGCCGCGCGGCCCGACATCGTGCACTACCACGGGCTCGGGCCGGCCCTTGTCGCCCCACTTCCGCGTGCCCTGTCCCGGGCGCGCGTGGTGTTGACAGTGCACGGGCTGGACAACCAGCGGGGCAAGTGGGGGCTCGCCGCGCGGGCGGTGCTGGGCAGCGCCCACTGGTTCAGCGGGTACGTCCCGCACCAGCGGGTGACGGTCTCCCAGGGGCTCGCCGCCCACTACGACGCCCGGTTCGGCCGCCCGACGACCTACATCCCGAACGGCGTGAACCCGGCCCGACCGGTGCGGACCCGTCAGATCGAGGACCAGTTCGGGCTGACCCCCGGCGGCTACCTGCTGCTGGTCGGTCGGCTGGTGCCGGAGAAGGCGGCCGACCTGCTGATCCGGGCCTTCCGCCGGACCGAGACCCCGATGCGCCTGGCGATCGTCGGCGGGTCGTCGTTCACCGACGACTTCGTGGACCGGCTGCGCCGGGAGGCCGGGACGGACGACCGGATCGTCTTCACCGGATTCGCCTACGGCGACCTTCTCGCCGAGCTGTACGCCGGTGCCGCCGGCTTCGTTCAACCGTCCCGATTGGAGGGGCTGCCGTTGACGTTGCTGGAGGCGGCCGCGTACGGGCTGCCAGTGGTCGCCAGCGACATCGCGCCGCACGTCGAGGTGCTCAGGTCCGACAACGCCGGCGGGCGGTTGTTCCGCGACGGCGACGAGGACGACCTGGTCCGGGTGTTGACGTCGCTGCTCGCCGACCTGTCGGGTGAACGGGCCGGTGCGCTGGCGCTGGGTGAGCGGATCACCAGCAGGTACAGCTGGGACACCGCGGCCCGGGAGTTGGAGCAGCTCTACCTCCGGCTGGCTCCGGAGCCGGGCCGCCGGGCGAGGGCACGACCCACGGGGGCCGCCGACTGACCGGACGGCCGTTGGTCGGGGGAGTGTCGGATCAGCCCACCGGAGGACGAAGCAGTCGGTGCAACGGCCCCTTCTGCCGTCGGGGTGACAGGACTAGATTGAACCGATCTTGTGCCGGGAGGACATCGGTTGGCCGCGCCCGGCAGCGGCCGGGCAGCGCCGATTCAGTTCAGTGGGATCAGTGGAACAACACACGCAGCAGGACACTCCGCTCATGACCAGGCGGCTCGACCCGACCCGCCTGCTCACCGGCGGAGCGGCGCTGGCCGCCGCGGTCGTGGCGGTGGTCGCTGGTGTCTCCATGGCGGCCGGTGACCGCAGGGGCATGGTGCTGCCGCTCGCGGCGGTCGCGGGGATCGCGGTGGCAGTCCTCGCGTTGACCCGGTTCGCCGGGTACGTGCTGCTGATGCTTGCGGTGCGCTCCTGCGTCGACCTGTTCAAGCTGACCGGCCCGAGCGCCGGCCAGGCGGACTCCGCCGGAACGGCCCGGGCGGCGGACCCCTCCACACTGCTCGCGGTGCTGTTCCTCCTCGCCGCCGGGCTCTGGCTGGCCGCACAGCTCACCCGGCACGGGCGGCTACGCGGCTCCCCGCTGAGCTGGGCCATGCTGCTCGTCGGCGCCAGCAGCGTGGTCAGCGCCCTCGGCGCCAGCCGGCCGGCGAACAGCCTGTTGGAGGCGCTGCGGATCCTCACCGTGGTGGTGATGTTCGTGGTGCTGGAACAGCTCATGCCGGACACCGCGGCGATCCGTCGGGTCCTGCTCGCCTGCTACGCCTCGCTGGCGCTGGCGCTCGGCTACACCGTCGTGCTGTCGTTGCTCGGCAACCCGCCCGCCGAGGTGAAGGGCGACTTCACCCGGATCAGCGGCACGTTCAGCCAGTCGACCACGTTCGGTCGCTACCTGATGTTCATGGTCATCTTCGGGTTCGCTGTGTACCGATTCCTGGATCGTCGCCTGCGGGCGTCCCTCGGGGTGCTGCTCGCGCTCTCGCTGCTGTTCCTGCTGCTGACCAACACCCGCAGCGCCCTGCTCGGTGCGGCGATCGGCCTGGTGGTGGTCGCGGCGCTGCATCGCAGCAAGCGGATGCTGGTCACCCTCTGCGTGGTGGCGGTCGCCGGGGTGGCACTGGTGCCCGCCGTCGGCGAACGCTTCGCCCAACTCGGCACGTCCCGCTCGGTCGGCGGAGACCCGACCGGAAACACCCTGGCCTGGCGGATCGGTTACTGGACCGAGATCGTCACGCTCGCCGACCGGAACCCGGTGACCGGCATCGGGCCGAACATGACCCAGCGCGAGACCGACGAGGCGAAGAAGCCGCACAACGACTTCCTGCGGGCGTACGTGGAGACCGGGTTGCTCGGTCTCGGGGCGTACCTGCTGATGCTGTTCGCCTTTGTGCACACCGCCCGGACCGCGCTGCGGCGCGCGCCTCCGGGCAGCTTCGAGCGTGGCGTCGCGGTCGGGTTCACCGGCTGCGCCGCCGCGTTCGTGGCGGTCAGCGCCGCCTCCAACGTCATTTCCAACGTGGTCACCCTCTGGTACTTCGTCGCGTTCGCCGCGGCGGCCAGCGTGATCGCCCGCCAACCGGCTCCGAACCTGACCGGCGAGCAGCCACGAGGCACGTCCGTCCCGGTTTGACTGAACGAGAGCATTGGGGAAAAAGGTGGAGATCGTCGACTACCTGCGGGTCGCCCGGCGGCGCCTCTGGGTACTCGTGGGGGTGCCGGTTCTCGCCGCTGGCGCCGCGGCAGCCATCGTCCTGTTGGCGCCACAGCAGTTCAGCGGGACCGCCTACGTGGCGGCACCGGCCCTGGTGGGCGGCGCGGCCGGGACGCAGTACACCGGTACGCAGGCGGCGAACCAGTTCGTCGCGGCGTTCGGCGCGGCGGTCACCTCGCCCCGCGTCCTCGCCGACGTGGGCGCTGACACCGGGGTGCCGCCCGAGCGGTTGCGCGACGGGCTCGCCATCACCCAGGTCGGCGCGAGCAGCCAGTTGGAGGTGACGTACACCGCAGGCGACCGGGCGACTGTCGCGCCGGTGCTGACCGCGACCACCACCCGGGCGCTGGCCTTCCTCTTCTCCTCCCAGGTCGGCATCGCCACCGGCGAGGTCGAGGCGGCCAACGCCGACGTCACAGCGGCGACCAAGGCGATCGGTGAGTGGGAGAAGGCCAACAAGGTCTCCCAGCCGGACCGGATCTACCAGGCCACGCTGGGTGAACTGACCAGCCTGCGACAGCAGCAGCTCTCCATGCAGGCGGTTGGCAACGGCCGGGGTGTCGACGCGGCGACCGCCGCGATCACCACCGCCCAGAAGAAGCTCGACGAGCTGGGGCCGAAGCTCCCCGATTACCAGGCCCTGCTCGCCCAGCGGGACGCGGCCACCAATGCCCTGTCCCAGGCGCGGGAGGGGTTGCAGGCGGCGCGGGCGCAGGCCCAGGCCGCCGATCCGAAGCAGGTGACGAGCATCGGCGAGACGCACGAGGTGAGCCGGATGACGGAGCTGGTGCGCACCGTCCTGCCGGTGGGCGGCGCGGGTCTGCTGCTCGGGGTGCTGCTGGTGGGCGTACTCGAACTGCTCTCGCGGGATCGCGCCGCCGCCCGGCCGGTGGCCCCGGCGGCGAGCACCTCGGCCCCGTCGGCGTCGGCGGAGACCGTGACCGCGGCACGGCCGTGACCATCGGAGGACAGGCCGCCGGGTGCGTGCGGTGACCGGCCGGTCGCCGGCCGCGCCGGAGGCCGGCGACCAGCAGGTACGCGGCATGGCCCGCGGCGGTGTGCTGAACCTGGGCAGCGCCGTGCTCAGCCAGGTGGCGCTCTTCCTGGTGATGCTGTTGCTGGCCCGGGTCCTGGGTGTACGCGAACTCGGCCGGTACGCCCAGGTCTACGCCGTGCTGTCGCTGCTGGGGCTGCTCTCGCTCTCCGGTTTCCGGGCCGGGTTGACCCGGTTCGTTGCGGTGCACCTCGCCGACGACGAGCCGGCCGCCCTGCGGGGCGCGATCCGGCTCGGGATCGGCATCTCGGCAGTGGCGTCCACAGTGATCGCCCTCGGTCTGGCGATCGGCGCGCCGTGGCTCGCCGACGCCCTGCACGACCCGCAACTCACCACCGGGCTGCGGTTGGCGGCGCTCTGTCTGCCCGCCGCCACTATCTGCGAGGCCGCGCTCGCGGCCACCCGGGGTTGGCGCACGCAACGGGCCTACGCCCTCATCGGCCAGGTCTACGAGCCGGCCGCCCGGCTGGTGCTCACCGCGCTGGCGCTCGCCGTCGGTGCGGGCCTGACCGGCGCGTTCTGGGCGCTGGTGGCGGCGAGCTGGAGCGCGGCCGGGCTCGCCCTCGTGGCGCTCGCCCGGATGGTGGGCCGGGTGCCCGCCGCCCGGCCCGCGTACCGGCCGGGCGAGCTGTTCCGGTTCTCCACAGTCAGTTGGGTCTCCTCGCTGTCGTCCACCGGGCTGATCTGGGTGGACGCGTTGCTGCTCGGCTTCTTCGACTACGGTCCCGACGCGATCGGCGTCTACCACGTGGCGACCCGGCTGGTCACCATCGCGGTGTTCGTGCTCGCACCGGTCAACGCCTCGTTCGGCCCGCACCTGGCGCACCTCTACCACCAGGGTCGACTGGACGAGGTCCGCCGGATCTACCGGGTCGCCACCGGTTGGGTGCTCCGGCTGTCGCTGCCGGCCTTCGTGGCGTTGCTGGTCTTTCCGGAGCAGTTGCTGCGTCTGGTCGGCGGGCCGGGTCTGGCCGGCGGTGCGGCGGTGACAGTGGTGCTGGCGCTCGGCCAGCTCGTGAACGCCGCCACCGGGCCGTGCGGGACGCTGCTGAACATGTCCGGCCGGGTCTCGGTCAACATGGTGGACAACCTCGCGGCCCTGCTGCTCAACGTCCTGCTCAACCTCTGGCTCATCCCGGCGTACGGCATTCTCGGCGCGGCGGTGGCCTGGGCGGTGTCGCTGGCTTCGGTGAACGTCGCCCGGGTCTGGCAGGTGCGCGCGCAGGTGCACACGGTGCCGGTGACGGCGGGCATGGTCAAGGGCCTGGTCGCCGCGCTGGTCGCGATGGGTGTCGGGTTCGGTGTGCGGTGGTTGGTCGGGGGCGGGACCGCGCAGCTCGTTGTCGGTCTGGTCGCGGTAGTGGCGGTGTACCTCGCCGTGGTGCTCGCCCTCGGGCTCAGTCGGGAGGACGTCATGGTGTTGCGCTCGGCGACCCGCCGAGGTGGTCGACGCGTGTCGGCCGAGCCCGCCGACGGCGCCGGTGTGGGCACCGGCAGCCCCGTGGTCCGCTCGTGAGCGGCGTCGTGCGGCGTCAGGTCACCGACCGGCTGCGTCGGGGGGTACGCGCGGCGCGGGCCTGGGGGCGCGCGGCGAAGCCGGGGGAGCCCGGCCCGTTGCCCGACTTCCTGGTGATCGGTGGGCAGCGCTGCGGCACCACGTCGTTGTATCACCACCTCGCCGCCCATCCGCAGGTCCGGGTGGCCAGCGGCAAGGAGTTGCAGTACTTCAGCGTCCACCACGCCCGGGGCACGCGGTGGTACCGGGGGCACTTCCCTCGTCTCGCCCCGGGTGAGCGCACGTTCGAGGCGAGCCCCTACTACCTGTTCCATCCGAGCGTGCCGGCCCGGGTCGCGGCGACACTGCCGCAGGCCCGCTTCGTCGTCCTGCTGCGCGACCCGGTGCAGCGGGCCTACTCGCACTACCTGCACACCCGCTCGTACGGCGTCGAGCCGCTGTCCTTCGCCGCCGCGCTCGACGCGGAGGAGGAGCGGCTGGCCCGGGCGACGCGTGGTGGTCCGGACAGCGCCGCCGCGCACCGGGCGTTGCGTCATTACTCGTACGCGGCCCGGGGCCGCTACGCCGAGCAGTTGGACAGGTGGTTCGCGCAGGTCCCGCGGGAGCGGATCCACGTCGCCCGGACTGAGGACCTGCACACCGACCCGGCCGGCACGTACGGCGACGTGCTGCGCTTCCTCGGCCTGCCGGCCTTCACCCCTGAGGCGTTCACCAGGCACACCCGACGCGTCGACCACGGCCCCTCCCAGCTCACACCGGAGCTGCGGGAGCGCCTGAGCGGCCACTTCGCACCGCACAACGCCCGCCTGGCCACCCTGCTCGACTGGCCCGACCCCTGGCCCGCCCGTTAGCGGACGGTGGCGAGGATCCGGTCCACCGGCTGGTCGGCGCGGAGCAGGACGGGGACGTCGGTCACTGTGGTGCCGCCACCGGCCGCGCCCAGCGGGGAGCCCACCGCCCCGGTCCGTCCGCCCGGTGTCGCCGGCACCGTCACCGGCGTCTTCGACGCCGACCAGAGCACCAGCGTGCTCTGTCCACCACGGACGAACGCGACCCCGTGCAGTCTGCCGGCCACCGGGGCGGGCAGCGGGGTGACCGTGGCGTCCCGGGCCGCGTCGACAAGGGCGGCCAGCATCCGGCCGGCCTCGCGTTCGGTGCCGTCCGGGTCGAGCAGGCCGTAGCGGACCTCGCTGCCGGCGGCGTTGTTCGGGTTGTACGCCAACGGCAGCCAACTGATCTCGCCGATCCCGCCGGCGACCAGCAGGGTGACCGTCTTGACCATCTCCGCCGCGCGGCTGGCCGGGTCGCCGTCGCCGTCGCGCCAGAACTGCCCGACCTCCCACGCCTGGATCGCCGTACCCGGCGGTGTGGTGGCGCGCAGGTAGTCCAGCAGCGGGGCCACCCCGCTGAAGTGCTCGTAGAAGTGCACCTGACGGACGTCGACGGTGCGGTCGGTCAGCAGCGACTCGGTCACCGCCAGGAAGCGCAGGCTGCGGCTGTTGGTCTCGGTCCCGAGCGCCCGGCGCAGCTGCGCCTCCCCGGTCACCGCCGGGATCTGCTGCCCCCGGGTGCCGACCCGACGTTGGAAGTACGCCTGGTAGGCGGCGATGGCCTCCGGCACCCGACCGGCGCGCACCAGCCGGTCGGCGACACCCATGCCGTACGCGACGCTGCTGATGCCGGAGTCGACCACCAGCGCCTTCGGGTCGGTCGCGCGGATGGTCTCGGCGGCGGCCCGGACCAGCCGCGCGTACTCCTCGGGGCTGCCGGCCCAGTAGCTCGGCGCGTTGACCTCGTTCTCGATGGCGTACTCCCGCACCCCGTACGGGCCGTAGCGCTGCACCACCGAGCGGACGAACCGCTGGTACGCGCCGAGGTCGGTGGGCATCGCCGACTCGGTCTTCTTCGCCGCGCCCCGGGTGTAGCGGGCGGTGCCACCGGTCGCCCAGCACACGCCGGTACGGATCTTCAGGTGCAGTGTGATGCCCAGCTCTCTGCTGCGTGCGGCGATGTCGTCCAGCCCGGACCAGTCGACCTGCCCCGAGGTCCGTTCGATCTCGCACCAGGAGATCTCCTCGTACGTCGCCGAACCGGCGAGCCGGCGCAGGTACGGCTCGAACTGCTGGTACCGCGACCAGTCCCAGTGCGCGCCGAACGGGTTGCTCACCTGGTCGGCGGTGCGCCCCGGCGTGCCGACTGCGGGTGTCGCCGTCGCGGAGGGGGTGGGGGTCGGCGGTGGATCGTCGCCGTCGGCGGTGCAGCCGGCGGTGAGCAGGAGCGTGGCGGCGACGGCGGTGGCGACCGCGCGCAGCCGGCCGGGGCGGGTCACCGGTAGCCCAGCGCGCGCAGGGTCGGACCGGAGAAGATCCAGACCAGCAGGCGGAGGAACGGGTCGAGTTCGTGGCGGTAGCTGCCCACCCGGGAGCCGTAGATCGGCGCGGTGTCGCCCACCGCCGCGCGTCGTCGCTCCGCCTCGGTGGTGTACTTCTGGGCCACGTCGTGCTGCTTGCTGTCGTAGTCGAGGATGCCGTCCTCCCACGGCTCGCCGAGGAACTCGAACAGCGCGCGCATCGTCTTCTCCGGCTCGCTGACCGCCTGCTCGTAGCGCAGCTCGTAGTAGCGGTCCGCCGGCAGTGTGGCGCCGACGGCCCGCGCGGCGCGGATGTAGCGCGGCCACTTCACCACGCACTTCACGGCGGACCAGTAGCCGAACCGTTTGCGGTGCGAGACCACCACGTCGCGTCCGTCCCGGATGAGGTGCACGATCTGGGCGTCCGGGAAGACCTCGGTGACGAAGTCGAGGGACATGGCGTACAGCGGGGTCTTGTCGGCCCACCGGGTCTTGCCCCGCGCGGCGGCGTAGTCGGCGTGCACACCGCCGAAGAAGTCCCGGATGCGGCGCAGCCAGTCCTCGCGCGGAAAACCGAAGCGGGCCAGTCGTTCCCAGTCCCGGCCGACGATCCGTCGCAGGTCCGGCAGGAACCGGGTCTCCGGGCCGCAGCTGATCCGCGAGTGCGAGTCCAGGACGAGGCGCACCATCGTGGTGCCCGACCGCTGGCAGCCGACCAGGAAGATCGGCGCGGTACGGGTTCCGGTCTCAGCCACTGTCGACCGCCTTCGTCGTCTCGGAGCGGACGTCGGCCGCGGCGCGGTCGAGCCGGTCGGTCAGCTCGTCGCAGCGGGCCCGGACGCCCCTGTCGATCGGTAGCCGTCGGTGGCCCGCCGCGTCGTGCGACGCGCGTGGGGCGATGTGCGCGTGCAGCCGGGGATGGTAGGGAAAGTCGAGGAAGGCGCAGAGCCGTCGGAGCTGCGCGGCGGGCTCCGCGACCAGGCTGTCGTAGCGGCAGAGCAGCACGTCGGCCCGCCGGTCCAGGCCAAGTTGGAAGAACAGCGAGTTGCGGACGTACCAGAACAGCGCCGCGCCGCTGTGCGGATCCAACCGCTGCGGGTCGTGGGCCCGGATCAGCTCGATGGTGTCGGCGTCGAGGCGCTGCCCCTGCCACCGGCGGCCGATGCTTCCGTCGGCGATCGCGCGCAGGGCCCGCAGGTTGGCGTCACCGAACTTGGCGACCTCGGAGCGGGCCCGGTCGTCGACGTCGCGGTAGACCCAGAGCGCGCGCCCGGGCGTCAACCCCGGCAGGGCCAGCAGCTCGTCCACGCGGTGGCTCTCGCAGAGCGGCTTGACCAGGACGTACGCGTGCCGGCTGCGCTGGATTGCGGCGGTCAGCACCGGGTCGGGGCGCAGTTGGAAGCGATGGAAGACGGTGGCGTCGTTCTCGTTGCGGACCTCGACCTCTCCGGCGGCGTCCAGGCCCCGGACCAGCATGTTCGTGCCGGAGCGTTGCAGACCGACAAGGTAGACAGGCATCGCCGAGCCGGGCGTCCGGCCGGCCCGCCGTCGCCAGCGTCGCTTCGCCACTGCGGTGCTGATCCGGTCGATCGGGTTGAGGCGGTCCTCCTCGATCAGCCGTCCGATCCCCTCGGTACGCGCCCAGCGAAGATGCCGCCGGACCCGCCGCGCGGTGTACGCGAGCGCGGAGACCTCGTCGTCGGCTGTCACGGTCCTCCTCGTCGGACACCGTTGCGGCCCTGCACCAGAGCGGGTGTGACCGGCGGCAGCCAGGCTATCGGGAGATCATGGCGGGAGGCCAGGCCGCGGACCGCACGGGCAGACGAAGATCACCCGTTCAGCCACATGCCAAACGTGAGCTGGACTCGCCGACCTGCCCTGCATACCGTGGGCCCTGGCCGGGGCGGGCAGACCCCGGTCATCACCTCCGGGCCCGGTTCGCCCGATCGACGTGAGCAGGGCGAGTCGATGCGCGTGCTGCATGTGAACAAGTTCCTCTACCGCCGTGGCGGCGCGGAGGGGTATCTGCTCGATCTCGCCGACCTGCAACGGGTTGCCGGCGACACTGTCGCCTACTTCGGCATGAGCCACCCGGAGAACGAGTCGCCGCTGCCGTACGCCGCGCGGTTTCCGTCCGAAGTGGTGTTGGAGCCGGCGCCGAGCGGTGTGTGGCCCCGTGCGGTGGCCGTCGGCCGGATGCTGTGGTCACCGACGAGCCGCCGCGGGCTGGCCCGGGTGATCGACGATTTTCGGCCGGACGTGCTGCACCTGCACAACATCTACCACCAGCTCTCCCCGTCGGTGCTCGCCTCGGCCCGCGCCGCCGGTGTGCCGTGCGTGCTGACCCTGCACGACTACAAGCTCGCCTGCCCGAGCTACCAACTGTTGGACCGGGGCCGCCCCTGCCAGGCGTGCGTCACGGGTGGCCCGTTGCAGGCGGCCCGTCGCCGTTGCAAGGACGGGTCGCTGTCGCGCAGTGGCCTGCTCGCCGTCGAGTCCTGGTTGCACAGGCAGTTCGACGCGTACGACCCGGTGCAGCTCTTCGTGAGCCCGAGCGAGTTCCTGGCCGACGTGATGCGCCGCGCGGGCGTCTACCCGGACCGGTTGCGGGTGGTCAACCACTTCGTCGACCTGACCGGTGTCGCGGCCAAGCAGACGCCCGGCGGCGGTGTCGTCTTCGCCGGGCGGCTGGCTCCGGAGAAGGGTGTCGACGTGCTGATCGAGGCGGCCGCCGCGCTGCCGGACGGGGTAATGGTGGACATCGCCGGAGACGGTCCGGCCCGACCGGAGTTGGAGGCGCTCGCCGCGCGGCGGGTGCCCGGCCGGGTCCGGTTCCACGGCCGTCTCGACAAGCCGCGCCTGCACGAGCTGATCCGGTCGGCGGCTGTGGTCGCCGTGCCGTCCCGGTGGCACGAAAACCAACCGATGACGGTGCTGGAGGCGTTCGCCTGCGGTGTGCCGGTGGTCGCCACCGACCTGGGCGGGCTTCCCGAGCTGGTCCAGCCCGAGGTGGATGGTCGCATTGTCGCCGCCGATGCGCCGACGGCCCTCGGCGACGCGCTGAACGACCTCCTGGCCGACCCGGAGCGGGCGTACCGGATGGGCCGGGCCGGCCGGGCGAAGATCGCCGCCCAGTTCGGCCCGGACCGGCACCTGGACCGGATCCGTGGGCTGTACGCGGAGGCCGCGGAGGCGTTGCCGTCGCGGCGGCGGGCCGGCCGGGCCGCCGCCGGTGGGGGAGCGGCCCGGTGAGCCCGGTACGGGTGCTCTACCTCGCCGGCAGCGGTCGCAGTGGCAGCACGCTGGTCACCACCGTCCTGGGACAGTTGCCGGGCTTCTTCGCGGCGGGCGAGCTGCGGTACCTGTGGCGGCGCGGCATCCTGGAGAACCGACAGTGCGGCTGCGGTGCCCCGGTCGCCGACTGCCCGCTCTGGGCGCGGGTGCGCGCCGACCTGACCGACGCTGACCCGGCCGGGATCGCCGCCCGGTTGGCCCAGCGGCTGCGGCTGCGCGGACTGCCCGCACTGCTGCGCCGCCAGCGTCGGGGGCAGCCGCCGGTCGCGGGCCACCCCGACGACACGCAACTGGCCCGGCTCTACGCCTCGATCGCCGAGCACGCCCTGGCCGGTCGGTCGGACGGTGTCATCGTCGACTCGTCCAAGCTGCCGCCGTACGGTGCTCTGCTCGGCAGCCTGCCCGGCATCGACCTGTACGTCCTGCACGTGGTGCGCGACCCGCGCGCCACCGCGTACTCCTGGCGTCGCCGACGCCCGCTGGACGGGCGCGCCGACGATGAGCTGATGAGCCGGCCACCCGTCGGCAAGGCCGCGCTGCTCTGGCTGGTCTGGAACACCGCGACAGTACGACTGTGGGGCGACCGCCGTCGCGCGCCGGGCCGCTACCTGCGGGTGCGGTACGAGGACTTCGTCACCGACCCGGCCGGCGCCACCGCCCGGATCGCCAGCTTCGTCGGCGCGACCCCCGACGAGCTTCCGTTTCCGACACCGGCCACGGTACGGCTCACCCCCACCCACTCGGTGGCCGGCAATCCGTCGCGGCACCGCACCGGGCTGGTCGACGTGGTCGCCGACACCGAGTGGCTGACCGGGCTGCCCACCCGCGCCTACGTCGTGGTGACCGGGCTGACCGCTGTGGCCCTGTCCCGGTTCGGCTACCCGCTGCGCCGCCCGGCGGCCACCTCTCCCGCCGCCCGCCTCGCCGCGGACGCGGCCGTCTCCTCGTCACCCGCCACCCGGCAGGAAGGCTGAACGATGCTCTCACTGGTGGTGGGCACCGGTCGCTGCGGTTCGACACTGGTCCAGGAGTTGCTCTCCCGGCATCCCGCTGTCGGCTTCGTCTCCGGTCTGGACGACAAACTGGCCCGACTCAACCCCAAGGGCAGGTTCAACGGCGCGCTCTACCGGCGTTCGACGCCGCGCCCGGCGGGGATGACCTCGCTGCGGCACAGTCGACGGTTGCTGGAACGGGGCCGGCTCCGGGTGGCGCCGTCGGAGGCGTACCACCTGCTCGACCGGCAGGTGCTGGCCGGCTTCTCCCGACCGTGTCGGGACCTGGTCGCCGAGGACCTGACCCCGTTCGTGGCCCGGCGGCTGCGGGCCTTCTTCGACGAGCGGATCACACGGCAGCGCTGTCAGCAGTTGGTGCAGCACGTCACCGGGTGGCCGCGAACCGGCCTGCTGCACGCCGCGTACCCGGAGCTGCGGGTGGTCAACGTGGTGCGCGACGGCCGGGCGGTGGCCAATTCGTGGCTCCAGATGGGCTGGTGGGACGGCTGGCGCGGGCCGGACAACTGGATCTATGGCCCGCTCCCGTCCGACCTGCGGGAGGAGTGGGTCGAGTCCGGTCGCTCCTTCCAGGTGCTCGCCGCGCTGGGCTGGAAGATGCTGATGGACGCCTTCGCGCAGGCCCGGCTGCGGCACCCGGCCGACCAGTGGCTGGACGTGCGCTACGAGGACCTGGTCGAGCAGCCGCGCGAGCAGGTCGGCCGGATGCTCGACTTCCTCGGCCTGAGCTGGTCGAGCGCCTTCGAGAAGGGCTTCTCCCGGTACGACTTCACGCTGGGCCGGGCGGAGGCGTACCGGGACGAACTCAGCCCGGCGCAGCTCGCCGCGATCGAACGGGTGCTGGAGAAGTCGTTGGCCGAGTGGGGCTACCCCGTCTAGCGGGCGTGTGTCAAAGCCCTCGCTATCGACGGACGACACGGGGGCGGCTAATCTTTGGCCCCACACCATCGATGTGAGGAGATGCGATGGCGCGCCGCACCGGCCGACCCTCCTACCAGTTGGACAAGGCCGACGTGCGCCGCCAGCGCACAGTGCGCTTCGCGGCCGTCGCGGGCGTGATCGCACTGGTCACCGCGCTCCTCGGTGGGTTGATCGGCTACCAGGTGGGCCGTCCGGACGCCACCGAGGCGACCATCGCGAGCATCAAACAGGACGAGGCGAAGCGGGACGCCCAGCAGATCGTGGAGCTGATCGATACGGCTCGACGGGTCCGCGACCAGGTCGCCCCGGTCCTGGCGGGCATCAAGACGGAGACGACCGGCGGACGTGCGCCGGATCCGGCGAAGGCACGCCAGTGGCAGGAGGTCATGCGCCAGGCGGCCGAGCCGTTCGCCGACCCGCCGTCGGGGGCCACCGCCACCAACGTGGCGCGCGGAGGGTTGCGCGGAGCGGTCCAGCAGGCGTCGCTGGCCGTCGACGCCTACGCGCTGGCGGCCGGTGTTCCGGCGGCGCAACGTGCGGCAGTGCTGGACGTCAGCGCGCGGCAGGCGGCCGAGGCCGCGACGATCTGGTCGGTCGCGGCTACCCAGCTCGACCAGATCAGCGTCGACTCCGGCAAGGGCCACCAGCATGTGTTCCTGGACACAGACCCCCACGAGGGGGCCCTCACCCCGGACGGGGCGGCCGACGGAACCGGTGGCTGAGGCACGTTGCGGGGCAAGTGTCGGGTTTGCCGGCGGAGGCGGCCGGGACGGGGCGGCCGAGCGGTCACGATGTGATCTGGGGGCGATGCGACGGATCGGGTACGGTCGCTTATCGCAAAGTCTATGAACCAGATTGGCTTTCTGTGCAATGGAAGCCGAATCGGAGGGACACAGCCGTGAGGTTCCCAAGCGCCGTCCGTCAGGCCGGCCTCGTCGTGGCCGTCACCGCCCTCGCGTTGACCGCGGGTTGTGCGAAGAAGGACGACAGTGAGGTCCAGGCGAGCGGCGTCAAGCTGGTGGCGGCGGGCAAGCTGACGGTCTGCACCCATCTGCCGTACCCGCCGTTCCAGTCCAAGGACGCCAGCGGCACGGTGACCGGCTTCGACGTCGAGATCATGGACCTGGTCGCCAAGGAGCTCGGCGTCGAGCAGACGATCATCGACACCCCGTTCGAGGGGATCAAGTCGGGCCAGGACCTCAACACCGGCAAGTGCGACGCGGCCGCCGCCGGCATGACCATCACCGAGGAGCGGCGGAAGGTGGTCGACTTCTCGGATCCCTACTTCGACGCCACCCAGGCGATGTTGGTGAAGACCGGCAAGACGTACAAGTCGCTCGACGACCTCAAGGGCAGGAAGCTCGGCGTCCAGGCGGCCACCACGGGTCGTGACTACGCCAAGAAGTTCGAGGCGGAGAAGGGCCTGAAGCTCGTCGAGTTCGAGGACCTCGCCGCCCTCCAGCAGGCCGTCTCCAACGGCCAGGTCGAGGCCGCCATCAACGACCTGCCGGTCTGGACCGAGTACCTGAAGAAGAACCCGGGCGGGTTCGAGGTCGCCGCCGAGTTCGACACCGGTGAGCAGTACGGCTTCCCCGTGAAGAAGGACACCAACCCGGAGTTGCTCAAGAAGATCAACGAGGTGTTGGCCAAGGCCAAGCAGGACGGCACGTACAACACGATCTACGAGAAGTGGATCGGTAAGCGGCCGAGCGTCTGAGCGCCGCGCAGTACCGGAGGGGGGGGGGGGCCCCCCCCCCCCCCCCGCCGGGAACACCCCGGGAGCACACAAGCGCCGGGGGCGCACCGCCCCCCCCCCCGGCGGCGGCGGGCCCCCGGCGCCCCGAACAGCGGAT